>JALYTS010000141.1 GCA_030854185.1 Actinomycetota bacterium | reverse complement strand
GCCGCGCGCACACCGTAGCCCGTTTGGGCTAAGTAAGCATCGCAGCACCCTAGCGCCCGCACAAGTTGAATCGATGCGAGCTAATGCTCTTCGGGTGTGTGTATGGAGTGCGGTTGGAGCAGGCCCGCAGAGCTGACTGGACGGCGAGGCGATCAAGCCCCTTTGTGTGTTTTCGATTGCTGTTGACCGCCCGCTGCGGCAGGCTGGGCTGGCGTTGCGCCGGTGTTATTCGCACTCTGAAAACTGGGAAAGGGGCTTTATGGTCGCTGAGGGAGCCCCCGGCCTTCCAATCCACCCTGGGCCGAGCGCCGAACCCCTCAACTACATCGACAACGGGCTGCTCGCCGTGGACGTGCAGCAGGTGGCGCAGGGAGTCCTAGTGATCCACATCGCCGGTGAGCTGGACATGCTGACCGGACCACCACTACAAGATCGCCTCGAAGAACTGCTCGCCACCCGACCTGATCGTGTGATCATTGATCTCGGCGGAGTCTCCTTCATGGGCTCAACCGGTCTGTCCGTACTGATCTGGGCCCGGGGGAATGCCATCGCGACAGGAACAACGCTTCAGCTCAGCGGCACCAGTGGACGTGCAGTGGCCGTCCCACTGGAGGTAACCGGCCTGAACCAACTGTTCGAGATTCTACCAACGCAGCCCACCACCGGCTGCGAACAGCGCTGACCCAGCCTGTGGTGGGCTGCCGCCACGGCCGCCGGACGACTCAGGTAGCGGGCGTCTGCGGCGTCTGTTGTCCCTTCCCCACTGACCCTGGAGGCAGACCAGTACCTTGCGGAGGTACGACCCGGCCCGTGCGACGATCGGTGCGTGCCTACTGACGTGGTCGCCCGGGCGCGGGACTGGCTGGTGGCGTCGGATCCCGGGTCGTTGCGGCTGCGGATGGCCGCGACCACGGTGGCCACGGTGGTCCTGGCTCTGGTGGTGCTCGCCGGGCTGGCCACGCTGACCGGCCAGCCAATCACGATAGCGCTACTCGGCGTGGTGATCGCGATGATCTCCTCGGTGGCCGTCACCGACCAGGAGCTTCGGCAGCGGGTGCTCACCACGGTGTTGTTGCCGCTGCCGGCGGTCGCGGCGGTGGCGCTCGGGGCGCTGCTGGCACCGCAGCTGTTCGCCGGCGATGCGGTGTTTGTGGTGATCATGATGGTGGCGGTGTACGTGCGCCGGTTCGGCCCGCGCGGGACAGCGCTGGGCATGGTCGCGTTCATCTCGTACTTCTTCGCACTTTTCCTGCACGCCACCCTCACGCAGCTGCCCGCGCTGGCGGTCGCGGTCATCATCGGGGTGGCATGCAGCCTGCTGATGCGCAATGTCGTGGTCCGGGACCGCCCGGAGCGAGAGCTGGCCCGGCTGCTGCGAGCCTTCCGCGCCCGGCTCGGCGCGGTCGTCGGCGCTGTAGCCGACCGGCTGGTCGACGGATCGCTGACGCCGCGATCCGGGCGCCGGCTGCAGCACCTGCTGATCAGGCTCAACGACGCCGCGCTGATGGTGGAGGACCGCATCGACGACAGGGTGGGCAGCGAGGCTGCGCTGCGGGTGTTCGACGCCGAACTGGCCACCGAGCAGCTGTGCGGGTTGACCGCGCAGGTCCTGGACCACGGTCGCGAAGCATCTGGGGCCGATTGCCATCGGGCAGCCCGCCATGGGCTGGCCGACGTACTCGTACAGCTGCGAGTCGCGTTGCGCACCGAGCGACCCCCAGAGCTCAACGACCGAGTCCGTGCCCTCGCCGACCAGCTCTCAACCACCGAACCGCTCGATGACGCGGTGGTCAACCGGCTGCGAAATGCCGTGGTGGCCGTCGTCCGGGCCGTATGCGCCATCCCGCTGTCAGACGTGGCGCCGGCCGCCGTGGACGAGCCGGACGAGCCGCCCTCTCACGGTCCCGACGTCGCTGGGGAGCGAGACGGGCCGGCCGGGGACGGCGAGCCCACGGGCTGGCTACGGGTCACGACGCGGCAGTCGGTCCAGGTCGGGGTGGCCGGCACGCTGGCCATCGTGGCGGGCGAGCTGATCTCGCCCACCCGCTGGTACTGGGCAGCGATCACCGCGTTCGTCATCTACGCCGGCACGGTGTCCAGCGGTGAGACGCTGAGCAAGGGATGGCAGCGAATGCTGGGCACGGTTGGCGGCGTGGTCGCCGGGGTGCTCGTCGCGGTATTGGTCGGCGGCGATGGAACGATCTCGCTGGTACTCATTGGTGTCTGCATCTTCTTTGCGTTCTACCTGGCGCAGGTCTCCCCGGCGTTCATGATCTTCTGGATCACGATGATGCTGGCACTGCTCTACGGGTTGCTCGGCCAGTTCAGCGTCGGGCTGCTGCTGGTGCGGCTGGAGGAGACGGCGGCGGGCGCGGTGATCGGCATCGTGGTGGCCTATCTCGTGCTGCCGACAAGTACCCGGAGCACCGTCGGAGGGAACGTTCGCACAGTCCTGGATGGGGTGGGTGAGCTGCTGTGCCATGCGGTGGACAGCCTGCTCGGTGACGCTGATGGCACCGGCCTGGTCGGCGAGGCGCGCACACTGGGTGAGAACATGCGTACCCTGCGGACCAGCGCGAAGCCGCTCACCCACGGCCTGGCCGGGATCGCGGGGCGTTCCGGGGTACGACACGGCCTGCGGGTGCTGCAGGCCTGCGACCACTACGCGCGGGGGCTGGCCCGGCTGTGCGAGATCCCGCTCACCAATCCAGCGGCGCTGCGACCCGGACTGTGCGACGCCACAGCTCAGCTGCGGAACAACGTCGACGCGCTCGCTGCCGCGGTGGCCGACGGTGACCGTACCGACGAGGTGGCCTCCGCGCAGCAGCCGCTCGACTGCGCGGAGGACGCGGTGGCCGACTACCCACCCGCCGAGCGGGAGCGCGTGCTCGCGGTGCTGCGCCACCTGCGCCGGATCGACCAGGCCGTCGTCGGGCTCACGGCCGACCTGGGACTGCGGTACCCCAGGCCGCAGATCGCCCTGGCTGTGTCCTGACGGTGTAGCGTACGGGGGGTCTGTCGGTGCCGATCTAGTCCCCGTCGCGCTCCGCTCCGCGATCTGACCCGGACTGACGGGGGCTGGCTGCCATGAGAGTACTCGGTGAGAGCCCGCGTGGTGGGGTCGGTCCGAATGGCTGAGCTGGGCACGGTGGCCCAGGCGTTGCTGGCGATCGCTCGCGACGTCGACAGTGACCACGAGCTGGCCGAGCAGATCTGTCAGGCGTGTGTGCTGGGCTTGGACGTGGACGGCGCGGCCATCTCGCTGCTGACCGCGAGCACCTCACGCGAGACGATGTGGGCCACGGATGCGACGGCGAAACTGCTGGAAGATCTCCAGTTCACCCTGGGCGAGGGAGCCTGCATGGAGGCGGCAGTGTCCGGACGGCCGGTACTGGTGCCTGACCTGCACCAGGGCATCGAAGCGAGCCACTGGCCGATCTTCGCCGCCGCGGTGATGGAGCAGTCCGAGGTGGGCGCGCTGTTCGCGATGCCGTTGCAGTGGGGAACGACCAACCTCGGAGTGATGGACCTCTATCGCAAGGCTCCGGGTTCGCTGAGCGACGCTCAGTTACGGGACGCGATCAGTGCCGCGAACATGGCCACGCTGATGTTCCTCGGGGTGCGTACCGATCCCGGTGGCGGAGCGTGGCTGGACCATTCGTTGCACGGCCACGCGGAGATCCACCAGGCCACCGGCATGGTGCTGGTCCAGCTCGGGATCAGCGCGACCGACGCGCTGGCCCGGATGCGGGCCTATGCTTTCGTCGAGCAGCGGTTGCTCAGCCACGTCGCCCACGACGTGGTGTCCCGGCGGCTGTGCTTCACTCCGGACATGGTGTGACCCGAAAGCTGACGCAGCGGCTCCTGATGGGCGACACCAGGGCCAGTGCTTGGCGGAGAGGATCTGGTGAGTCAGATGGGAAGCGGTCGCGAACAGCTGCTGAGTAGGGCATTTGTCGGGCTCGCGGACACCCTGGTGGCCGACTACGACATGATCGATCTGTTGGACCGCTTGGTGGGCTACAGCGTCGAACTGCTGGCCGCCGACGCGGCCGGAATCATGCTGGTCGACTCCTTGCGCACGCTGCATGTGGTGGCCTCCTCGCACGAGGACGCCGATGTGATGGAACTGATGCAGCTCGAGGCCGACCAGGGACCCTGCGTGGAGTGCTTCCGCACCCAAACGCCGGTGAGCGTCCCGGATCTGGCCGACGCGGCCGGACGGTGGCCGGTGTTCGTGGCCGCCGTCGAGAGCCGGGGGGCCTACCGGTCGGTGCATGCGCTGCCGCTGCGGCTGCGCGGCGAGGCGATCGGCGCGATGAACCTGTATCACCGCCTACCGAGGAGCCTGTCTGAGGCTGACCTCGCGCTGGGCCAAGCACTCGCCGACGTGGCGACGATCGGGATCCTGTCCGAACGCGCCGTCCGTCACGGTGAGGTGGTCACCGAGCAGTTGCAGACCGCGCTGAACAATCGGGTGATCATCGAGCAGGCCAAGGGGGTGCTCGCCCAGCGCGGGAACCTGACCATGACCGCGGCCTTCGACCGGCTGCGCCGCTACGCCCGCAGCCGCAATGCGCTGCTATCCGAAGTGGCCCGGCAGGTCGTCGAAACCGACCTGGCCACCGATGTGCTCGCCGCCCCCGCTGTGCACAACACAGCGGCTCACCTGCGGTAACCAAGTTTTGTCACCACACCGCCGCCGCGAACGCCACCGGCTATTGCATCAGCGGCGCGCCACCGCAGATCGACCGGCTCTGGAACCTGCTCTGGGATGATGATCTCACGGTTAGATGCCGCAGCACCTCTGCGGCCGTGATGGCCATCTGGGCCGCTGAAGCCCGGGCGGCGCCCCGAGCCTGAGACCGTTCGGCTCGCCACCCACGTGCTCGGGTCAGGTGCGGTCGAGACGAGGGAAGAGGATTTCTCGAGCCAGCAGGAGCAGGGCCGCGGCGGCGGGGATGGCGACCAGGGCACCCACGATGCCCAGCAGCGCGCCCCCCAGCAGGACCGCCACGACGGTCACCAGGGCCGGTACCTTGACCGCGCGGCCGATGATCCGGGGAACCAGCAGGTAGTCCTCGATCAGCCGGTAGACGACGAAAAACCCGATGGTGGCCAGGCAGACCGGCAGTGACACGCTCAACGCAACCAAGCTCACCACCATACCCGCGAGGGTGGAGCCGATCACCGGGACCAGGTCCAGGATCGCCACGAAGATACTCAGCAACAGCGAGTAAGGCACTCCAAAGATCACCAGGAAGGTGAAAGTGAGGAGCCCGGCGATCAGCGAGATCAGCAGGTTACCCAGCACGTAGCCACCGACGTTGGCGAATATCTCATCGCCGAGCAGGATTGCGCGCGCACGGCGGGAATAGGGCACCAGCCGGTAGAGGGTCGCGCGGATGCGGGGCAGGTCGGCCACGAAGTACATGGTGAGCACTACCAGGATCAGGGCGCTGGCCAGCGCGCTGAACACGACCTGGCCAGCGCCGAGGACGCCGTTGACCAAACCGGAGGCATCTCCACTGAGGGTCTGCTGCACGCGTTGCTGCACATGGAAACGCTCGTTGAGCTGGCTCAGGAACCGATTGCGGTTCAGTAGCTGGGGCACCATGGTCGGGGCTTGCGTGACGAACTGGGTAGCTTGCCGAGCTAACGGGGGGATCGCCGCGGCGAGGAACCCACCCACCACCGCCAGACCCGTCACGAGCACGGTGATCACCGCCGCCCACCGCGGGAACTTGTGCCGAGTCAGGAACGACACCACAGGTTCCAGCCCGATCGCGAGGAACAGCGCCAGCCCGATCAGCACCAGCACGTCCCGAACAGTGATGATCATTTCAACGATGCCGACGGTGACCGCGACGCCGGCAGCGGCGCTCAGGCCGATGAAGAACGGTGACCTGGGAACGGTCCTACCGGACCGACCGGGGGTGTGTTGCAGTGCGCTGACCTGGGCCGCGACCGCGTCGGCGGCCTGACCCTCCCCCGGTTCTGAGCCGCTCAACCCGTTCCTGCGCCGTTCATTCTGATCGTGCGCTGATACCACCGTTTTCCCCTGCGTCGACGGCTCAGCGGCCGCAGAACACTCACGCTACGCGCTTGCGATCAGCGACCTCATTCGAGCAGGTCACGGGGCCTACAGGGAGGTAGGCACAGGTGCCCCCGGTGGGAGTCGAACCCACACCTGTGGCCCTTTTAAGGGGCCTGCCTCTGCCGGTTGGGCTACGGGGGCCTGCGCTAAGGGTATCCGCGTCGCCCCGGGGCGGATCAAGAAGCAGCGGTTCCTCGCCGGATCAGGTGGGTGCGGCACCGATCCCGGCCAGTTCAGCCGCCCGGCGCAGCACATCGACCAGCATCGCCGGGGTGAGCCGGCCGGTGAAGGTGTTCTGCTGGCTGACGTGGTAGCAGCCGAGCAGGTGCAGCCCATCCAGGGCGACCTCGGCGCCATGCCCGAAACGGGGCCGCGGAGTGGGCACCGGCCAGCCGACGGCGCTCAGTGCCGGCAACAGCGCCTGCCAGCCGAAAGCACCGAGCACGACCACCGCACGCAGCGTCGGGCGCAGCAGTTGCAGCTCGCGGATCAGCCACGGGCGGCAGGTATCGCGCTCGGTGGGAGTGGGTTTGTTGGCCGGGGGTGCACACCGTACCGGGGCGGTGATCCTGGTCCGGTGCAGCGCCAGCCCGTCGCCGCGGTGGGTGGCGGTCGGCTGGTTGGCCAGACCAACGGTGTGCAGCGCGGCGTAGAGCACGTCGCCGGAGCGATCCCCGGTGAAGATCCGGCCGGTCCGGTTGCCGCCGTGCGCGGCCGGCGCGAGCCCGACGATGGCCAGCGCGGCGTCGGGCGGTCCGAACCCTGGAACCGGGCGTCCCCAGTAGGTCTGGTCGCGGTAGGCGGCACGCTTGTCGACGGCGACTTTCTCCCGCCAGGCCACCAGGCGCGGGCAGGCGCGGCACCCGGTTATCTCGTCGTCCAGCATGTCCAGCTCGGTGCACATCAGCTCAGGCCAAGTGCGATGCCGTCGAGGATGTCGTGCTCGCTGACCACGAGCTCGCTGATGCCGGCGCGGGTATGCAGTTCCTCCGCGAGCACCCGCACGATGAGCGCACCACCGGCGATCACATCGACGCGGCCGGGGTGGATGACGGGATTGCCGGCCCGTTGCTGATGCGTCGACGCCAGCAGATACTCGACGGTGCCGCGCACCTGCTCCAGTGGCAGGCGGGACAGGTGGGTGCGCTCAGGCTCATAAGCGGGCAGCTGCTGAGCGATCGCCGACAGCGTGGTGACGGTGCCTGCCACACCGATCCAGGTGCGGGCCTTGTCCACCGGTACCGCGGCGAAAGCCTCTTGCAGGGTTCGCCCCGCGAACTGCTCAGCGGCACTGACTTCGTCGGGTGTTGGCGGGTCGCAGCGGAGGTGCCGCTCGGTGATCCGGACACATCCCACGTTCACCGACCGTGCCGCGGTGACATCCGCCCGCGCACCATCCCAATTGCCCAGAACCACCTCGGTGGACCCGCCACCGACATCGACGACCAGAAACGGACCGTCAGCGGGGTCCAGGCCGCCGACCGCGCCGGTGAACGACAGCCGGGCCTCTTCATCTCCGGTGATCACCTCGGCGTCGGTACCGAGGGTTTGTCGGACCATCGTGAAGAAGTCCTCCCGATTGGCGGCGTCCCGGGTGGCCGACGTGGCGACCATCCGGACGCGCTGAGCCCCGGCGCGCCGCGCGATGGCGGCGTAGTCAGCCAGTGCCACCCGGGTGCGTTCCAGAGCGTCGGTAGCCAGTCGACCGGTGGCGTCGACGTTCTGGCCGAGCCGCACGATGCGCATCTCCCGATGCACATCCACCAACCCCGAAACCGTCCGGTCGGAGACCAGGAGCCGGATCGAGTTGGTCCCACAGTCAATCGCCGCCACCCGCACCATCTCCACCTCCTCTACACCGCTATGCAGGGAGTGGGGAGCCACCAGCGGGTGATGTGGGTGAGGGCCTCGTCGCCGAAGGGGTTGACGCCGGGACCGCGGGCTAGGGCGTGGGCGACGTGGACGTGGAGGCATTTGACCCGATCCGGCATGCCGCCTGCGCTGACCTGGGTGCCCAGCGGCTCCACCGCGTCGCGCTCGGCAAGGTAGGACTCGTGCGCGCTGCGGTAGGCCTGCGCGAGCTGCGGATCCGTCGCGAGCCGTTCGGTCATCTCCTGCATCACGCCGGTGGCCTCGATCCGCGCCACCAACCCGGCGAGGCGGCGGCAGGTCAGGTAGTAGAGGGTGGGGAACGGCGTGCCGTCATCCAGTCGCGGCTGGGTCTGCACCACGCTGGGCAGTCCACAGGGGCAGCGGTGCGCAACCGCCCGCAGCGCCCGCGGCGGGCGGCCCAGCTGCGCCGCGACCGCCTCCCAGTCGGCGCGGTCCACCGGCTCACCCACTGTTGATCGACTTCCAGAGCTGGTCATACCACAGCTGCGGGGACGCCTGGACTGTGCCGTTACCGTCAGTGTTGCCGGTCGCGATCGTGCCGGGCGGGAGCTGTACCAGGTATGGCGCTTGCCCAGGCAGTACGTAGCGCAACCGCTCCCGGGCCTGGGTCTCGATGTGCTGCGGGTCGGCCAACAGGCCGCGGCGGCGCTCCAACTCCGCGATCTTGTCGGTGAGCATCTGTTGTTGCTCGTAGACCGCAGCAAGCTCGGCGCGCTGGCCCACGTAGTTGCGCAGCGGCACCGCCACGCTCAGCATCAGCACAAAGACCAACGTAGCGAGCAGCGCGGCTCGGCGCGCCGTGGTGATGCCAACCGCATAGCCGATCCGTGCCACCAGCGGACGCGGCGCCACGGTGCGCTGGGGCGCACCACTGCGCCCGGTCGGCTCAGCGCCGCCCACCAGGCCTAGCCTTCCGCAGCGTTCCGGGCGAACGCCAGGTCCCCGGCGTAGCGGGCGGCGTCACCCAGGGTCTCCTCGATGCGGAGCAACTGGTTGTACTTCGCCACCCGCTCCGACCGCGCCGGGGCTCCGGACTTGATCTGCCCACAGCCGATCGCCACCGCCAGGTCAGCGATCGTGGTGTCCTCGGTCTCGCCGGAACGGTGGCTGAGCATGCAGCGGTACCCGTTGGATTGCGCGAGCGCCACCGCGTCCAGCGTCTCCGACAGGGTGCCGATCTGGTTGACCTTCACCAGCAGCGCGTTGGCTGCTTTGCGGGCGATGCCCTCCTCCAAGCGCTCCGGGTTGGTCACGAACAGGTCGTCACCGACGATCTGCACCCGATCACCGAGCTCAGCGGTAAGCCGCACCCAGCCATCCCAGTCGTCTTCGGCCAGCGGATCTTCGATCGACACCAGTGGATAGGCGTCGAGCAGTCCGGTGTAGTAATCGATCATCTGCTCGGCGTTGCGAGCGCTGCGCTCGAAGGTGTAGACGCCGTCGGCGAAGAACTCGGTGGCGGCCACGTCCATCGCCAGCGCGATGTCCCGGCCGAGGGTGTAACCAGCCTTGTCCACCGCGGTGGCGATCAGGTCCAGCGCATCGGAGTTGGCCGGGAGATCGGGCGCGAAGCCGCCCTCGTCCCCGAGTCCGGTGGGCAGCCCGTTGGCCTTGAGCACCGACTTCAGAGCGTGGTAGACCTCGGCGCCCCAGCGCAGCGCCTCGCGGAACGACTCCGCGCCGATCGGAGCGATCATGAACTCCTGGACGTCCACTCCGGTGTCGGCGTGTGCGCCACCATTGAGGATGTTGAGCATCGGGACCGGCAGCACGTGCGCGTTGACGCCACCGACGTAGCGGAACAGCTCCAGTCCGCTGGACTCCGCGGCCGCCTTGGCGACCGCCAGCGACACCCCGAGGATCGCGTTGACACCCAGCCGGGACTTGTCGGGCGTGCCGTCGAGATCCACCAGCTTCTGATCCACTACTCGCTGTTCGATCGCCTCGACGCCGAGGAGTTCGGGCCCGATCTCATCGAGCACCGCCGCGACCGCGCACTCAACGCCTTTGCCGAGGTAGCGCTGGGGATCACCGTCGCGCAGCTCGACTGCCTCGTGTCGCCCGGTGGACGCCCCGGAGGGCACCGCGGCATGCGCCAGCGTGCCGTCGTCGAGTGCGATCTCGACCTCGACAGTGGGGTTCCCGCGCGAATCCAAGATCTCGCGAGCACCGACCTCCTCAATGACGGCCACAGATACGCTCCTCGTCAGGTGGGCACGCAACAGCCTAACCACGGTTGCGCACGCTCGGCCGGAGGCGCGCGCTGATGATCGCCCGGCCGCCCTACCGGCTGCTTACCGGGCGGCTTCGCGATCGAGTACGCGGACTCGTGCAACAGCACGAG
>JALYTS010000140.1 GCA_030854185.1 Actinomycetota bacterium | reverse complement strand
GCCCGGGCCCGGGTCGCCGCCGCAGCCGACGTGCTCCCCACCGGCGGGGTGGGGGGTGCGCCGGTGGAACCGCGGTTGCCGGCGACTGCGGCGGCAGTCGCCGAGCACGCCATCGGCGCCGCAGACGTCAGGGTGATCCGCTCGGTGCTGGCCCGCATTCCCCCACACCTCGGCGCCGAGACCCGCGCGCAGGTCGAAGCCGAACTGGCGACCCATGCCCGGACGTTGGATGCCGGGCAGTTGGCGGTGTTGGGGACCCGGATCCGCGCCTACCTGGATCAAGTCGGCCCACGCCCTCACGACACCCCCGAAACCCGCCGACGGTTGACCTTCACCGACCGCGACGGTGGCTATGAACTGGGCGGCTGGTTGGATCGGGAAGCTGCGGAGATCGTCCGGTCGGCGTTGAGCCCGCTGGCCGCGCCCCGCCCGACCACCGACACCGAAGTCGACCTGCGCGACGCGGCCCAACGCGACGCCGACGCCCTGGTCGAACTCGCCCAGCGCGCGCTGGAGGCCGGTGACCTACCCACTGAAGGTGGGGAACGCCCCCAGGTCGTGGTCACGATGAGCCTGGCGGTGTTGCAGGGCCGGATCGGGGCGGCCTCACTGGCCCTGGGTGGCCCGATCAACGCCGACGTCGCCCGCCGGATCGCCTGTGACGCCCGCGTGATCCCGGTGGTGCTCGGTGCCCGGGGTGAGCCACTGGACATCGGCCGGGCCAGCTACACGGTACCGACCGCGATCCGCCGCGCAGTGCTCGTCCGAGACGGCGGATGCGCTTTTCCTGGCTGTTCGGTACCGGCCCGCTGGTGCGATATCCACCATTGCACTCATTGGGCTGATCACGGCCCCACCAGCGTCGGGAACTGCGTTGCGCTGTGCGGCCGCCATCACCGCCTGATCCACCATTCCCACTGGCGGATCGACCTGACCACCGGCATCCCGCAATTCCACCCACCGCCCTGGCTCGGCGGGCCACCACGCCGCAATCCCCTCAACATTCCGCGCGACCTCATCCGAATCCGGGAATAACGCGGCCACGGTGTCATCAGGTGAAGCATTGCCGCCGTGTTCGCGAACCGCGGCCGGACCCGCTGCCCTTCCCGCACCGGGCATCCGCCGAGGGGACGCCCCGCATCGGACGGGGAATCCTGGAAGACTCGATGGCATGCGGACCCTGCTCAACATCATCTGGTTGCTGTTGTGTGGTATCTGGATGGCGCTCGGGTACGTACTCGCCGGGATCGTATGCTGCTTGCTGATCATCACGATCCCCTTCGGGTTGGCTTCCTTCCGGATCGCGAGCTTCGCGTTGTGGCCGTTCGGCCGGACGCTCGTGCGACGCGCCGACGCCGGCGCACCCTCGGTGATCGGCAATGTGATCTGGATCATCTTCGCCGGTTTCTGGTTGGCCATCGCCCACGTGCTCACGGCCATCGCGCTGGCCGTGACGATCATCGGCCTCCCACTGGCCGTGGCGAACCTCAAGCTGGTCCCGGTGTCTCTCACGCCGCTCGGCAGGGTCATCGTTCCTGTCGCTGACTAGCCGGCTTCAACGACCCGGAGGGGCATCTGATCGGCGTAGTCAAGGCCCCGTAGCTAACGTACGTCCGCGACGGGCGTGGATCCATCCTGCGCCGGCCGGTGGTGGGCGAGGTCGGCGTGGTGGTCGGCGCCGTCGCGGGAGTGCGGGTCGGTGTGCACGATGGCCGACGTCAGCCGCGGCACGGCATGGATGAGCCGGTGTTCGGCCTCCACGGCGATGGTGTGTGCGGCCAGAACCGTCAGGTCAGCCGGCACGGCGATATCGCATTCAGCGCGTAACCGGTGGCCGATCCAGCGCAGCTGGACCGCGCCGACGTCGAGCACTCCGGGGGTGGCCCGGAGGGTAGCCTCAACCTGGTCCACCAGGACGGGATCGACCGCGTCCATCAGCCGCCGGTAGATCTCCCGCGCGGCGTCCTTGACCACCAGCAGGATCGCGGCGGTGATGACCAAGCCGACGACGGGGTCGGCCCACCGCCAGCCGATGGCTACCCCACCGGCACCCAGCAGCACCGCGAGAGAGGTGAACCCGTCGGTGCGGGCATGCAGCCCATCAGCGACCAGCGCCGCGGAGCCGATCCGCCGGCCGACCCGGATGCGGTAGCGGGCGACGGTCTCGTTGCCGACGAAACCGATCACCGCCGCAGCGCTGACCGCGAGCAGGTGCGAGACGTCCGCGGGGTGCAGTAGCCGCTCGATCGCCTGGTATCCGGCCAGCGCCGCCGAGGCGGCGATGATCGCCACGATGACGATGCCGGCCAGGTCTTCGGCGCGGCCGAAGCCGTAGGTGTACCGGCGGGTCGCGGCCCGGCGGCCGAGCAGGAACGCGATCCCCAACGGCACGGCGGTCAGGGCGTCGGCGACATTGTGCAGGGTGTCGCCCAGCAGCGCCACCGACCCGGACGCCGCCACGACCAGGCCCTGCACGGCGGCGGTGGCGCCGAGGACGGCCAGGGAGATCCACAAGGCGCGGATGCCGTCGCGGGACGTCTCCATCGCGGCGTCGACCTTATCGGCGCTGTCATGCGAGTGCGGGGTGATCAGGTGCGACAGGCGCCAGCCACGTCCGTGTCCGTGTCCGTGTCCGTGATCGCTGACCATGGCGGGTGCCTTTCGCGTGATAACCGCTGCTGTGACAATATAGGTGCTCATGTACGCACGCGACAACGCGGCAACGACCAGTGCCGCGCAACAGCCACCCACCGGCGCTCAGATCGAGGCCGCGGTGACCGCGCTGCGGATGCTGGCGGACCCGACCCGGCTGCGGGTGTTGTGGCTGCTGGGCACTGGTGAGTACGACGTGGGCAGCCTCACCGCCGCGGTGGGGGCGGCCAGGCCGTCGGTGTCGCAGCACCTGGCGAAGCTGAGACTCGCCGGGCTGGTCACGATGCGACGTGACGGACGGCGTTCCGTATACGCCGCACGCGGTGGGCATGTACGACGGCTGGTCGCCGAGGTGCTGGCCGCGGCCGATCATCGCCTGACCGGCGCTCCTGACCACGACTGACTGTCACCACAGGGCCCGGGACTCTGGCCGGCTGAATACACATAGGGGGTATGGGTTACAGTCGGGTGAGGAGGTCGGATGATGAACGGCTACATAGATGACAAGGCCGCGTTGCTGGCCCGGCTGGCGCGGATCGAGGGCCAGGTCCGCGGCCTGGCCAGGATGGTCGAGGGCGACAAGTACTGCATCGATGTGCTGACCCAGGTCTCCGCGACCACCCGGGCGCTGCAGGCGGTCGCGTTGGAGCTGCTCGATGACCACCTCAAGCACTGCGTGGTCGAGGCCGCGGCGCAGGGCGGGGAGCTGGCGCAGGAGAAGGTCCGCGAGGCCACGGCGGCGATTGCCCGGTTGGTCAAGTCATGACCGTGCTCACCGCGATCGGCAACAGCCTTTATGAGGCGTTCTCGATGTTCTGGGAGACTCTCTGGGCGCTGGTGCTCGGTTTCGGCCTGTCCGGTGCGGTGCAGGCGTTCGTCAGCCGGGGGCAGATGCGTCGCGTCCTGGGAGATCACCGGCCGGCAACGGTGGGTAGGGCCGGGTTCCTCGGGATGGTGTCCTCGTCCTGCTCGTACGCTGCCGCCGCACTGGCCAAGTCGCTGTTCGCCCGAGGCGCGGACTTCACCGCCTCGATGGTGTTCATGTTCGCGTCCACCAACCTCGTGGTCGAGCTGGGCATCGTGTTGTGGCTGCTATTGGGCTGGCAGTTCGCCCTCGCGGAGTTCGTCGGCGGCACGATCATGATCGTCCTGCTCGCCCTGGTGCTGCCTCGAGTGATCCCCCGCCGAGACGCCGAGGACGCGCGCACCCGGCTCAACACCGGCCGGCGCGAGGCGGACGATGCCCCGGACGACGGGGAGCAGCGGCGGCCGCTGGCCGAACGAATCCGCAGCCGGGCCGGCTGGTCAGACGCCGCCGGCTACACGATCAGCGACCTGACCATGCTGCGCAAGGAGCTGCTCATCGGCTTCCTCGTCGCCGGCTTCGCCACCGTGCTGGTGCCCACCGGCGTCTGGCAGTCACTGTTCCTCACCGGCCACGGGTTCTGGTCCTCACTGGAGAACGTGGCGCTGGGCCCGCTGCTGGCGATCCTGGCGTTCGTCTGCTCGATCGGGAACGTGCCGCTGGCAGCGGCGCTGTGGGTCGGCGGCATCAGCTTCGGCGGGGTGATCTCCTTCGTCTTCGCCGACCTGATCACGCTCCCGCTGCTGCTGATCTACCGCAAGTACTACGGCACCCGGCTCACCCTGCGGCTGCTGGCGGTGTTCTGGGCGGTGATGAGTATCTCAGGGTTGGCCACCGAATACCTCTTCGCCGCACTGCACCTGGTACCCATCGGGCACCCGCAGACGGTGGCGATGGGTGGCGTGACCTGGAACTACACCACGATCCTCAATATCATCGCCCTGGCCGTGTTCGCCGTGCTGTACTGGCTCTACCACAACCGGGAGCGTTTCGGCGGCGGCAGCGGCTACGCACAGGACCCGGTCTGCGGTATGCAGGTAGAGACAGCGGCGGCGCCGGCGAAGGCAGTCCACGGCGGCCGGCAATTCTCCTTCTGCTCAGACCACTGCCAGGCCCGCTTCACCGCTGCCCCGCACCGCTTCACCACCGCGGTGGAGGGCCGCCGTAACACCGTCACCGCCGACGCCGACTTCACCGCCGGGGCCACTTCGAAGGGGGATCAGTGAACCGCAGCGTGGTGCGACGCCGGATGCTGATTGCTGCCGTCGTGCTGGCGGTCATCGCCATGGGAGCCGGTCTGGGAGCCGGCCTGCGGTTGGCGCTGGGCGGGCCGGCCGGCCTGACCCCGAACCATGCCGCGGGCGGCAGTGTTCCCGCTGCGGCGGTCACGCCCGTCTCCCCGGAGCGCGCAGTGCAGATCCTCCCGGCCGACCCGGCGGCGATCAACCCGACGACCCCGATCGTCGTTCGGGCCGTGGAGGGCACGCTGGCCTCGGTCACCATGGTCAATGTCGCGGGTGGCACGGTCGTGCGCGGCACGCCGTCCCAGGACCGTACGACGTGGACCTCGGCCGAACCGCTCGGCTACGGCTCGAGCTACCGGATCGATGCGACGGCGACAGTGGGCAGCCGTGCGCCGGTGCAGCGGACCGAGACTGTGACGACGCTGTCCCCGGTGGCACAGGCCTACCCGTCGCTGATTCCGGCCGGCGACCAGTCCGAGGTGGGTGTCGGTCAGCCGATCGTGGTCCGCTTCGACGAGGCCGTCACCGACCGGGCCGCGGCGGAGAAGGTGCTGCAGGTCACCGCGGACCCGCCCCAACCTGGGAGCTGGTTCTGGATGTCGAACACCGAGGTCCACTACCGGCCGCCCAGCTACTGGAAGCCGGGCAGCACGGTGACCGTCAAGGCCCTGGTTTATGGCATCGACCTCGGCGACGGTGTCTACGGCCAAACTGATCGCACGGAGACCTTCCGCGTGCACGACGCGTGGATCGCCAAGGCCGACGGCGCCACCAAGACCATGCAGATCTTCGACAACGGTCAGCTGGTCAAGACCATGCCGATCAGCCTCGGCTCTCCCGGGTTCCCGACCCACACCGGTCCGCACGTGATTTCGGACAGACAGCCCAGCATCATCATGGACTCCTGTACCTACGGTGTCTGCAAGGGTCAGTCCGGCTACTACCGGGAAAAGGTCGACCTCGACGAGCGGATCTCCAACGACGGCGAGTTCGTCCACTCGGCGCCCTGGTCGGTCGGCCAGCAGGGCGACAGCAACGTCTCACACGGCTGCGTGAACCTCAGCCCGGCCAACGCGCAATGGTTTTACGACCACTTCGGTCTCGGCGACGTAGTGGAGATCACCAACTCCGGCGGTCCGGCGCTACCGGTATGGGACACCTATGGCGACTGGACGCTGGCGTGGTCGAAATGGCAAGCAGGTAGCGCGCTCCAGTAGTGGCCGGCGCGAGAACGGTCGGGTTCACAGCTGCGCGTGCGACCAGTCCACGCTCACCGGTGCCGGAGCGGGCGTGCCGACGTCGAGCTGGATGGCCTCGTGATCTTTCAGCGGAATCGTGGCCGGGTCGCCGGTGAACGGCTCACCGTTGACGTAGGCGGTGACTGCTCCGGTGGCTGGGCCGACGGTGTTCGCGTTCAGTGGTTGCCGCCAGAGCGCGAAGAACTGACCCAATGTGTAAGTCTGCTGGGTGGGCGACTCGATGTGGATGATCCCGTCGCCGGCGTGCACATGCAGCCAGTAGTAGCAGCGAGTGGCGTGCGCGAAGGCGTTCGCCCCGGTCTTGTTCGCCACCGGCTCCACGAGGCCGATCCCGTAGGGAAGGCTCTGCGCTTCACCGTTGACGAACACCAGCAGGTGACTGTGGATGTGGTAGGCGACCTGTTCGCTGGCGTCACAGCGGATCCCGTCTACCGGCGCACCGTCGGCAGCAGTGGACGCCGGCGCCAACGCCGGCCCGGTCTCCAGCGCAATCCCCTCCGGGCCGGCCGCGATCCCGTTCGGGCCGGCCGGCTGGGTCGCCGGGGCGGGCTGGGTCGCCGGGGCCCCGCAGCCCTGCGACGTCAAACCCAGCGCCACGGCGACCGCGAACGCCACGGGGCCACCGCCTGATCGCGGACGTGCCGGCTGCTCACCTGACCCTCTCAAGATTCTCCTCGTCACCGTGAGTGTCCTTGTCTGCCTCGCGGCTGCTCGCATCAATGGCGTGTACAACGTGCGACCCTGGCCACTACCGGCCATTGATGCGAGCAGCCGCGCCGACGACCGCGCCGGTGTCACCCGCTGGATACGCCACTGACCGGCTCGGCCTCGTCGTGGTTGATCAAGTTGCGGGAGGCCGCGGCGAGGGCAACAATTGCGCCCCGATGCCAACGACGGGCGATGACGACGCCTTGCGCCCCGGGACGTCGACTTCCGATCGGCGTCCCGGCTACCGAGAAGCGCCGCGACAGCCGCTGTGCCTGCAATTGCCGGCGGACCCGGTCGCGCCCTCGGTAGCCCGCCACCGGCTGCGGCGCTGGCTCACTGCGTCGTCCTGGCCGGCAGGCCAGCTGGAAGACCTCGTCCTGGCCATCAGCGAGGCCGTGAGCAACGCGGTCGAACACGCCTATCTTTGTGACCACCCATACCCCGCGATGGTGGACATCGACGGCGAGGTCGAAGCGGCACCGGCCGGGCGTCGCCGGGTCACCGTCATCGTGCGCGACCATGGACGTTGGCGCCCGCCACCTATTCACGACGAGAACCGCCGCCGCGGGATCCCCCTCATGCGGGCATGCGTGGATACCGTCACCATCGGGCAGCCGGAGGACAACCAGGCGGGCACGTCGGTCGTGTTGCGCAGCAGAGCCGTTCCATCGCTGCTGCGCAACTGAGTCGCGCCGCCGCCCACACCGTCATTGCGCTGTCCCGCCGCGCCCTGATCATCACGCCGGCCGCCCGGGTAGGCCGTCTGGGCATATGCGGATCCGCCGTATCCCGTGACGTCGGCTGGTCTGGCCGCTTGGAAGGCTGCGGCCTGGCCCATTACGGTAGATCCACTACTGGAGGGCACTGGCCCGACGACGGGAGGCGGCAGCGCACATGGGAGGCGATCCCGGTACCGGAAGTCGTGGCGTACCCGACCGTGCCTGCCAGCGCTGTGGGGCCGGGCTGCGACGTGGGCGGGCCGGCGAACTCTGCGAACCGTGCTCGCGCCGCTCGGGCGCCTCGGGCCCGCTGTTGGAAGCCGAGTTCTTCACCCACGAGCCCATCCGGCGTGCACTGATATGGAGGGCTATGACTTCGCCTACCTGTTCCGGGCCGTTCGGCGCAGTACTGAGTTGACCCAACAGGAACTCGGCGAAATGTTGCAACTGGACCAGGACCGGATTTCCCGGATCGAACGCGGTGAACGGCGACTACGTGACATCGCGATCATCGCCCGCATCGCCTCCCAGCTGGGAGTCCCCCCGGCGCTGCTCGGCTTCGACCCGGGCACGGCTAGCGTGGAGAGCGCTGGTGCAGACGAGATTCGGGCGGTGGACTGGGTGCGGCGGCGCGACTTCACGAAGGTTGTGGCCGGGATCGTCCTCGGCATGGGAGCCGACGCGCTGGATGGCGACCGACTGGACGCGCTGTTGCCCTCGGGACCAGCAACGTCGACTACGGCTCGAATCGGCTCCGCTGACGTGGAGGCGATCGAACAGGCCACCGCGTTACTCCGGCGTTCGGACTTCAGCTGCGGTGGCGGACTATGTCGCCCGGTGGCCGTGGCCAAGTTGCGGTCGGTGCTGACGCTGCACCGGGCGGCCTGCACCTCTGCAGTACGGGAACGGCTGATGGTGGCCACCGCTGATCTTGGGGGGGTCGCCGCATGGACCAGTTACGACGCCGAACGCCACAACGACGCCCGTCGACTGTGGATGATCGCCCTGAGCATCGCTCAGCAGGCTGATCATCCCCGTGCCGCGGACCTGACCGCCGACCTGCTCCTGGATATGGCCCACCAGGCTCTGCACCTGCGCAGGCCACAGGAAGCGTTGAGCTTGGTGCAACTCGGCTACGGCACCGCCGCCAGCCGCACCCAGCCCGTCTCAGCGTCCACCGCCAGCTCTCGCCAGCAACCAGGCGTGGTGCCACGCAGCCCGAGGTGACGCCCGGGCCTGTGACCGCGCGCTGGGCCAGTCAGTCGAGCACTTCGCTCACGCCGACCCGGACACGGCCGCACCATGGGCCGCGCACGTCGACACCGCCGAACTCGCCGCACAACAGGGCCACGCCTACTACACCGCCCTTGCCACCGCCGACGCTCAGCACGCAGCCCGGGCAGTGCCCTTGCTGCAGGATGCGGTGGACGGCTACGGGCCGGCTTACACCCGTTCCCGCGCTGTCAACCTCGCCGGGCTCGCCGGAGCGCACGCCCTCACCGGAGACCTCGACACCGCCGCGCGCACCGGCCACCATGCGGTCGAGGAGATCACCGCGCTCGCCTCACCCCGAGCCTATGACCGGCTGCGCACCCTCGACACCGTCCTGCAGCCCTACGGCAGCGATCAGAGCATCGGCGAGATACGCGACCACATCCAGGCGGCACTGGCGGTGGCCTGACCATGCCGTCCAGGCGCGACGCCGCGCGACCATCCGTTCGACGACGAACGTGGGGCAACGCCGATGGCCGGTGATGCGGCGCGGGATTCCGGAGCGCTGCCGCAGCGCCACGAGTTGCACGCCGTCTGCGAAGAGGCACGGCTGGACGACCGGGATGCCGTGCTGCTGCACGCCCGCTCCAACGCCGTCTACCACCTGCCACGGGAAGATCTCGTGCTCCGCCTAGCCCACGACACCCCGCCACAGGTCGACCGGGCCCACAAGGTAGTCGCGGTGTGCCAGTGGCTGGCCGAGCACCACGGTCCCGCCCTGGCTCCATCCGAACTCCCGCAACCCGTATTCGCGGCCTGCACCGTCGCGACCGTCTGGCCCTATCTGCCACCCAGCCACACACCCGGCCCTGCGGCGCTCGGCGCCGCGTTGCGCGATCTGCACGCCATTACCGCCACCCCGCCACCCCTGCCGACCTACCAGCCGCTGGTCCGCCTGCAAGAAGCCCTCGACCTCGACGCCACCCGAGACGCTCCCGCGCTCACCGCTGACGGGCACGCCTGGCTCACCGACCACGCCGACCGTCTCAGCGCCGCCTACCTGGGCCTGACTTCCTGCCTGGGCAATGGGCTGATACACGGCGATGCGCACACTGAGAACCTGCTGCACGACCCCGCCCCCGACCATTGGGTACTCATCGACTTTGACCACGCCGCCCACGGACCGCGCGAGCTCGACCTGCTCTTCGCCGTACCCGACCACTTCCACGAACCGACCGCCGACCGCGATAGCTTCAGCCGCGCCTACAGCCACAACGTGCTGCGCTGGCCCGGATGGACCACGCTGCGCGATATCAGCGAAGCCCACTCGCTGGCCTCCTACATCCGCCGCGCCCCCACCACCCCTGCCGCCGCAACAGAACTCGCTCGCCGACTGCACTCCCTGCGCGCAGCCGACCCCACAATCGCCTGGAGAACCGTCAACTGACCCATCACCGCAAGGGCAGCCTGCAAGGCACGCGTCAGGTGGTGGTGTTCGAGTCCAACGGCCGAAGGGCAACCCTCAAGATCCCCTAAGATGATCTCATGCCTGCATGTCCGGCTCGTTCACCTGCGGTTTTGTGGGCCGCCTGGGGGTCGAACCCAGAACCCAAGGATTAAAAGTCCTTTGCTCTGCCAGTTGAGCTAACGGCCCCGCGCGCTGATGGTAGCCAACGCGGCGTCGCGGCTGGTAGGAGGTGGA
>JALYTS010000139.1 GCA_030854185.1 Actinomycetota bacterium | reverse complement strand
CAGGCACACAACCGACGATCACCTGTCATTGCGGGATCAGCCATGCCAGAGGGCCCGCCGGGTAGCGTTTGAGGTATGTCGCGTCCCCTTGGGCTGCCGGTAGTGCGGTCTTCTGCCTTCGCTTTCGACACCGCGCACGACTATGCCGAGGTTCTCGGTGGCCGCCTCCCCGGATACTCCTACTCGCGGATCGACAACCCGACCGCGGTCGCGTTCGCCGCAGCGGTGGCTGCGCTGGAGGCACCAGGTGCAGCAGAGGTCGGTGCCGAGCCGTTCGCGTCCGGGATGGCCGCCATCTCGGCCACCTTGCTCGGCCATCTCGAAGCGGGCGACGAGGTGATCGCCCCGGCGGACTGTTACGGGGGCACCTGGTCACTGCTCACCCGCCGGCTACCCCGATGGGGGATACGCCCGGTGCTGATCGACGTCACCGACGCCGCTGCCGTCCGGGCTGCGGTCACCGCACGAACTCGGATGATCTACGTCGAGACCATCGCCAACCCCACCCTGACGGTGCCCGATCTGCCTGCCCTGGCGCAGGTCGCACAGCTGGCCGGAGTCCGGCTGGTGGTGGACTCCACCTTCGCCACCCCCGTCATCTGCCGCCCGCTGGAGCACGGCGCAGACCTGGTGGTGCACTCGGCGACGAAGTTCTTCGGCGGCCACGCCGACGCTACCGGCGGGGTGGCGATCGGCCGGCCAGAGCACCTCGGACCGGTCCGGGAAGCGCGGATCGACCTTGGCGGTTGCCTCGCCCCGGACGAGGCGTTCCTGCTGCACAGGGGGCTTGAGACGTTGCCACTGCGGGTGGCTCGGCAGAGCGCGACCGCGGCTGTGCTGGCCGATAAGCTCGCGGGCCATCTCGGCGTGGAGCGGGTGCGCTACCCGGGCCTGGCCTCGCATCCGCAGCACGGCACCGCCCGCGCGTTGTTCCGGGGCGGCCTGTTCGGCAGTCTGATCACCGTGGATGTCCCTGGTGGACGGAGCGGGGGGATGGCGTTCTGCGACGCGCTGCGCACCGTTCGGATCGCCTCCTCGCTGGGTAGCGTGCACTCCAAGGTCAGTCATGCGGCGTCGACCACCCATCGCCAACTCGACGACACCGCGCTCGCGGCGGCCGGAATATCGCCCGGCCAGGTCCGGCTGTCCGTCGGGGTGGAGGACCCCGAGGAGCTGCTCGCCGATCTGCGCCAAGCACTCGACGCGGTTCTTGACGGGGATGCGGACCTCCTGGTTTGATCACTAATTGTGAACAGCACTGTCGCCCTGGTCCGGCGGTCCCCAGTGGATCTGCGCCGGGTGGCGAGCGCGCTGTGTCCGGCTCGGTGATCTTGTCCTGCTGACCGCGTTTCCTTGACAGCCTGCCCATTCCTGGCGGTGGCTGCTGCGCGGTCGGTCTCACCGATCTCGCGGAGGAATATCCCGATGTATGCCGTGCCCGACCTCACCGTCCCGGCCCCCGACATCGCTCATGGCGGCGGCCCGGTCAGCCTCGCCATGGGACTGGCCGCGCACCCCGAGCGGTGGTGGAGCTTGCTGAACTACCGCACCGACACCCGCTGGTACCGGCTGCTTGAACGAATCGACCAGCACGAGGTGTGGCTGCTGTCCTGGCTACCCGGTCAGGGTACCGATCTTCATGATCACGGCCCGGCGTCGGGTGCTTTCGCGATCGCGGCGGGCACCCTGACCGAACGGGTGGTGGCAGCCAAGGCGGACCGGCCGCCGGTGGAGGTCACCCGGGCGCTGAACACCGGGCACTGCCGCGCCTTCGGCCCGCATTACGTTCATCAGGTCACCAACACCGGCGCGGTTCCCGCCGTGAGCGTGCACGTCTACACGCCGGGCCTGGTGATGATGAATCGCTACCGGCTGGAGCCGTCGGGACTGCGCCACCTCGCAGTGGAGCAGGCCGGGGTGGATTGGTGAGCCGGCCACCCGGCGCGATCAGCGTCGACCAGATGCTGGCCCACGCCCGCTCACGGGTGCAGCGCCTCACCCCGGCGCAGGCGCACAAGGCGCTCGCCGCCGGTGCCCTGCTGGTGGACATCCGCCCAGGTTGGCAGCGTGCCGTCGAGGGGGAAGTGCCCGACGCATTGCTGGTAGAGCGCAACCATCTTGAATGGCGCTTCGATCCTGAATGCGACGCCCGGCTGCCCCAGGCCACCGGTTACGACGTGCAGGTGATCGTGCTGTGCTCGGAGGGCTACACCTCCAGCCTCGCCGCAGCCTCCCTGCTCACCCTGGGCCTCCGCAACGCCACCGACGTCATTGGCGGCTTCCAGGCCTGGCGTGCCCAGGGTCTACCCCACCAGCAGGGCAGGGCGGTGCGCGATGTGGGGCGGGACCGGGGTGTTGGCGGGTAGGTGGGGGCAGGGTTGCGGGGTCCCCCAGGCAGGGGTGGCCAGGGGGAGGACCCCAGCCCATGCTCGGGCCGCTGCCACGTCCGCGGCGTCGTCGGCCGGCGGGCCGGTCCGGACCTTCACTGAGGCCTCCGCCAGGGACAGCGCCAGCACCGTGGTTGCAGCGAGTTCTTTGTTGGTGGGTGCCCGGCTGTGCTCCCAGGACCCGGGAGCGAGATGCTCGACCAGCGTCCGTAACCCGTGCAGGGCCTCCTCGGAGCCGGTGACCGCGCGGGCCGTGCCGTGGATCACCGCACTGGCGTAGTTCAGGGAGTGGTGAAACGCCGAGCGGGCATAGACCACGCCGTCGAGCCGGGTGACCGTGACGCAGATCGGCGCTGCCAGCGAGGCGGCCAACAGGCTCGCCGCGCCACTGGAGCCGTGTAGGTAGAGCGTGTCACCGTCGCGCCCGTACCCGGTGGGCAGCACCACCGGGGCGTCGTCGAGGACCAGCCCGAGATGGCAGACCAGTGCGGAGTCGAGGAGGGCGTACAGCTCTGCACGGTCGTGGCGAGCCCGCTCGCGAAGCCGCCGCGGAGTGCTGCGCGCGGTGGGCGACAGCGTCATGCTGACCACGGTGCCTGGTGAAGTGGCATTGTTGAACTGCCACTCGCATCATATTATGAAGGGCCAATCGTGTCGCCTCACGACCTGCCGCTGGAGGTGGATCGCCAAGATCCCCGCTCGCTGGCGATCCAGCTCTCCGACGGGTTGCGGGCTGCCGCTGCAAGCGGAGCGCTACGAACGGGGGATCGGTTGCCGTCCACCCGAGCGCTTGCCACCACGCTGGCCGTAAGCCGAACGGTCACCGCGGCGGCCTACGAGGTTCTGCAGGCCGAGGGTTGGATCGGTGGACGGCGCGGTGCCGGCACCTACGTCATCGCGGCGCCAGGGCTACCGGCGCAAGGGCTACCGGCGCCGAAGCACCCCGGGCCGCCCCGTGCCCAGTGGCAGGAGCCGGAACGGGGGATCGACCTGCGGCCTGGCACGCCTTGGGCGTCGGGTATGTGCCCAGCGGCATGGCGACGCGCCTGGCGAGCGGCGGCGGACCCGCCGATACTCACCCGTCCGGTGGTGGCCGGCCTGCCGGAATTCCGGACCGCTGTGGTCGAGCACCTCGTGCGCCACCGCGGACTGGCGGTGCAACCAGAAGTGGTGCTGGCGACCGGTGGTTGTGCCGCGGCTGTCGCGGAGTTGGCCGCCGTGTTGCTGCGGCCGGGAGACGTGGTCGCAGTGGAGGAACCGGGCTACCCCCGGGCGGTGGCGACCCTGCGAGCCGCGGGGATGCACGTGCTGCCCGTACCCGTGGACCCCGAAGGGCTGGTCGTCGCCGCGCTACCCGACCGGGCCCGCGCGGTGTACTGCACCCCGGCGCACCAGTTCCCGCTGGGCGCCACCATGTCTGCTCGCCGCCGGCTGGCGTTGGTGGCGTGGGCCCGCGAGCGCGCGGCCTGGGTGCTGGAAGACGACTACGACGGCGAGCTGCGTCACCATGGCGCGCCGCTGCCGCTGCTGGCCAGCGTGGGGCCTGACGTGGTGGTGCACCTCGGTACCGCAAGCAAGATCCTCACACCGACGCTGGGTGTCGGGTGGCTGGCGGCACCTGGCGAGGTAGTGGCCGCGGTGTGTGAGTACCGGTCGTCAACCGGGATGCGGCCATCCCCGGCCGGCCAGCGGGTGCTCACCGCGCTGGCGGTGTCCGGCGATCTGGCCCGGCACCTGCGCAGGGTGCGCCGAGAACTCCTTGCTCGGCGGGAGCTGGTGGTCGGCGCGCTGCGCGCGGCGGGGTTGCCGGTCCGCGGGGATCAGGCCGGTGCGCACTTGGTGGTAGAGCTATCGGGCGGCCTGGACGCCGAGCGCAGCGCGGTGCGCCGATCCGCCGGAGAGGGGCTGCTACTCGACGGGCTGGAGCGCTGCCACGACGCGCCGCCGCGCTGTCATGGAGTGACCCTGGGTTACGCCGCCCCGGGCAGCCGATCAACGCTCGCCGGGGCGTTACCTGGGCTGACTGCGCTGCTCACGGCGTCGTGACAGCGGCGCCGGTCCCGCCGGATCACCGGGAGTAGGGTGCCGCCCATGACGGATCGCAGGCTGCGCGTCGCTGTCGTCTTCGGTGGCCGCAGCAGCGAACACGCGATCTCCTGTGTCTCGGCGGGAAGCGTGCTGCGCCACCTCGACCGGATGCGATTCGACGTCATTCCGGTCGGCATCGGCGCTGACGGTGCCTGGGTGCTGGGTACCGACGATCCGACCGAACTGACGATCCGGGATCGTCGGCTTCCGGCGGTGGACGGCGCCGCTGCGCCGCTCGTCCTGCCCGGCGACCCGACCAGGCGCGAACTGGTGCGCATCGCGGGCGACCGGGTCGGCGAAGTGATCTCCGGGGTGGATGTGGTGTTCCCGGTCCTGCACGGGGCTTTCGGCGAGGACGGCACGATCCAGGGGCTGCTGGAGCTGGCCGATGTGCCCTATGTCGGCTCCGGGGTGTTGGCCAGTGCGGTGGGAATGGACAAGGAGTTCGCCCGCACGCTGTTGCGCGCCCAGGGTCTGCCGGTCACCGACGCCGTGGTGCTGCGTGCCGGTGACGCTGCCCTCACCGCGCCGCAGCGTCAGCGGCTGGGTCTGCCGGCCTTCGTCAAACCAGCCAGAGCAGGCTCATCGGTGGGCATCACCAAGGTGACGGACTGGTCCGGGCTGCCTGCGGCCATCGCCACCGCACGCGCCGTCGATCCCAAGGTGCTCGTCGAGGCGGCTGTGGTCGGTCGCGAGCTTGAGTGCGGTGTGCTGGAGTTTCCCGACGGCCGGATCGAGGCGTCGCTGCCCGCGGAGATCCGGGTGATGGCGCCGGGATCCGCGAGTTGGTACGACTTCGACGCGAAATATCTCGATGACGCGTGCGAGTTCGACATACCCGCAAAACTCGACGATGACATCGCGGCAGAGCTGCAGTCGATGGCCGTTGCGGCGTTCCGCGCGTTGGACTGCCAGGGCCTCGCCCGGGTCGATTTCTTCGTCGGACCCGGCGGTGCGCTGACCGTCAACGAGATCAACACGATGCCGGGCTTCACACCGATATCGATGTACCCGCGGATGTGGGCAGTGACCGGTGTCGACTACCCGAGCCTGCTGTCCCTCCTGATCGATACTGCGGTGGCCCGCGGTACCGGGCTGCGCTGAGCCGTTGATCTGCCCAACTCACTGCGTCAAACGGGTGAACACCAGCGACCTACTGATGAACGACTAGTTATGCACGTGGGGGCCGCCCTTTGCGGTCCGCTGGTGCGCCTCGTTGTGGTCCGGACGTCGGTGGGGAGGCATTGCGTTTGTTCGTCTCATTCGGCAGCAGCGGCACCGTTGATCAGGACGGTAGCCTGGTCGACGGCGCCGACGGGACGGCGCTGGATCCGGGCGGGGTTGTTTATCGCGCCCGCCACGCCCAACCAGAGGTCGACACCGTCGACGAGCCCTCCGACGGCGCCGCAGATGTGGTCGAGGCACCCCTCAGAACCGGCGTGGTTGAGACGGCAGCCGTCGAGGCGGGCGACGAATGGGCCGTCGACGAATGGGATGGGCCGGAGGACTTCCGGTTCGTCGTCCGCCCGTACACCTGGACCCGGGGACGAACCCGGCCGGTGCAGGACCTCGCCGTCGAGACGCTGGTCTTCACCAGTGACGAGGGTCGAGATCTGACCGGGATCTGCTCGGCGGAGCACGCCGCGATCGCTGAGCTGTGCGCCGAGGTCAGGTCCGTTGCCGAGGTTGCGGCCCTACTCGGGCTGCCGCTGGGAGTGGCCCGGGTACTGCTCGCCGACATGATCGATACCGGCTTGCTGAACGTGCACCGCAACACCTTGGGCTTGGACAGCGGGCCGGACATATCGCTGATGGAGCGGGTACTGGCCGGGTTGTACCGACTGTAGCGGGTCAGTGCGGGATGTCTACGCTCTGCTGCGGCAGGGTGTTCGCGATCACAGCGGCGATCTGCTGGAGTGGTCCGCTGCCGCTGGTCGGTGGCATGGCCACGACGGCGTAGACCGGTCGGTCCACCGCGACCCAGGTGCTGGTGCCCAGCCCGCGGAGTTCGAGGAACTGCACTCCTGAGACGTCCAGCAGTCGTGAGGTCGTGGTGAGTTCGGCGGGCCGGTCCAGCCCGCAGCGCAACACCACCGGCGGCTCACCCCAGCCGGCCGCGCCCGCAGGGACCGGGGCAGCGAGCTTCCGGCGTTGCAGGGCGCCGGTATCGCCGCCGTCGAGCTTCTCGGGTAGGGCGGTCAGCAGCCGCTCGCAGTCCGTGGAATTGGCTGAGGGGGCCGGGACGACAGCCAGCTCCAGCGAACCCAGAGGCTGGTTGCGCACCACCGCGGCAGCGACGAGCACCCCCACCACCAGTGCCACCGCCAGGGCCAGTGCGATCCCGAGCGGCCAACGTGGGAGGCAGGCCGGCCGCTCGGAAGTGGACGAGAACACGCCAGGCCGCCGTCAGGACAGGTGCACGATGGGGCAGGTCAGCGTTCGGGTGATGCCGTCCACTCTTTGCACCCTGGCCACCACCAGCTGACCCAACTGATCCACATCGGCGGCCTCCGCCCGCACGATCACGTCGTAGGGACCGGTGACGTCCTCTGCGCTAGCGACGCCTGGCAGGCTCGACACCGCCGCAGCCACCGCGGCGGCCTTGCCGACCTTGGTCTGGATGAGGATGTATGCCTGAACCACGGCGGGGCCCCTCGTCTCGTCGGCTCTATCCGGTAGAAACAAAACGTACCGCCTGGCCCGGGGGTGACCGTGTGTGCCGGTAGCGCCATGACTGACCCACCGAAGCCGAAGCCGAAGCCGGGCACAGTGGCCGAACTGGGCGAATTCGGGCTGATCGCCCGGATCACCGTCGGCCGGGAGCTGTCGCCGGGCACCCTGCTGGGCCCGGGTGACGACGCCGCGGTCCTGGTGGCCGCGGACGGCAGGGTGGTGGTGACCACCGACGTGCTTGTCGAGGGGGTGCACTTCCGGCTGGACTGGTCGACGCCGCACCAGGTCGGGCGCAAAGCGGTGGCGGCCAGCCTCGCCGACGTGGCGGCGATGGGCGCGGTGCCCACTGGGCTGGTCGTCGGGCTGGCTGTTCCCGGGCGCACCCCGGTATCAACGGTGGATGGCCTGGCGGCCGGGATGTGGGTGGAGGCCGAGCAGGCCGGTGCCGGCATCGTCGGCGGTGACGTGGTCAGCTCAGAGCAGCTTGTCGTGTCGGTGACCGCCCTGGGTGACCTGCAGGGTCGGGCACCGGTCACCAGATCCGGGGCCCGACCCGGAGACGTGCTCGGGCTCTGCGGCCGGCTGGGCTGGTCGGCCGCGGGTCTCGCGGTGCTTCGCCGAGGATTCCGGTCGCCGCTGGCGGTCGTCGCTGCCCACCGGGTGCCCGAGCCCCCCTACGGTGCCGGCCCGCAGGCCGCCTCGGCCGGTGCCACCGCAATGATCGACATCTCCGACGGGTTACTCGCCGACGCCGGGCACCTGGCCGAGGCCTCCGGAGTGGGCATCGAGATCGATTCGGCGGCGCTACCGGTAGCTAGCCGGCTGGTGGAGGTGGCCTCAGCGCTGGGCGACGACGCGCTGCACTGGGCGCTTACCGGGGGAGAGGATCACGCGCTGCTCGCGAGCTTCCCCGCCGGGGTGGCGCTGCCGGCCGGGTGGACTGAGATCGGCGTGGTACGCGAAGGGCGCGGTGTGACCGTTGACGGGTCTGAAGTGTTGCCAGGTGGGTGGCAACACTTCCCGTGAGTGGCGATGCGACTCAGGACTCGCATCGCCACTCACGGGTTATCCACAGTTACGCTGCCCGTCGTGGAGTGCAGGACACGGACCCTGGACCATCCCGACGTGGGTCGGCTGATTGCCGCGCTGCAGCAGGAGTACGTCGGCCGATATGGCGGCGAGGATGCCACGCCGATCGACGTCACCGAGTTCGTCGCGCCGCGCGGGACCTTCATCGTGGGCTACCTCGACGGGATGGCGATGGCCTGCGGCGGTTGGCGGGCGCATGATCCGGGGCCGGACTTCGCCGCGGGGGACGCGGAGGTCAAACGGATGTACGTGGTCCCGGTGGCGCGCGGCCGCGGGCTATCCCGGATTCTGCTCGTCGAACTGGAGCGTCGAGCCGTCGCGGCGGGCCGGCGGCGGCTGGTGCTCGAGACCGGGACCCGTCAACCCGAGGCGATCGGGCTCTACACCTCGTCGGGCTACGCCGAGATCCCGCGATTCGGGTTATATCAGAGCGACCCGCGCAGTCGGTGCTTCGGCAAGCTACTTCCGGTGGCGGCGCAGAGCGCCCGCTGACCGGTCGCTAGGGTCGCACACCGTGCCCGCAGCTGTAGACGAGATCGTGGAAACCGGCTGGGCCGGCGCGTTGGCGCCGGTAGCCGGCCAGATTGCCGCCGCTGGTGAATTCCTGCGGACCGAGATCGCCGCGGGGCGGCGTTACCTGCCATCGGGCGCTAACATCCTGCGAGCCTTCACCCAGCCGTTCGACCAGGTGCGCGTGCTCATCGTCGGCCAGGATCCATACCCGACCCCAGGCCACGCAGTGGGCCTGTCGTTCTCGGTCGAACCGGGCGTGCGGCCGGTTCCGCGCAGTCTGACCAACATCTTCCGGGAGTACAGCGACGACCTGGGGTTGCCCACCCCGTCCAGCGGGGACCTCAGCCCGTGGGCCGCGGACGGTGTGTTGCTGCTCAACAGAGTGCTCACAGTGGAACCGGGGCGACCGGGGTCGCACCGCGGCAAAGGGTGGGAGGAGGTCACCGAGCAGGCCATCCGCGCCCTGGTGGCGCGTCCAGCACAACCGCTGGTGGCGATCCTGTGGGGCCGCGACGCCCGCACCCTTCGTCCCATGCTGTCCGACGTGCCGTGTATCGAGAGCGCGCACCCGTCACCGATGTCCGCTGATCGCGGGTTCTTCGGCTCCCGCCCGTTCAGCCGCGCCAATCACCTGCTCGCCGAACTGGGAACCGACCCCGTGGACTGGGCTCTGCCGTGACGGTGGACGCCGCACCCGCTGACCCGACAACCAACGCTGGGACCCCCGAACTCAACAGCAGAGCTGTGGAACGGCGCCCGAACAGCGCTGTTGTTGAGCTCGGGACACTGAGAGCTGTCGAGTCTGGCGAAGCCGGGTCAGCCTCGGGAGACTTTGCCTGCTTTGAGGCAGGACGTGCAGACGTTCAGGCGGCGACGATTGCTGGCGCCGATCTTCGCGCGGACAGTCTGGATGTTCGGGTCCCACCGGCGATGCGTCCGCCGGTGCGAGTGGGAAACCGACATACCGAAGCCCGGCCCCTTGCCGCAGACGTCGCACACGGCCGCCACGTCACACACTCCCTGGATTCGTCGCGAGGGTGGTACGCCCGTTCCCGGGCGATCTGGTGAAGAGTAACCCGGCGGTGCACCGCGCCGCGCACCGGGGACGCTGTGGGTCGGTAATCTTCGACGTTGGTAGCCCTTCAAGACCCCCGCAACGGGGTTGGTAGCCCTTGGAGAGCCACAAAACCAGCCTGGAAACCGGCTCCGATGAAGGCGGTGAGCAGCCCGCGGTGTTGCAGTCGCTGGACGGAGCGGCGGTCCGCCGCTGGGCAGCTACCTGCTGCGACGCGCTCGCTGCGCACCGTGACGAGATCGACTCGCTCAACGTGTTCCCGGTCGCGGACCAGGACACCGGCTCCAACCTGTTGGCGACCATGCGCGCCGGGCTAGATGCGGTGCTCCGGGATCACGGTGCATACGAGCACAGCGCGGACGGGAGCGTCCCGCCGGGCAGCGCCGTCGCGGTCCTGGCCCACGGAGCGTTGATGGGAGCTCGGGGCAACTCTGGAGTGATCCTGTCCCAGGTGCTGCGCGGCCTGGCGGAGCCCCTGATCGGCCCGGAGTTCGATGGACGGGCCTGGGACGGCGCGGCCCTGCGCAAGGGGTTGCGCCGAGCGGACGAGCTGGCCACCGCCGCGGTGGCCGAGCCGGTGTCCGGAACGGTGCTGACCGTGCTGCACGCGGCGGCGCGGGCGGCCGCGGCGGTCCGGTCC
>JALYTS010000138.1 GCA_030854185.1 Actinomycetota bacterium | reverse complement strand
ATGACTCACATCGCCACTCACGGGGTCGCGGGAACATTCCCGCGACCCCGGCTCTATTTTGCTTCAGGACACTTCTCGTGGGTAGTGACGGGAGACATCGGTGCCGGGACTTGGTGGTCGGCTCGCCACGCTGCGCCTGCCGGACCCGCGCGGCAAGCGGATCGCGGTGGTCGTCGCTGTTCTGCTGCTGGCGGTGGTCGCCGGGCTCGGCGTCGGGCTCGGAGTTACCGCGTTGGCGGCAGGACGGCAGGCGAGCTGGGTCGCGGCGACCGTGCCACCACCGTCGCCAGTGGTGGTGCAGCCGGCGCTTCGCCCGGCTGCTGCCGACGGTCCGGCGCCGACCCCGGCCGGCGTCGGCGCCGTGCTCGACCCGCTGATCGCCGCGGGGGGACTGGGCACGCTGTCCGGCCAGGTGATCGACCCGGCAACCGGCACCGTGCTCTGGCGGCATGATCCAACGGCAGCGCTGATGCCCGGATCCACCGCGAAGCTGCTCACCGCGTCGGCCGCGCTGCTCACCCTGGACCACCAGGCCCGGTTGCGCACCATCGTGGTGGCCGGTGCGGAGCCGGGCACCGTTGTGCTGGTCGGCGGCGGCGACCCGACACTGTCCGCCGCGGGGCCCGGTACGGCACCCGGGTACCCGGGTGCCGCCCGGCTGGATGACCTGGTCGACCAGGTGCGGACGCACGGCCCAGTGAGCCGCGTCCTGGTTGATGTGAGCCGCTACGTCGGCGACGCGCTGGCACCGGGTTGGTTTCCCGCTGACGTGGCGGGCGGGGATATCGCGCCGATCGAACCGGTCATGCTCGACGGCGGCCGGGCGGATCCCAGCCAGGAGGTCTCCCCGCGAGCCGCCAAGCCCGCCACTGCCGCGGCCGCGGAACTGGCTCGCCGCCTGGGTGCCGATCCCGACACCGTCACGGTCGGCACCGCCCCGCCCGGTGCTGCCGTGCTCGGTGAGGTGTCGTCCCCACCGGTGCAGGATCTGGTCGCCACCGCGCTGACCGAATCGGACAACGTGCTCGCTGAGGCGCTGGCCCGGGAGGTGGCCCGCGCGACCGGTGTGCAACCGTCGTTCTCCGGGGCTTCCCAGGCGGTGCTCACCGTGCTGCGCGGCCACGGTTTCGACGTCAGCGGCGCCACCATGGTCGACGGCAGCGGGCTGTCCATCGACGACGCCGTCCCTGCGACGCTGCTCACCGAGCTGCTGGGCGTAGCGGCCGCCCCCGATGGGGTTGGCGCCGGTACCGTCGCGCTTCGACCGCTTCTGGTGGGGCTGCCGGTGGCCGGCGGCAGCGGCACGCTGGCCGATCGCTACCACGGCCCGGCGGCCGGTGGCCGGGGCTGGGTGCGGGCCAAGACCGGCACGTTGACCGGCGTCAACAGCCTGGCGGGCACCGTTTTGGACTCCGACGGCAGGATGCTGGTGTTCGCGCTACTGTCCAATGGGCCCAATCCGGTGACGGTCCGGCCACGGCTCGATGCGCTGGCAGCCGGGCTACGGTCGTGCGGCTGTCATTAGTTCCGTACCGTCGTAGGTATGGGACAACCAGCGCTCTCCACCCCGCAGGCGCCTCGGACGGGTCCGGCCGGCGCCCCGATCGACTGGGCGGTGGCCGCAGTCACCGCACAACGCCTGCTACCGCCCGGGCCTGCGCTGCCTGTCGATGATGCGGCCGCGGCGGTGCGCCAGATGCGCGCCATGTCGGTGATCGCTGAGGAACACGTGCGGAAGCTGACCGGGCTCGACGATGGCCGGCCGCCCCGCCCAGCCGAGGTTGTCGACCGCCCCGGTTGGGTGGACGCGGCGACCGAAGGCCTGTGCCGGCTGCTGGCCGACTACCGGACTCCGGAGGGACGGACCCGGCGCGTGCTGTCCACCACCACCGGCGTGCAGGTGGGCGTGGCGTTGGCGTTCCTGGCGTCGCGGGTACTCGGCCAGTACGACCCGTTCGGCGGTCCATCGGAAGATCCTGGACGGCTATTGCTGGTGGCTCCGAACGTGATCAACGTGGGCCAGACGTTGGACGTCCCGGCCGACGAGTTCCAGATGTGGGTATGCCTGCATGAGGCCACCCACCGGTTGCAGTTCAATGCCGTGCCGTGGCTACGTGACCATTTCTCCAGCCAGGTGCAGTCCTTCGTCTCCGCCACCGAAGACCCGGACACCGTCGCCAAGATGATCGGCAGGCTGCCCGCGGCGGTGCGCGGGGTCCGGCGCGGGGAGGCACCGGATGCCCTGGGTGTGCTGAGCCTGCTGCAGGATCCCGAGCAGCGCGCGGTGCTGGACCGCTTGCTCGCCCTGGCCACCCTGTTGGAAGGGCACGCCGACCACGTCATGGACGCGGTCGGACCGTCCGTGGTGCCTTCGGTACGGGTGATTCGCCAGCGGTTCACCGCCCGCCGCCAGGGTGGCAGCATCATCGAACGGGTGCTGCGGGCCGTGCTGGGCATGGACGCCAAGCTGCGCCAGTACGCCGAGGGCGCGGCGTTTACCAGCCACGTGGTGGATGCTGTCGGCATGGACGGGTTCAATGCGGTGTGGACCTCACCGGAAACGCTGCCCACCCGCGCCGAGATCACCGATCCCGCGGCGTGGCTGTATCGCATGGCCCCAGCCTGAGCCCGGCCAGCCTGAGCCCCGCCAGCCTGACTGCCGCCAGCCTCGAAGGGGCCAGCCCAGCGGTGCGTGAGGTGCGCGTCGCAGTCCGCCGGTTCCTGGACACCCACAACTCAGGGGACACCGTCGCAGTGGCCTGCTCCGGCGGTGCCGACTCGTTGGCGCTGGCGGCCGCGACGGTGCACTGCGCCGGGCGGTTGGGCCTGGCGGTGCACGGCCTGGTCGTCGACCACCAACTGCAGCCGGGCTCGGCGCGGGTGGCGCAGACCGCCGCGCAGGCGCTACACCGGCTCGGCGCCACTGCGGTGCGGGTGCTGCAGACCACCGTGGACGGTCCGGGGGGGCCCGAGGCGGCGGCCCGCCGGGCCCGGTACGCGGCGCTGCGCGAAGCCGCGCCGACCGGGGCCCTGGTATTGCTCGGCCACACCCTGGACGACCAGGCTGAGACGGTGCTGCTCGGGCTGGGTCGAGGCTCAGGACCCCGGTCGGTCGCGGGTATGCGGGAGCTTGATCCACCCTGGGGTCGGCCGTTGCTCGGGGTGCGCCGGACGGTCACCGTCGCGGCTTGTGCCGCGCTCGGCCTCCTCCCGTGGGCCGATCCGCACAATGCCGAACCCCGGTTCCGGCGGGTCCGGCTGCGCACCGAGGTGCTGCCGCTGCTGGAGGATGTGCTTGCCGGCGGGGTGGCGCAGGCTCTGGCTCGCACCGCCAAGCAGCTACAGGAGGATCTCGACGTGCTCGACGGGCAGGCGCTGGCGTTGCTGGCAGCAGCTCTCCGGGTTCCTGAATCAAATCCTGACCCGTACCCCGACCGGGAGTCGGCTGGGGTTGCGGACCCAGGGGTTGCGGACCCGGGCGCTGCTGGCCTCGATGTCGCGGCTCTAGCCCAGCATCCGGCCGCGCTGCGCCGCCGGGTGCTGCGTCGCTGGCTGCTCGACGCCGGAGTGATCGAGCTGACCGACGCCCACCTACGGGCGGCCGACGATCTCATCGGCCGATGGTCGGGACAGGGTGCGCTGCGGTTGCCTGGCGATGTGGAGCTGGTGCGGGCACACGGGAGGTTGCATGCAGCACGATGACAGTGCCATCGAGGACCCTGCCATCGAGGACCCTGCCATCGATGACACCGCTCTGGGTGACGACCTCTCTCCGGGGGATGACCTGTATCCGGGGGATATCGCCTCGGTGTTGGTCACCGAAGAGCAGATCCGGCACCGCACGACGGAGCTCGCGCACCAGGTAGCCGCCGACTACCGGGCCGAAAAGGACAAGGGCGACCTGCTGCTCGTCGGGGTGCTCAAGGGCGCGGTGATGTTCATGACCGACCTGGCCCGCGCGCTACCCATCCCGGTGCAGCTGGAGTTCATGGCGGTGGCCTCCTACGGCTCGGCCACCTCGTCTTCGGGGGTGGTGCGGATCCTGAAAGACCTCGACCGCGACATCGCCGGCCGCAACGTGCTCATTGTGGAGGACATCCTCGACTCGGGGTTGACGCTGTCGTGGTTGTTGCGGAACCTGGCGACCCGCCGTCCTGCCACGTTGGAGGTGTGCACGCTGCTGCGAAAGCCCGATGCGGTGCAAGTTGACGTGTCGGTGCGCTACATCGGCTTCGATATCCCGCAGGAGTTCGTTGTCGGGTACGGCTTGGACTACGGCGAGCGCTACCGCGACCTGCCTTATATCGGGACCCTCGCCCCTAAGGTCTACGCCGACTAGCGGTTCCCCGAACACCCATTTCTGGTGTAAGCCGGGACGCCGATACCAACACGGGAGGGTTTACACCGCCGCCGACACGTCAACTCTGGTTCATCCGCCAACCAGCAGTCGGACCCGCCAGGTAGGGTGGTGCCAACGGGAGTGCTCTGCTGTCCTCGATGGTGGAGAGGAACTATCAAAGGACAGCACAGTCAGCTCAGGAGGGTCGAGGCCACCGAGGGGCCGTAGCCGCATGGACCGCAAAAAAATACTTCGCAATCCGCTGTTGTGGGTGGTGGCCGGGTTGCTGCTGTACTACGCCTTTGGCTTCCTCCTCGACGACACCCGAGGATACAGCCAGGTCACCACTTCGCAGGCGTTGCAGCAGCTCACCACGCACAACGTCAAGCAGGCCACGCTCGAGGACAAGGAGCAGCGACTGCGGCTGACGTTGGACCACCCGATCCCGGGCGCCGACGCCGCCAAGGGCACCAAGGTGCTCACCCAGTACCCCGAGCAGAGCACCGACCAGATCACCCAGGCGCTGCGCGAATCGCAGATCCCGGACGGTTGGGACACCAAGGTGACCCAGCAGTCCCTGCTGTTCCAGGTGCTGATCTACCTGATCCCGCTCGGCCTGCTGCTCCTGCTGCTGATGTGGATGATGAACAACGTCCAGGGCGGCGGCAACCGGGTCCTCAACTTCGGCAAGTCCAAGGCCAAACAGCTGAACAAGGACATGCCCAAGACGACGTTCGGCGACGTCGCAGGCGCCGACGAGGCCGTCGAGGAACTTGAGGAGATCAAGGATTTCCTCGCCAACCCGAGCCGGTACCAGGCGCTCGGCGCCAAGATCCCCAAGGGAGTTCTGCTCTACGGCCCACCCGGAACCGGCAAGACCTTGTTGGCCCGGGCGGTGGCCGGCGAGGCCTCGGTGCCGTTCTACTCGATCTCCGGCTCGGACTTCGTCGAGATGTTCGTCGGGGTCGGTGCGTCGCGAGTGCGGGACCTGTTCGAGCAAGCCAAGCAGAACTCCCCCTGCATCATCTTCGTCGACGAGATCGACGCGGTGGGCCGGCAGCGTGGCGCGGGCCTCGGCGGCGGGCACGACGAGCGCGAGCAGACCCTCAACCAGCTTCTCGTCGAGATGGACGGTTTCGACGCCCGAGGCGGCATCATCCTCATCGCCGCGACCAACCGCCCCGACATCCTGGACCCCGCGTTGCTGCGCCCCGGCCGCTTCGATCGGCAGATCCCGGTCTCCGCGCCGGACATCCAAGGCCGTCGGGCAATCCTTGAGGTGCACTCCAAGGGCAAGCCGTTCGACACCGACGTCGACTTCCAGGGTCTGGCCAAACGCACGGTCGGCTTCTCCGGGGCGGATCTGGCCAACGTCATCAACGAGTCCGCGCTGCTCACTGCCAGGGAAGGCGGCAAGCTGATCAACGGTGCCGCGCTGGAGGAGGCGGTCGACCGGGTGATCGGCGGTCCGCGGCGCAAGAACCGGATCATCTCCGAGCGAGAGAAGAAGATCACCGCCTACCACGAGGGCGGGCACGCGCTGGCTGCTTGGGCAATGCCCGACCTTGATCCGGTGTACAAGCTCACGATTCTGCCCAGAGGGCGTACCGGCGGCCACGCGCTGGTAGTGCCCGAGGACGACAAGCAGATGATGACCCGGTCGGAGATGATCGCCCGGCTCGTCTTCGCCCTGGGTGGTCGCTCGGCGGAAGAGCTGGTGTTCCACGAGCCGACCACCGGGGCATCCTCGGATATCGAGCAGGCCACCAAGATCGCCCGAGCGATGGTCACCGAATACGGTATGAGCGCGCGCCTGGGCGCAGTGAAGTACGGCCAAGAACAAGGTGATCCGTTCCTCGGTCGCTCTGCGGGACGCCAGCCGGACTACTCCCTGGAAGTCGCGCACGAGATCGACGAAGAGGTGCGGGCGCTCATCGAAGCAGCGCACACCGAGGCCTGGGACATCCTCAACACCTACCGAGACGTTCTCGATGAGCTGGTCGTCGAACTGCTGGATCGGGAGACGCTGCACCGTAAGGACCTGCAGCGGGTCTTCAGCCGGGTGGACAAGCGACCGCGGATCACCGCGTTCAACGACTTCGGCGGTCGCACCCCGTCGGACAAGCCGCCGATCAAGACCGCCGGCGAGCTGGCCAAGGAGCGTGGCGAGCCGTGGCCGCCGCCGGACCGGACTCCCACCCCGGTGGGCGTGGCGCCAGGCGGTGATGATCTGCCGGGCGGACCCCCGCATGGTCCACCCGGTCACCCCGGTCCCAACGGCGCGGGGCCACATTTGGGCTACCCGACGGGTTCGGCCAACGGCGCCGGATATCCGGGAGCGGGGCAGCAGCCTTCCGGCCCGACGCAGGTCGGCTTCCCGTCGTATACCACCAACTCCTACCCGTTGCCGCCACGTGGGTCGGACGGCCCGCAGGGGCCGGATAGCGCGAACCGTCCGCCGAGCGCGGGTCCGCCGAGCTATGGCGCACCGCCGGGATGGCGCCCAGCCACCGACCCGCCCACGCCGTCCTGGCGGCCCGCACCACCTGGTGGCCGCCCACCTCAGGAACCGCCCCCCGATGACCAGTCGACGCCCTGGTTCGGCGAGGACGGGAACCGCTGACGCATTCCGACGTGGGCGCACACCCAGCTTTCGACCACGCTCGGGCCGAAGCGGCGGTGCGTGAACTATTGATCGCCTGCGGGGAGGATCCAGACCGGGAGGGGTTGCGCGAGACCCCGGCCCGGGTCGCACGGGCCTACCAGGAGATGTTCGCCGGCTTGTTCCTCGACCCCGACGCGGTGCTGGAACGGACCTTCGACGAAGGGCACGACGAGCTCGTGCTGGTCAAGGACATTCCGATGTACAGCCAGTGCGAGCACCACCTGGTGCCGTTTCATGGCATGGCGCACGTCGGGTACATCCCGAATGCGGCGGGCCGGGTGACGGGGCTGTCCAAGCTGGCCCGGCTGGTCGATCTCTACGCCAGGCGCCCGCAGGTGCAGGAGCGGCTGACCTCGCAGGTCGCCGACGCGTTGGTGAGCCGGCTGCAACCGCGGGGGGTGATCGTGGTGATCGAGGCCGAGCACCTGTGTATGGCGATGCGCGGTGTCCGCAAACCAGGATCGACCACCACGACGTCGGCCGTGAGGGGGCTGTTCAAGACCAGCCCGTCGTCCCGGGCCGAGGTGTTGACCCTGATGATGCGGAGGTGATCGTGCATCCGGCGCTGCCCGATCCCGGTCGCTGCGTGGTGATCGGCATTCTCAATGTCACCCCCGACTCCTTCAGCGACGGCGGCCGGTACTGCGACCGCGATGACGCGGTGGCGCATGGCTTGGCGCTGCGCGCCCAGGGCGCCGATCTGATCGACGTCGGGGGCGAGTCGACCCGTCCGGGGGCCCAACGCGTCGACGCACCCACTGAGATCGCCCGGGTGGTTCCGGTGCTGCGGGAGCTCGCGGCCACCGGCGTGCCGTGCAGCGTGGACACCACCCGAGCGGCGGTGGCCGAGGCTGCGCTGGAGGCTGGGGCGATCATGGTCAACGACGTCTCCGGGGGGCTGGCCGACCCGGCGATGGCGCCGGCGATGGCCCGTTGCCGGGTGCCGTGGATCCTCATGCACTGGCGCGGGCACAGCGATCGGATGGACGAGCTGGCCACCTATTCAGACGTGGTCGCCGAGGTGCGCGCTGAGCTGGCGGCCCGGGTGGACGCCGCGATCGTCGCCGGCGTCGATCCCGGCGCGCTGGTGCTGGATCCCGGGCTCGGCTTCGCCAAGACGGCGGCGCACAACTGGGCGCTGCTGGGCCACCTCGAGGCGCTGACCGATCTGGGGTTCCCGGTCCTCGTGGGGGCCTCGCGGAAACGGTTTCTCGGCACCCTGCTGGCCGGCGGGACCGGCGCCCCACTTCGCTGCGACGGCCGGGACACCGCCACCGCCGCAGTGTCCGCGCTGGCCGCGACGACTGGCGCCTGGGGGGTCCGGGTACACGACGCCGCGGCGTCCCGCGACGCCGTCGCCGTCGCCGCGGCCTGGCGGCTCGGCGCTGTGGTCGCACCAGGTACGGGGCCGCGATGAGCCCTCAAGAGGACGCCGAAGAAAGCTTCCCCGATCGGATCACCCTGACCGGGTTGCGGGTGCATGGCCGCCACGGGGTGCTCGAACACGAGCGGGTGCACGGGCAAGAGTTCATCGTCGACGCGACGGTCTGGCTGGACCTCGGTCCCGCCGCGGCCACTGATCAGCTGTCCGCGACGCTGGACTATGGCGCGCTGGCCCAGCGAGCCGCTCAGATCGTCGGCGGGGACCCGTGCAACCTGATCGAGACCGTGGCCGCCCGCATCGCCACCGACGTCCTGACCGACCAGCGCGTCCAAGCCGTCGAGGTAACCGTCCACAAACCCCAAGCCCCCATCCCCCTGTCCTTCGCCGACGTCTCGGTAACCACCCACCTCTCCCGAAACCCGACCCCGTGATCCCGACCGCGTTCTGGATGCAGAACGCGCTAATTCGAGCCCGTTTTACAGCGTTCTGCATCCAGAACGCGGTCGGGGGCAGGGCGGTAAGGGACAGCGCGCGGTGAGCGCGGCGGTGTTGTCGATCGGGTCGAATGTGGGTGATCGGTTGGGGTACTTGCGTGGGTGTGTTGAGGGCTTGGGTGGATGGGTGCGCGCGGCGTCACCGGTGTACTCGAGTGAGCCTTGGGGGGGCGTGGCACAAGATGAGTTCCTCAACGCCATCGTGCTGGTCGAGGATGCGGCAGCCGATGCGCAGGAGTGGCTACGCCGCGCGCAGTCCTGTGAGACCGTCGCGGGGCGGACCCGGGGCGTCCGGTGGGGGCCGCGCACCCTGGACGTCGACGTGATCGATGTCGACTTGACCTGCCTGCAGGATCCTCAGCTGACCCTGCCACACCCCAGGGCGCACCAGCGCGCCTTCGTGTTGGTGCCCTGGGATGATGTTGCACCCGGCGCGGTGCTCACCGGCCATGGCAGGGTGGCCGACCTGGTTGCCGCGTTGCCAGCCGCCGAGCGGCGTAGCGTGCGGCGCCGGGAGGATCTGGTGCTGCCACGACCGTGATGGAGGCTCACTGTGATGGGGGGTGCCCGTGACCTTCACCCGGGCCCGTGATCTGATCGCTGCCGGTGTGGTCGCGGCGGTGCTGGTGAACCTGCTGCTGCAGTTTTCCTATGGCGAGGTGCCCCCGTTGCCGCAGGCGGCCGGAACCACGCTGCTCGCCTTCGCGATCGCCGAGGTGGTGTTGGGCACGACGCTGCGGGCGCGGATCCTGCGGCGACCCGGAGCCCGGCCGGTGCAGCCGCTCACCGCCGCGAAGGCCCTCGTGCTGGCCAAGGCGTCCTCGCTGGCCGGCGCCATCACGGCAGGAGCCTGGCTCGGGGTACTGGGCTACGTGCTACCGCTGAGGTCGCTACTGCTGTCCGCCGCCTCGGACACCGTCGCCGCTTCGGTTGGGGCGGTCTGCGCGGGGGTTCTGGTGGGGGCTGCGTTGTGGCTGGAGTACTGCTGCCGGACCCCGGAAGGTCCCGACGATCCGGAGCCTGAGGACGACTGATCCGCCTGCGCCTCCCTGTCACCGCACGATGGCTGCCTGTTACCGCTGAGAGGTCTACGGCAGGACGGTAAGCCGGTACGGTATCCGCCATGTCTGGGACCGCTGAGCCTGTGTCGCTGGGTGGCAGCGCTCGGGTCCTGATGCTGAGCACGGTGGTCATGGGTGCGGCGGCCGCTGCTGTACTCGCCCTGGGCACTCAGGATGCCCGCCTGCTGAGGTTGGGCGTTGTCGCGGCGTTGTGGGCGGCGCTGCTCGCAGCTTTCACCACAGCACGAGCGCGGCGCGAGATCAACTCGCGCGTCGCGCACGGCGATCAGTTGCGGGCGGTCTACCAGCTGGAACTGGAGCGTGAGGTGGCTGCCCGGCGGGAACACGCCCTGACCGTCGAGCGTGCGCTTCGCAGCCAGGCCGAGCCGTCTGCGCGCAGTGAGATGGCGCAATTGCGTGCCGAGCTCGCGGCGATGCGGTCGAATCTGGAACAACTGCTGGGCGGCACTCCGCAGGTGGGGCGGGTCACGCTGCGCGCCGAATCCGCCCGCCTGCTCCCGCCGCCGGCCCAGCCCAGGTT
>JALYTS010000137.1 GCA_030854185.1 Actinomycetota bacterium | reverse complement strand
CGGCCCCGGCGCCGCGGCCGCGGACCGCCTGGCCGCGTTCTACGCCGCGATGGTCGACCTCCTCGACCAGCACCTCGACGTCGCACTGGTAGCCGAAACCGGCGACGCCCGCTTCCGCACCGGCGCCTACGCCTTCTGGCGCGCGCACCTGCGGGTTCTGCTCCGCGCTGCTGGCGTGCCCGACCCCGACGACACGCTTGCCGAGGTGCTCCTCGCCCCTCTCGCTGGTGAGTTCTACCGGCATCTGCGCGACCGCGGGTTGACCCGACGACGGCTCGTCGCCACCCTCACCGAGCTCGCTGCGCGCACGCTCGGCTAGCACTGCCTCGGCACGTCCTTCGGTACTTGGCCGCCAGATCCCTCGGCAAGGGTTGATCACGCTTTGTGTGCCAACGGCGCCATTTTCTGTCGTCCTGGGCACCCAAACCGTGATCTTCTTCAGGAGTCACACGCCGGTGGACCGGCACAGCGCGGCTGCCACTGTCACGGTGGCGAGCAGTCCTCCGGTTCCGGCGACGACGAACGCCACGCGCGGGTTGGTGGCGTCGATGAGCAGTCCGCCCAGGAGGTAGGCCAGCGTGGCAGCGACGCCGATGGTGCCGTAGAGGCTGCCGAAGACGCGTCCGAGCAGGTCGCGGGGAACGTGGCGGTGCAGCAGGGTGTTCACGGCGACGTCCATCCCCGCGATGCCCAACCCGCGCACGGCCTGCACCACGAAGGCGGCGGGGACCGCCCAGGCCAGGCCGGTGAGCAGGTTGCCCGCGCTGCTGATCGCGAAGCCGGCGAGAAGCAGTGCCACCATGCCGATCCGCGGCGTCCCCGCGAGCAGCGCGTAGCCGAGGAACAACCCGATACCGACTGCAGCCAACAAGACGCTGGCGGCGGAGTTGCCGCCGTGGAAGGAGTCGCGGGCGAGGAATACGAGGGCAACGTCGTCGATGCCGTTGAACGCGACGATCGCGAAGAACCCGAGGCCGATCGCGCGGATCAGTGGGGTGGCTGCGATGTAGCGGAGCCCGGCAACGGTGTCCTCCCAGAAACCGGTCCGCTGCTCGTCGGTCCGAGCTGGGTGGTCCGGCAGGTGCAGGAACGCCAGCGCGACGGCGGACAGCAGGAAGGTGGCGGCGTCGACGAGCAGGACGCCCCGCACGCCCAACGCGGGGAGCAGCGCTGCGGCCAGGAGGGGACCGAGTGCTTCGCCGCCGTTGGTGCCGAGGCCGATCGCGGCGTTGGCGCTGTCCAGGTCGCGATCGTGCACCACGGCGGGCACCGCGGCCCGGGACGCGGGCTGGAAGATCTGCGCGGCGATCGCGCGCAGGGCGACCAGAGCCAGCAGCAGCGGCAGCGACGGCAGCCACAGGGCGATCACGACGACGAGGACGCCTTGGACGGTCTCGCAGCCGATCATGACCCGCTTGAGGTCGAACCGGTCGCTGATAGTGCCGGTGAGCGGTCCGAGTAGGGCGGGCGCGAAATCCCCGACGAGCAGCAACAGTGCCACCGCGAGCGCGTGGCCGGTGGTGGTGGCGACGTAGAGCATGAGCGCGACCAAGCCAAGCGAATCGCCCAGGAACGACACAGTCCGCGCGGTCCACAGCAGCCGCAACGGCCGGTTGGCCCGCACCAGGCGCAGTGATCCCATCCGATCGGACGCGTCGTCGATCACTCAGCGCCGTTCGCGGCGCTGCAGCCCGCGGTCGGCGTGCCAGGAAACGATCACGAGGTGATCTGCTGGCGTGCCGGCGGTGGTGTGGACGACCTCGAGAACATCGATCGCGAACCGGTGGGCCTCATCGCGGCGGGTCCGGTCAGACACCTCGGTCGCTCGGCCGGCGATCTTCGCGTCGCCCAGCCACGAGCTGGGATCGTCCTGCGGGGTGTCCCCGGTGGGGCAATGCAGCGCCAGACGTGGGTCTCGGCGCAAGTCCAGCGCCTTGCGCGAGCCGGGCATCATCCCCAGGTAGAGACCGTCGTCGGCGAAGTCCACCTCGGTCCCGCTGATGCGCGGTGAACCGTCTCGACGCAACGTCGCGACAGTGGCGTGTTTGCGGATCGCGAAGCACTGGCGGACCTGGCCGGCGAGCTCAGGCTGGGCGGCAGCGAAGTCGGTCCAGGAGGTCATGCGCTGATCCTGCCGCGTGGGACCGATAAGACTGGTCCCGGAATGTCAGCCCCTCATGTGATGGTGGGTCCATGAAGATTGCTGTTGTTGGCGGGACCGGGCTGATCGGTCGTCACGTCGTCGAGGTGTTGCGCGCTGGGGGAACCGAGGCCGTCTCCCTGTCGCGGAGTAGTGGGGTCGACGTGATCACGGGCGCCGGGCTGGACGAGGCCTTATCGGGCGTGCACCGCGTCATCGACGTCACCAACTCGCCAACCACGGAGCAGGGCCCAGCCACGGCGTTCTTCACTGCCGCGGCGCAGCAGCTGCAGCGGGCTGCGCAAGGAGCCGGTGTGGAGCGGTTGGTCGTGTTGTCGATCGTCGGGACCGACCGGCTGTCCAGCGGATATCTTGCGGCCAAGCGTGAGCACGAGCGCGCGGCACAGTCGGGGCGGGTTCCCGCGGTGGTATTGCGCTGCACCCAGTTCCACGAGTTCGCTGAGCAGGTCCTGGAATGGGGGCGGCAGGCGGACGTCAGCCGGGTGCAGGAGAGGCGCGTGCAGCCGGTCGCGGTCGTGGCTGCAGCTCGCGTTCTCGCCGATGTAGCTCTCGCGCGAGACCTGCCGCCGCCAGTGTCCGAAGTTGCCGGTCCACGAGTGGAGAGTCTTGTCGACATGGCTACCCGTCTTGCCGCGCGACGGGCTGACCCGGTACAGGTGCAAGGGTTTCGCGAGGACAGCCCAGACGCAGCTGCAGTCGCCACCGGTGCGCTCCTGCCTGGTCCACACGCTGTGCTCACCGGACCCACGTTCCAGCAGTGGCTCGATGCCGGAGAACAGGTGCCCTCACCGTCTGGCACGGCGGCGTCAGCTGGCTGAGCCGCGAACCTCGGCGCTCAGGGCGGGCGATCAACGGAGTGTGCTGACGCTAGTACGCGAGGTTGGCCAGGAAGTCGAGGATGGCGTCCGCGCAGCCATCCGGATCGTCGTCGTGGATCCAGTGGCCGGCAGCTGGAAGCTCCACGAGCGTGGTGCACGGACGCCGATGAGCCATATCGGCCGCGAGCCCGTCGTCGGGGTCGAACAGCAGCCGCCGGCCGTCGCCGTGCGGGACCGCACTTTGGAGGAAGTAACTCGCGTCCGGAACGTGTTCGAGACGAGATTGCGCAGCGCCCCGCGTAGCTGCAACCCGACGAGCACGAACAGCGTGCCGTTGAGCAGGAACGTGGTGAGCTGTCAGAACGCGCGTCCCTGTAGCCGCGTGCGGGCACTGACCAGCCGCGGGCCGACCTGGTTCAGTGCCAGCCCGCAGACGACCACCGCAAGCACCCCCGAGGCGTGCATCTGCTCGGCCAGCAGGAATGCCGCGAACGGGGTGAGCGCGCCGATGCCGTTCTCCAGCACCGGCTCGCGCGCAACCTGCCGCGCCCGGACGGCCAACCAGGCCACGAGCAGGCCCGCCGCCGCGCCGCCCAGGTAAGACAGCGCGAAGCTGCCCAACGCCGACCCCCAACTGAATTTCTCCCTGCCGGTGGCCACCGCGACCGCGATCGCGAACACCGCCATCGTTGACGAGGCTCTCCGCGCGCAGGGTCGTGAGCTGACGCCGCGGCATCCTGCGGGCCACCGCGCCGACGACCGTCGCGTCGGTCGGCGCGACCACCGCACCGAGCACCCAGGCCACCGGCCAGCTCAGCCCGATCAGGTGCCCGACCCAGGCCACCACACCTGCGGTGGCCAGCACGAGAAGCACCGAGGTCAGCACCACCACCCGCAGGTTGGCGCGGATCTCGCGCAGCGACGTCGTCAGAGATTCCCAGTACAGCAGCGCGGGCAGGAACAACAACAGCACCACTTCAGGTGGCAGCAGCACCCCGTTCACCCACGGCACGAACGCCAGCGCCACCCCGCCGACCAGCAGCACGCACGATGGGGCTCGCGACGGCCAGCCGCCGCGCCAACCAGGTGAGCAGCAGCACCGCCGCCCCGATCGTCACGAGCACCTGCAGTGCGTGCGCGTCCTGCATCGGCCTGACCCTTTCCTGCATCCGGCGACGGATTCGACCGACCGTCACACCGGGCCTAGCGTTGGCGCCATGCCGACCATCGATCGAAGCCGGGAGGCAGCTGCCTTCCTCGACGCCCGCCAGTACACCGCGCCAGAGGTGGTCAGCGCATGTGAGGGCTGGACCGCGCACGAGGTCACCGCGCACCTCGCCGCCGCTGCCGCCGAGATCACTTGTCACCTCGAGCGCTGAACTTCTAGGTCAGCCGGATCTGACCGAGCACGCGGTCAGTGTCCTCGGCCAGATCCTGGTGCGGCGCGGCCACGAGCACGATCCCGCCCCGCATGAGGACTTCCACGTGCGCCTGCGCGCTGAGAACGCCTCTGACGTGCGGCTTGTGGTGGAAGCCGGGCAGGCTGGTCTCCAGCTCACCGACGACCCAGCCGACGAGCCGTACGTCGAACTCGATGCGGCTGCCCGCACCCTGGTCATCTGGGGTCGCCGCCCAGCTCAGCGAGGCCGCTTCCGCAGCCACGTCGATCAGCCCACGCTCAGCCGGCTCCAGGCCCTACTCTCCGGCTACTGAGCCCGGATCAGTCGCCGGTCTGGTGGGCAGCGACGTAGCTGCGTGCATCCGGCGCCTCGAACAGCGGCTTGACCTCACGGATCCCGCCGAGGACGGCGGCATCGGGAACACCTACTGAGGTCTCCCGGGCGGCCGGGGAGCCCTGCTTTGCGAAGTCCAGGTCGGCCACCAGCCCGTCGGTGGTGATGCTGGTGCTCTGGAGCAGCGCCTCTTGGATCCCGGACCGGTTCATGTTCCCGTTGGTGCAGGCCCGCTTGAGCAGTTGGCCCCAGATCTTGCCGATGGCATAGCCATAGGGCACCCCGCTGTTAGGCAACTCCAGGTAGCCGGCTTTCCGGTAGGCATCGGCGACGTACTCCGCCCTGGGTGCAAGGGAGGAAAATGGAACCGAGCTGTCCAACACCGAAAGGTTGACCAGCGCACGAGCGGCTGGACCGAACAGCAGTCGCGGGGTGAACGCCGCACTGTTGCCGATCATCGGCACATTGAGCCTCAGCTGCTGGTTGGCCGTGGCGGCTGACACGGTCTGGTCGGGGGTGGTGCTCAGAGCGATCGCCCTCACCCGGGGCGCGCCGGCGAAAGCGGCCACGAAGGCGCGCATATCCAATGTGGTCGCGGTGACCTTGGTGTCGCGCAGCGTCAGATGGTGGCGCTGGGCGAAATACTTGACGCCGCGCAGACCGTTGGCGCCGTACTCGCCGTCGAGCCAGATGTGCCCGATGGTGTCGCCGTCGTGGATCTTGCCCTGTTCCATCAGGTAGGACAGACCATTGATCATCTCGACGTCGTAGGTAGTAGCCGGGATGATCACATAAGGGTTGCTCAGCAGCTCCGACGATTTCGACAGCACCACCGCGGTGGTCTCATTGTCGATCAGGCTCTGGCTCAGCGCAGTGGTGACCGATGAGCCGAGGATCTGCATGAAGCCCAGCACGGTGGGCTCCAGAGCGGCGTACTGGGCCTTCGCCTTGCCGACATCGTCTCCGTCGTCGCGGATCTCCAGCTTGATCTTCCGCCCGCAGATCCCGCCCGCTGCATTGGTCTGGTTGACCCACACCTGCTGACCGTGCAGGACCCCGGTGCCGAGCTCCTTGAACGGGCCGGAGTACTCGGTCAGCGCACCCAGGGTGATCTCGGTGCGGGTGACGCCGAAGTCGGTCGTGAGACCTTTGGGCTGGGCGGGGGTGGCTGACGGCGCCGCGGCCGAGCAGCCCGCGAGAGCGAGCGCTCCTGCCAACGCCACGACCGGGAGAGCGAGCGCACGCCGCATCTCATCGTCCCTTCGTCGAGTCCCGCTGCCTCCTGGTGACGGCTCGCGCCACAGAAGGACAACGCGATGGGGATTACCTGGGTGACGCATTACTGCCGGACCCACCCCGCGGCTGTACCACCTGCGGGCCGATCGCTACCCGTCGCAACCAGCATGATCACGATCTGTGTGCGGCCGGCGACACGGCTTGTAGCTGACGGCACACAAACAGTGATCATCGGCGTCCATCTCACGCCCTTCGCGAGTGCGCGTTGCGGCATCATCGAGGGATGGAGCCTCGAGCGAGTGGTCATGGGAACCATCGAACGAGACGCAGTGGGTGGGCCGTCGCGCTGCTCGCGATGGTCGCCTCGGTCGGGCTGATCACGGCAGGCTGTGGCGGGCAGCCCCGTCCGGCTGTCGTGCCTACCCAGGGCCCCACGTCCAGCCCGGCTGCGCTGCCCCGGCCGCAGCATGTGGTCGTGGTCATCCTGGAGAACCAGAACCTCGACGAGGTGGTGGGCAACCCGGATGCCCCCTACCTCAACCAGCTCACCAGCGACGGGGCCCTGTTCACCAATGACTCGGCGATCACCCACCCCAGCCAGCCGAACTACCTGGCGCTGTTCTCCGGGGACACCCAGGGAGTGACGGGCGACAGCTGCCCCCACTCCTTCGCCACCCCCAACCTGGCCGGCCAGCTGCTCGACGCTCACCTGGGCTTCGCGCTCTACGCCGAGGACCTACCTACCGCGGGCGACCCGGTGTGCAGCCGCGCCGAGTACGCCCGCAAGCACAACCCGGTGCCCGACTTCACCAACCTCCCGGGCCGGCTCGCCCAACCGTTCACCGCGTTCGGCTCGGACTACGCCGCGCTGCCGCAGGTGTCGTTCGTGATCCCGAACCTCTGCCACGACATGCATGACTGTCCCATTGCGGACGGCGACGCCTGGCTGCGCACCGCGCTGGACGGCTACCGGCGCTGGGCTGCCACTCACCAGAGCCTGCTGGTGGTCACCTGGGACGAGTCGGAGGACAACTCCGCGGCCAACCGCGTCCCGCTCCTCGTGACCGGGCAGATGGTCAGGCCAGGGCGCTACGCTGAGTCCGTGGATCACTACACGGTGCTGCGGACCATCGAGGACATGTTCGGCCTCGGTCACATCGGAAACGCCATCCAGCGCACCCCGATCCGCGACAGCTGGCTCGGGGGCTAGCGGCCGAGCTCGTTCGGGCTCAGCGCGCCAGCACTGTACGCAGCGTCTTGTCCAGGTCGCCGGCTCCGGCCGGTCCGGGGGCGCGCCAGGCGACGACACCGTCGGGGCGGACGAGAACTGTCCCGGTGGGACCCACCCCGGACGCCGTGGCCCAGGCGCCGCCCGGGTCCAGGAGCCCGTCGGGTCCCACCTTGTGGACCACGGCTTGCAGACCCAACGCATCGAAGACCCCTGGTGCGGCGAGGGTCATCTCGGCGGAGCCGGTGAGCAGGAGGAAGTGCGCGCCGAGCAGGGCCCGCGGTGACACCGGCGTCCCGTTGCGATGCAGCGCGACGTGCGGCACCCGCATGCCGGGCAGGCCCGAGGTGGTGGCCGGGTCGACGAACAGCTCACCGGCGTCCGGGCCCGGCTCGGCGATGAATGCGCCGTCGGGTGCCCGGTAGCCGAAGAGCAGCCGGGCCTCGTCCATCGGCTCGCCGATCGAGCTGTCGGCCAGATCGGGACGCAGGCGGGCGGCGATGTTGGCGACCTGCCAGTCGGCCACAGCCTGCGCGAACGGGCGCTGCTCGGCGTCGTGGCTGTCCAGCAGCGCGGCCCCGGCCTGGCCCCGCACGACGGCGGCGAGCTTCCAGCCCAGGTGGTAGCCATCGAGCACAGCGAGGTTGCCGCCCTGGCCGCCGGTCGGCGGCATCACGTGGGCGGTGTCGCCGACGAGCAACACCCGTCCGGCCCGGAACGAGTCGGCTACGCGGTGCGCGATCTGCCAGGTCGCCGAGCCGAGCAGCTCGACGTCGAGATCTGCGACGCCGACCATGCGGCGCACCAGCTCGATCGTCTCGGCCGCCGGGTTCTGCAGGTAGTAGACAACCACGGCAGTGTCCGGCACGAGTTCGGACAGGTCGGCCCGGACCCGCCAGGTGGTCGTCGCGTCCCCGTACGTGCCGCGGCCGTGGCTGGTGATTCCCACTGCGTCGGGTAACCCGCCGCAGTGCCCGTCCGCGGCGACGATGTAGCTCGCGTGCACCGTCTCCACGGCTCCGGTCTGTATGTCGCGCAAGGTGACCGCCACCCCGTCGGTGTCCTGGTCGAGTCCCTCGCAACTGGTCGCGAAGCTCAGCTTCGCTCCAAGCTCGACGGCCCGAGCGGCGAGGGCCGCCTCCGCGGCCTCCTGGCTGGCCATGCCGTGCGGTGCCGGCGAGTACCGCGAGAAGTCGGGCGATTCCTCACTCAAGCTGCGGATCACTGTGCCAGTGACGCTGTCCGCGATCACGCCGGTCATTCCCGGACGGCCGGGTGGGGTGGCCGCGAGGATCCGGTCGGTGAGCCCGACCGAGCCGAGGGCTTCCATCACGGTCGGGTTCTGGCCACGCGCCTTCGGTTGGGTGGACGTGCCGGGATGGCGGTCGACGACGAGGGCGGGCACACCGTGTGCACCGAGGAAGACCGCGGTCGACAGGCCCCCGAGACCCGCACCGACCACCAGAACGGGCGTTTCCTGGACGGCCATGGTGCGATGCTTTCACGGATGCATTGCGGGTCGCCCCAAGATTCCGGGGCACCAGCCCTGTGAGGTGACGCTGGTGGCGCGTCGCCGGGGCGGGGGAACGAAGCATCCGTGCAGTTCCCAGCCTGTTCGCCGTAGGCCCAGTGCAGGAAGTCCTCCTCCCACGGGCGGTCGAGCAGGACGCGGCGCTCCTGCAGTTCACCCAGGTCCGCGGAGAACCGGTGCAGCCGTTTTCCCAGGTGGCGAAGCAGGGTAGGAATCACGGCGGCTACCTCCTTGTCGAGCAAGCGCAATCAGCGACACCTGCAAGTGTGCGAGCCGAAGTGGGCGATCGGGAGTGGCGCAAGTGCCCACGTGCGGGCATATCCTGCCAAGGTGCTGCGCGACGTGGTGGCGATCATCGACGGGCGGTGCACCCCTTCGAGCTCGGGGTCGCGTGTGAGGTATTCGGCATCGACCGCTCCGACGACGGCCTGCCGCGCTTCGATTTCGCCGTCTGCGCAACCGGCCGCAGGCCGTTGCCGGGTCCCGGCGGGATGAGCCTGCACGCGTCCTACGGGCTCGACCGGGCGGCCAGCGCCGACCTCGTGGTGATCCCCGCCTGGCACACCCGCGACGAGCCACCCCCGCGACCGGTAGTGGACCTGCTCCAGGCGACCGTGGCTCGCGGCGCGTGGCTGCTCAGCGTGTGCTCCGGGGCCTTCCTGCTGGCCGCCGCTGGGCTACTCGACGATCGCCGCGCCACCTGCCACTGGCACGACGCGGGTCTGCTGGCGTCCCGGTTCCCTCATCTCTCGCTCGAGCCCGACCGGCTCTACGTTGAGGACCACCCCATCGTCACCAGTGCGGGCACCGCCGCCGGTATCGACGCCTGCCTGCATATCGTGCGCCGCGAGCTCGGGGCGCGGGTGGCCAACGGCATCGCCCGGCGGATGGTCGTGCCGCCCCATCGCGACGGCGGGCAGGCCCAGTACGTCGAGACCCCGGTGCCCCGGCGCCCGGCGGACGGTACTGACCTGGCCCCACTGCTGGCCGAGATCCAGGCCAACCTGCACCGGCCGTTCACCGTCACCGGGCTGGCCGCCTCCGCGCACATCTCACCGCGCACCTTCGCCCGCCGCTTCGCCGCGGCCACCGGCGCCACGCCCCACCAGTGGCTGACCCGGCAACGCGTTCTGCTCGTCCAGCAGCTGCTAGAGGAGGACGACCTCACCATCGAGGAGATCGCCCGCCGCACCGGCTTCGGCACCGCCGACCTGCTCCGCCACCACTTCCTCCAGCAGGTCGGAACCACTCCGACCGGGTACCGGCGGATGTTCAGCCACCAGGATCGCGCGGCACCGTGACGCCAGGCGGCCATCAGATTAACTGTCGCCGCGTCATTCCCGGATTGGGATGAGGTCGGGTGTGGTGTGGAGGGGATTGCGGCGTGGTGGCCCGCCGAGCCAGGGCGGTGGATGGAATTGCGGAATACCGCCGGTCATGTCGATCCGCCAGTGGGAATGGTGGATCAATCGATGATGCCGACCGCACAACGCAACACAGTTCCCGACACTGGTGGGGCCATGATCGGCCCAATGGACCGCGTGATGAATTTCGCACCAACGGGCCGGGACCGAACACCCAGGAAAAGCGCATCCGCCGTCTCGGACGAGTACCGCGCGGCGGATCGCGATCGGTACCGTGTAGCTGGCCCGGCCGATGTCCAGTGGCTCACCCCGGGCACCCAACACCACCGGGATCACCCGGGCGTCACACGCGATCCGGCGGGCGACGTCAGCGTTGATCGGACCACCCAGGGCCAGTACCGCGGCCCCGATCCGACCCTGCAACACCCCCA
>JALYTS010000054.1 GCA_030854185.1 Actinomycetota bacterium | reverse complement strand
GGGGTTAGCGACGCCGAGCCATAGCGCAAACACCGGTGACGCGCCCACCCGGCGAGCCAGCCGCGGCAGCGCCCAGACGATCATCACCAGGCCGGCGACCGCGACGCAGCGGTGCAGCAGGGTGCCGAGCACCACATCGTCGCCCGCGATCCAGTCGATCGGTCTGCCCAGGGTGAGGAACAACGGGCCGTAGGGCGCGGGTGTGTGGCGCCAGATCGTGGGGATTCCGCGCACCAGCGGGTGGTCCACGCCCAGCGCGTCGGCCGGACCGAGAACATAGGGATCCAGCCCACGGTTGACCATCGCGCTCTGCGCCAGGTAGCTGTAGACGTCCCGGCTGAACATCGGCGGCGCGACCAGTAGCGGCGCTGCCCACAGCAACATCGTGCGGTCCAGCTGGGCGCGGGTGATCAGCCGGACCCGACCGGGAACGGCCAGTGCGCCGAGCCACAACCAGGCCAACACCACCATGGCGATGCCGGTATAGGCGACCGCGAGCGATGCCGTCGGCATCCGGGTGAACAAGCCCAGCACGGGGAGCCCGACAACCGGGTTGCCCAGCACCGGGGCTGTCCCCGCTCCGAGTGAACCTAGACCCATCAGCAGCGAACCGGCAGTGCCGAACCGGCGGACCGTGTCGAGCTGCCGGGTCTCGACCAGATCCAGACCGGTGCCGCCGTCCGGATCCCCCGATCGGCCGTTGACCGGCGCTTTCGGGTCAGGCCGGGGTGCCCGAAAACGGGCACCGACCCCGCGCACCTTCCCGGCCACCACGCCGCGAAGGGTAGCGGTGCGAGCGCCGGGACCATCGACCGAGCACACGGGGGGTTTGCAGCCGCCCGGGAAATACGTAACATAGACGTTGTGAAAACCGTTGGGACCGATCGTCGCACTCGCGAGTCGGTGGCGAGGATGTTACTGGAGCACGGTCCAGTAACAGCTGCGCAGATTGCCGACGCGCTGGGGCTGGGTCCCGCTGCGGTGCGCCGCCACCTGGACGCCCTTTTCACCGACGGGCAGGCCAGCTACCGCGCGGCCCCGCGCCGGGGTCCCCGTGGCCGTGGTCGCCCGGCCAAGTTGTTCCTGCTCACCGCCGCCGGCCGGGCGCGATTCGAGCATACCTACGACGATCTGGCGGTGTCCGCGCTGCGCTTCCTCGCCGAGCGCGACGGCGAGCAGGCGATCCGCTCGTTCGCTGAACGTCGAGTGATCGACCTGGTCGATCGGCACCGCGCCAACGTGGTTGCTGCGCCGGACCCGGTCGCCCGTGCGCAGGTCTTAGCCGTGGCTTTGACCAGCGCGGGTTACGCCGCGTCAGTCGAGTACGTCGGTGCCGGCGCGCAGTTATGCCAGCACCATTGCCCGGTCTCGCACGTCGCCGCTGAGTTTCCACAGTTGTGCGAGGCCGAAACCGCGGCCTTCGCCGACCTGCTCGGTGTCCACGTACAGCGGCTGGCCACTATCGCCCGCGGCGACGCGGTATGTACGACGCATGTTCCCGAATCTCGGGCACCGCACGGTGCCCGGACAAGTGTTTCCAACCCACCTGTGTCCCACCACCCACCTGCCACCACGAAACCGGATGGAGGCGTCTGAAGCATGACGACTGCCCCTGAGCAGGATGTGCGAGCGCAGACCGCCCTGGCTGCTCCCCTCACCCAGGAAGAAACGCTCGCCAGCCTAGGCCGCTACGAGTACGGCTGGTCCGACTCCGACGCTGCCGGCGCCAGCGCCCAGCGCGGTCTGTCTGAAGCTGTGATACGCGACATCTCGGCCAAGAAGAACGAGCCGGAGTGGATGCTTGAGACTCGACTCAAGTCGTTGCGCTTGTTCCAGCGCAAGCCGATGCCGCGGTGGGGTGCCGACCTGTCCGGCATTGACTTCGACAACATCAAGTACTTCGTCCGGTCGACCGAGAAGCAGGCCACGTCCTGGGATGATCTGCCCGATGACATCAAGGCCACCTACGACCGGCTGGGCATCCCCGAAGCGGAGAAGGCTCGCCTGGTAGCCGGTGTGGCCGCGCAGTACGAGTCCGAGGTCGTATACCACAAGATCCGCGAGGATCTGGAGGAACTGGGCGTCCTGTTCCTGGACACCGATACCGCATTGCGCGAGCAGCCCGAGCTCTTCCGGCAGTATTTCGCCAGTGTGATCCCGGCCGGTGACAACAAGTTCGCCGCGTTGAACACCGCCGCGTGGTCCGGTGGGTCGTTCATCTACGTGCCACCGGGCGTGCGCGTCGACATCCCGTTGCAGGCCTACTTCCGGATCAATACCGAGAACATGGGTCAGTTCGAGCGGACGCTGATCATCGTCGACGAGGGCGCTTACGTGCACTACGTCGAGGGCTGCACAGCGCCGGTCTACAAGTCCGACTCACTACACTCCGCGGTTGTCGAGATCATCGTCAAGAAGGGCGCCCGCTGCCGCTACACCACGATCCAGAACTGGTCGAACAACGTCTACAACCTGGTCACCAAGCGGGCCACCGCGGCCGAGGGCGCGACCATGGAGTGGATCGACGGCAACCTCGGATCCAAGGTCACCATGAAGTACCCGTCGGTCTGGCTGATCGGTGAACACGCCAAGGGTGAGGTGCTCTCGGTGGCCTGTGCCGGCGAGGGCCAGCACCAGGACGCCGGGGCGAAGATGGTGCACGCCGCACCGCACACTTCGAGCAAGATCGTGTCCAAGTCGGTGGCCCGCGGCGGTGGCCGCACCTCCTACCGCGGCCTGGTGCAGGTCAATGAGGGCAGCCACCACTCCCGTTCCACGGTGAAGTGCGACGCCCTGCTGGTGGACCAGATCAGCCGCTCGGACACCTACCCCTACGTCGACATCCGCGAGGACGACGTGTCGATGGGCCACGAGGCCACCGTCTCCAAGATCAGCGATGATCAGCTCTTCTACCTGATGAGCCGGGGGCTGGCCGAGGACGAGGCGATGGCCATGATCGTGCGCGGGTTCATCGAACCGATCGCGCGCGAGCTACCCATGGAGTACGCCCTGGAGCTCAACCGCCTGATCGAGCTCCAGATGGAAGGGGCCGTCGGCTGATATGACGGCTACTACCGGCCGGCCGGCCGAACACGGTCTGGTCGCGCACTCGCACGGCGGCGACGTGCCGATCGTCTCGCGCGCGCAGCGGTTCACCTCCTACGACGTGGAGGCCTTCGAGGTACCCACGGGGCGCGAGGAGGAGTGGCGCTTCACCCCGCTGCGGCGCCTTCGCGGGCTGCATCAGGGCGTCGCAGCCACCGGCACCGCGCAGGTCAGCGTGCAGGCAGCCGACGGCGTCACCGTCGAGGACGTGGACCGATCCGACCCGCGCCTCGGCGACGGCGGCGTTCCCGCTGATCGGGTTGCCGCACAGGCCTGGCGCTCCGCGGCGCAGGCCACCGTGGTGACCATGCCGGCGCATGCCAAGGTCGAGGACCCGGTGATGATCACGGTCACCGGACCGGGCGCCGGGCAGGTGGCCTACGGGCACCTGCAGGTGCGCCTCGAGTCGTTCGCTGAGGCCGTGGTGGTGCTCGATTACCAGGGCAGCGGTACCTACGCGGAGAATGTCGAACTGGTCTTGGGCGACGGGGCCCGGCTGACCCTGGTCAGTGTGCAGGACTGGGCCGACGACGCAGTGCACGTCGCTGCGCAGCACACCCGGTTGGGTCGCGACGCGGTACTGCGAGCCACCACGGTGAGCCTGGGCGGCGACCTGGTCCGCCAATCGCCGACGGTGACGTTCACCCAGCCCGGCGGTGACGCCGAGTTACTCGGGCTGTACTTCGCCGATGCCGGGCAGCACCTGGAACACCGCTTGCTGGTGGACCACGCTGTCCCGCACTGCCGGTCCAACGTCGCCTACAAGGGCGCGTTGCAGGGCAGTCTTGACAAACCAGATGCGCACACTGTGTGGATCGGAGACGTCCTCATCCAGGCCGCCGCCGAAGGCACCGAAACCTTCGAGGTCAATCGCAACCTGGTGCTCACCGACGGTGCGCGGGCCGACTCCGTGCCCAACCTGGAGATCGAGACCGGGGAGATCGTCGGCGCCGGGCACGCCAGCACCACCGGTCGCTTCGACGATGAGCAGCTATTCTACCTGACCTCGCGCGGTATCCCCACCGAGCAGGCCCGCCGGTTGGTGGTGCGGGGATTCTTCAGCGAGATCCTGCAGAAGATCACCGTTACGCAGGTACGTGAGCGGCTGGCGCTGGCTATCGAGGCTGAGCTGGAGGCGGTGGGGGTATGACCGCAGTCCGGGTGTGCAGCCTGACCGATCTCAAGGACGAGGTTCCCGCCGGGTTCGAGGTCGGCGAGGTGCAGATGGTGCTGGTCCGCCAGGGTGAGCGGGTTTACGCGCTGGCCGATGTCTGCTCACACGCCGAGATCGCGTTGTCCGAAGGCGAGGTGACCCGCAAGGGTCTGGAGTGCTGGCTGCATGGATCATGCTTCGACCTGGCCACCGGAGAGCCGTCCTCACCACCGGCATCCGAACCGGTGGAGACCTACGCCGTGACGATCGACGGTGACGACGTGTACGTCGATCCGGCTACCCCGACCAACCGCTAGCAGGAGCTGAGAAGACACCGATGACCACTCTGGAGATCAAGGATCTGCACGTCGCGGTGCCCACCGACGACGCACAATCCCCCGAGAAAGAAATCCTGCGCGGCGTTGATCTGACCGTCCGGGCCGGGGAGACGCACGCGATCATGGGCCCTAACGGCTCGGGCAAGTCCACCTTGGCCTACTCGATCGCCGGCCACCCGAAATATCGGGTCACCTCTGGACAAATACTTCTCGACGGCGTCGACGTGCTGTCGATGTCAGTAGATGAACGTGCGCGAGCGGGTCTTTTCCTCGCCATGCAGTACCCGATCGAGGTGCCCGGTGTCTCGATGTCGAACTTCCTGCGTACCGCCGCTACCGCGGTCCGGGGCGAGGCGCCAAAGCTGCGCACCTGGGTCAAGGAGGTCAAGGCTGCAATGTCCGCATTGGACATCGACCCTGCCTTCGCCGAGCGCAGTGTGAATGAGGGCTTCTCCGGTGGTGAGAAGAAGCGTCACGAGATCCTGCAGCTGTCCATGCTCAAGCCCAAGATCGCGGTCCTGGACGAGACCGACTCGGGTCTGGACGTCGATGCGTTGCGGGTGGTCTCCGAGGGCGTGAACCGTTTCCGGGCCAACGGGGATGTCGGCGTACTGCTGATCACCCACTACACCCGGATCCTACGGCACATCACGCCTGACTACGTGCACGTCTTCGCGGGTGGACGCATTGTGGAGTCCGGCGGGCAGGAGCTCGCCGATGAGCTGGAGTCCGGCGGTTACGAGCGGTTCAGCCGCCCGCAGGAGGTGACCGGGGTGTCGTCATCGTGACTGGACAACTGACTGTCGACCAGCTGACGGCCAGTGAGCTGGAGACGATCCGCGCCGACTTCCCGATCCTGTCCCGCACGGTGCGCGATGGTCGCCCATTGGTGTACCTGGACTCCGGGGCCACCTCGCAGCGACCCCGGCAGGTGCTCGACGCCGAGCGCACCTTCCTCGAGAAGCACAACGCCGCGGTGCACCGGGGAGCGCACCAGCTCGCTGAGGAGGCCACCGACGCCTACGAGTCGGCGCGGGCTCGGATCGCGGCGTTCGTCGGTGCTCATCCCGATGAGGTGGTGTTCACCAAGAACGCCACCGAGGGGATCAACCTGGTCGCCTACGCGCTGAGCAACTCGACGGGTGCCGGAGGCGCGGCGGAGCGCTTCGCGCTGGCACCGGGTGACGAGATCGTGGTGACCGAGATGGAGCACCACGCCAACCTGGTGCCCTGGCAGGAGCTGTGCCGGCGCACCGGCGCCACGCTGCGCTGGTACCAGGTGACCGATGGCGGTCGCCTGGACCTCGATTCGCTGGAGCTGTCCGAGCGGACCAAGGTGGTGGCCTTCACCCACCAGTCCAACGTGATGGGCACCGTCCCACCGGTCGCGGAGCTGGTCCGCCGAGCCCGCGCGGTCGGGGCATTGACCGTCCTGGACGCCTGCCAGTCGGTACCGCACACGCCGGTCGACTTTGCCGCGCTCGACGTGGACTTCGGAGTGTTCTCCGGGCACAAGATGCTCGGCCCGTCCGGGGTCGGTGTCCTCTACGGTCGTCGCGAACTGCTTGAGGCGCTGCCGCCGTTCCTCACCGGGGGGTCGATGATCGAGATCGTGAAGATGGAAGGTTCCACCTACGCCCCACCACCGCAGCGTTTCGAGGCCGGCGTGCCGATGACCTCCCAAGCGGTCGGCCTGGGCGCGGCGGTGGACTACCTGTCCGCGGTGGGTATGGACCGCGTCGCCGCGCATGAACATGCTCTGACCGAGCAAGCGCTGACCGGTCTGTCGGAGATCGACGGCGTGCGGATCATCGGCCCGACCGATGCCGAGGACCGGGGTGGTGCGGTGTCCTTCATGGTTGCCGACGTGCACGCGCACGACACCGGGCAGGTCCTCGACGACCTGGGGATCGCGGTGCGGGCCAGTCACCACTGCGCCTGGCCGTTGCACCGCCGCTTCGGCATCGCCGCTTCGGTGCGAGCCAGCTTCGCCGTGTACAACACCCCCGCCGAGGTCGACGCGCTGCTCGCGGGCGTGCACGAGGTGCGCCGCTTCTTCCGGGTGCCCGCATGAAACTGGAGCAGATGTACCAGGAGATCATCCTGGACCATTACCGCAACCCGCACCGGCAGGGTCTTCGCGAGCCCTTCGACGCCGAGTCCTACCAGATCAACCCAACCTGCGGCGACGAGGTGACGCTGCGGGTGGCGTTGGAGGGTGACCGGGTGACCGACGTGTCCTACGACGCGATCGGCTGCTCTATCAGCCAGGCGGCGACGTCGGTGCTCACCGACCTGGTGGTCGGTCGGACCGTCGCCGAGTCGACGTCCACGATGGACGCCTTCGTGGCGATGGTCCAGAGTCGCGGGCAGGCGGAGCCCGACGAGGACGTGCTGGAAGATGCGGTCGCCTTCGCCGGCGTATCGCAGTACCCGTCCCGGGTGAAATGCGCCCTGCTGGGCTGGATGGCGTTCAAGGACGCCGTCGGTCGGGCGGACGCCGCCAGATCAGACAACGGTGCTCAGCGAGCGGAGGCCTGATGAGCCTGAACGAGGAGACGACCCTGAACGAGGAGTCCGAGGTAGTGCGCGGGGCCGCCGGGATGCCTGAGGTCCCGGTGCCCAACCCGGCGGGCGATCTGGCCGACGTCGATGACCTCGAGGAGGCCATGCGCGATGTGGTCGATCCGGAGCTGGGCATCAACGTGGTCGATCTGGGTCTGGTCTACGACATCCGGGTCGATGAGGGCAACGTCGCCACCCTGGACATGACGCTGACCTCCGCGGCGTGCCCGCTGACCGACGTCATCGAGGACCAGACCCGCGCCGCACTGACCGGTGGCCCCGGCGGGGGACTGGTTGACGACGTGCGGATCAACTGGGTATGGATTCCGCCGTGGGGCCCAGACAAGATCACCGACGACGGCCGCGAGCAACTGAGAGCCCTCGGCTTCACCGTCTGACGCCACTGATCACGACTTGTGTGTCTAAGGCGTAAGGCGACAAGACATGTCGTCGAACGCACCCAGACGGTGATCATGGCTAACCGGCGTCCGCGGCAGTGGATCAGGCCACCGGCGCAGCGCCGGCGAGGGTGTCCAGGATCTGCTGTCCGTACTTTGCCAGCTTGTTCTCGCCGACACCGTTCACCGTGCTGAGCTCAGCCAGGGTCGATGGGGCTTCGGTGGCGATCTGGCGCAGGGTCGCGTCGTGGAAGATCACGTAGGCGGGCACCGCCTGCTCCTTGGCGGTGGCGGCGCGCCAGGAGCGGAGCTGCTCGAACACCGGCACTGCAGCAGCGGGCAGGTCGACGGGTGCCGCGCGGCGAGGTTTGGCGGTCTTCGCCGCCGGCGCTGCTCGTTCGGGTTCGCGGCGCAGCAGAACCTGGCGCTGCCGGCTCAGCACCTCGCCGCTGGACTCGGTGAGCACCAACGTGCCGTAGTCGCCCTCGACGGCGAGCAGGCTCTGGGCCAGCAGTTGGCGCACCACCCCGCGCCACTCGCTCTCGCGGAGCTCCGTGCCGATACCGAACACCGCCAAACTGTCGTGACCGAACTGGGTGACCTTGGGCGTCGTCTTGCCGAGCAGGATGTCGATCACCTGGCCCGCGCCGAACTTCTGGTGACGTTCCCGGTCGAGCCGCAACACCGTGGAGAGCAGCTTCTGCGCGGCGATCGTGCCATCCCACGTTTCCGGTGGGGACAGGCATGTGTCGCAGTTGCCGCACGCGGTGGAATGCTGGTCGAAATAGGCGAGTAGCTGACCGCGGCGGCACTCAACCGTTTCGCACAGCGCCAGCATGGCGTCGAGGTGGCTGGCGAGGCGGCGGCGGTGGGCGCCGTCGCCGTCAGAAGTGTCGATCAGCTTGCGCTGCTGCACGACGTCGGCCAGACCGTAGGCCAGCCAGGCAGTGGAGGCAAGGCCGTCCCGCCCGGCCCGCCCGGTCTCCTGGTAGTAGCCCTCGACGGATTTGGGCAGGTTAAGGTGGGCGACGAAGCGCACGTCGGGCTTGTCGATGCCCATGCCGAACGCGATTGTGGCGACCATGACCAGGCCGTCGTCGCGCAGGAAGCGAGCTTGGTTCGTGGCTCTGGTATGCGCGTCGAGCCCGGCGTGGTACGGCAGTGCCACGATCCCGTTCTCGGTCAGGAACTGGGCGGCCTTCTCGACCGAGGCCCGCGACAGGCAGTAGACGATGCCCGCGTCGCCGGGGTGCTCGGTGCGCAGTAGCTCCAGCAGCTGCCGCTTGGGCTCGTTCTTGCCCACGATGCGGTACTGGATGTTCGGGCGGTCGAAGCTCGCCACGAAATGACGGGCGTCGACCAGGTTCAGCCGCGACGCGATCTCGGCGTGGGTCGCCTTGGTGGCCGTCGCGGTCAGCGCGATCCTGGGCACGGTGGGCCACCGCTGGTGCAGCGCCGACAGCGCGAGGTAGTCGGGCCGGAAGTCGTGTCCCCACTGGGCCACGCAGTGCGCTTCGTCGATGGCGAACAGCGAGATCGTGCCGCGATCGAGGAGGCTGCCGGTCGCCTCGACGCGCAGGCGTTCCGGCGCCAGGTAAAGCAGGTCGAGCTCACCGGTGAGGAAGGCGGACTCGACCCGACGGCGCTCGGCGGGCTGCTGGGTGGAGTTGAGGAACCCGGCCCGGACGCCCAGCGCCGTCAGGGCATCGACCTGGTCCTGCATGAGCGCGATGAGCGGCGAGATGACGACGCCGACGCCGTCTCGCACGAGCGCGGGAATCTGGTAGCACAGCGACTTGCCCCCGCCGGTCGGCATGAGTACGAGAGCGTCACCGCCGGCGGCGACGTGGTTGATGATCTCCTGCTGGGCCCCCCGGAACGAGTCATAACCAAACACGCGGCGCAGCACCCGCAGGGCCTCGCCCACGTCGAGACCCGTACCGGGGACGACCATCCGGCGATCCTAGGACCCGGGCGTCATCGCCGGCGGCGGTGTTCGAGTTTGGGTCGACCGATCGCCGGGAAGCCGTTGTGCACACAACCTTTGTCCCGAGGAGGGCGCCGTGGACGCGCCGGACCGAGGCGTAGCGCCGCTAGAAAATGGCGCTGGCGGCGGGGAAAGTACGCTGACCGTGGTCGTCGCGCTTGCGATCAACTTGTCGATCGCGGTGATGAAGGCGGTCGCCGGGGTGCTGACCGGGTCGGCCGCGATGCTGGCCGAGGCGGCGCACTCAGTCGCCGACTCGACCACGGAGGGGCTGCTGCTAGCTGCGCTACGGCACTCGGAGCGACCGGCGGACCGGCGGCACCCGTTCGGCTACGGCAAGGTTCGATTCTTCTGGGCGCTCATCGCCGCGGTGTCGATTTTCGTCACGGGAGCGATGTTCTCGGTGTATGAGGGCGTGCGCACGATCTTCGGTGGGGGCGAGGAGCAGACCCTGGTGTGGGTGGCCTTCCTGGTGCTTGCCCTGTCGTTCGTGATGGAGGGCATCTCCTGGATCCGCGCGGTGCGTCAGATCCGTGGTGAGATGGATGAAGAGGGCCAAAGCCTGATCGAATACCTGCACACCACCGATGACCCCACCGTCAAGACCGTTTTCTTCGAGGACACCGCGGCGCTGGTCGGCCTGCTGATCGCCTTCGGCGGTGTCAGCTTGCACCTGCTCACCGGCTCGGCGCTGTGGGACGGCCTGGCCTCGTTGCTGATCGGCGTGCTCCTCGTCGTGGTGGCCTACCTGCTCGGCCGTACGAACATGCGGCTGCTCATCGGGCAGCAGGCCGATCGACGGCTGGTCCGGGCGATCTACGCGCAGCTGACAGCGGAACCGGAGGTCGAGCAGGTGGTCGATCTGCTCACCATGATGACCGGGACCGACAAGGCCTTGCTCTGCGCGCGGGTGGACTTCGCGAGCTCGCTGTCCGCCGACGAGTTGGAACGAGCGTGCGTGCGCATCGACGACGAACTGCGGCGTGAGTTCACCGACCTGGACGAGATCTTTCTCGAGCCGGTGCCTCGAACCGATCCCTCGTCGCGTGCACGGGTCGTCAACCGGTACGGCTCGGCGCTGGACAACCTTCGCCGATGACCGGGCCGCCCCATTCGTCCGCTGTTCCCCATAGCTTGGTGGTCGGCGCTGCCTGGTCTTGGCGGCTGCTGCTGGTGGGAGTCACGGTGTACGCCGCCGTACGGGTGCTCGTGCTGCTGTCGATGGTGGTGATCCCGCTGGTCGCCGCGCTACTGCTCGCGGCGTTGCTGCGGCCGGTGGCGCAGTTGCTGCAGCGACGCCTGCCGGGACCACTATCCGCCCTGGCGACGCTGCTGCTGGCCACCGTCGTATTGGGCAGCCTTGGATACCTGATCGGGTTGCGCTTCACCCGGGAGCTACCGTCGCTGATCGGGCAGTTGGTTGGTACCGTCCGCCGGCTCCGCGCTGTTCTGAGCGCCGGTGGCCCGGGTCAGCTCCAGCTCGACCAGATCGGCCGCTACGTGCGGCTCCATCCGCTCTCGATTGGTCTCTCCTTTTGCGGTCGGCACCGTGCTCGCTGGAATCGTCGGAGCGATCGTCGCGGTGCCCACCGCCGCCGTCATTCACCAGGCATGGCCGGCGATACGCGGTCAAGATCGGGACCATCGCACCAGGCAAAAGGATCAGGGCGTCCGATGAACCATCGCGGCCTTGTGGCCGCCCGGCTGGTTCAACAGCGTCGGTGGCGGGTAGTCCGAGGGGGCGATCGAGTAAGGAGGCACATCCGTGGTCACCCAGCGAATTGCCACGATGCAGTTGTCTCAGCGGCCAAGCGGCCCTGCGAACACCGTCCCACCTGACCCGGAGCCCACGCCGGACCCCGGCCCGGGCCCGGTGCCCCAACCCCCAGCGCCGCCGGAGCCCATCCCGACGCCACCCCCAGCACCCGACCCCCCGCCGCCCCCGCAGCTGAGTCAACGCCCGCAGATGGGCTCAGTCGTGCACCGATCGCACGGTTATCCGGCCCAGCGCGAAGGCCGCCAGCGCGGTGACCACCGCTCCGAGCCCGAAGAAGTAGCCGAGCTGCTCAAGCAGCTGTAGTAGGTTCCCGCCAAGCGGTGCACCGATCGGCGCCGCCAGCCCACCTACTCGCCACAACTGGCTGATCACCGGCCCGACCGTGAACCAGATTCCGCCGATCAGGGCGAGCCACGCACCCATCCCGGCGCTCGCCCGGTTTGTGCTCGGTCCGAGGATCAGGCCACCGAGAAGCACGGCGATACCTGGCAGGATGTCCAACCACAACCGGTCGTAGGTGAAAAACCACGGGACCGTGACGCCGAACGTGTAGCCGAAATACGGCCCGATGAAGGGGACTATGGCGCCCCAGATGCCGAGCAGCGCAAGCAGGAAGGCGCTGCCCGCCCCCCGGCTGCGCTGCATCGCGAAACCCGATGCCCGAACGTCGGATCGGGCGCCGATCGACGATGTCGACATGACAATCTCCTCATGAGGGTACTTTCAAAACCGTTACCCGGCCCTCCTTCCGGGCAACTCCGCATTGCGAAGGGCGGACTATCCATCGGTGAGGACGACGGCGGCGTCGGGTTCGGTGACGCGGAAGTTAAAGCTTTCTTCCAGATAGAGCGTCACCAGTTCGGCGTCGTGCCGGGTGTAACCGATCGAGAAGTCCTGCCCGATGTCGAGGATGAAGTCGCCGCCCCGTTTGCTCACTACCAGGGCGCCGTCCAGGCCGGGAGCCCATAGGATGTCTCCGCCGAGGATCTTGGTCAGATGCTCCCGCAACGGATAGCCGCCAATTTCGGTGGTCTCCGCTATCCGGGTATATCCCTCCGGGCTGATGGCCAAGGCGTACGGGCCCTCGATACCGGCCTGGCGAAGCAGGTTGGTCGCCTTGGCGATGGCGTGTGGGTAGGCCTTGGCGTCTTGTCCCAACTTCAACGAGGGATAAGAGCTGCTTTCCACGATTCCGGTGATTCCTGCTTCCGGCCAGCCGTGGAAGACGGCGCGGTTCTCAATCAATGCGGCATCGTGGGCGGCGCGGTCGAGATCGGCATAGTCCACGTCGGTGGCGCCGCGTTCGGCATCCTGCAACCCGGAGCACTCCACGGTGAAGCTCACTCGGAGCTCGCTCAACGCGAGGACCCGTCGTTGCCTGGCGACAACGCTCTCGAACTTGGTGCCCGGCGGTGCGGTTTCCAGTGATGTGGTCCGGCCGAGGTTGGTGGCGGAATGCGTCCAGCCGTGCGGTCCGGACCAGTCGACCAGTCGGCGTGCCGCCAATCTGGCGGTGAGGCGGTCCTTAGCCTCGTCGTCGATCTGCTGCCACCCCGCCGCCGGGATCGGTGCGTACTTGCGTAACAGATGATCGGTCATCATCAACGTCCCTTCAGGCTGCCGATACCCAGCGAGCTGTTCCCGTCGTCGCCAGCGGAGATCTCCTGCTCTATCGCGCTGACGTATGCCTGGGGGTCCTTGTCGCTGGTACCGAGGTCCCGAGCGTCCGAATGGTCTGTCTTGAACTTCAGGAACTCGTGGCCCAGGTCCACGCGCATACTCAGCGGGGCGTTGCGACGGAAATCGGGTAGGGCCTCGTCCTCTTCCTCCGCCATATGACTGCTGTTGGCCGTCCGGGCGTGCCGGACGCCGTCCCACCATTGCAGGCTGCCGATCGGATGCCGGGCTGCCTCGCGCACCCCGTCCCGGATGTCGTTGTGATCACCGATCGCATCTAGGGTTTCGTCCTGCGCGTCATCGCCACGGCGTAGCAGCTTCGGATAGAAGACGGCTTCCTCGGCCGCCGCGTGCACCTCCAGCAGCACCGCAAGGGGTTCCCAGATCTCGCGTAGTTGCTCGGGTTCGTGGGCGTCGTCCAGCGCCGCGAACTCCCGGCGGAAGGTTTCGTGATCGTCCAGGATCAGTTGTGTGATATCCGACATGTCAGCTCAGGCCTCCTCAGCTCAGCCGAGCGAGTGGATACAAGCCTCGGTGACTTCAACGCCATGCCGCGAGGATGCCCCCTTCCCTGATCCGCTACACATGCTTCGCCGGGAACAATGACGGGTGCGGGCAGTGCGATCTCCAGGGAGCTGACGTGACGGGCAGTGTTGCAGTGATGGGGACGGGGATCATGGGCGCGGGAATGGCCCGCAGCCTGGTGCGGGCGGGCCTGGACGTCACCGTCTGGAACCGCAGCGTGGACAAGGCCTGGCCGCTGGCCGATGACGGGGCCAAGGTCGCCACGGACGCGGCCGAGGCGGTGTCCAGCGCCGACGTGGTGGTGACGATGCTCTTCGACGCCGACGCTGTGGCCGAGGTCATGCAACGGGCGCTGGCCGCGACGCCAGAGCACGCGGTCTGGGTGCAGACCAGCACGGTCGGCCTCGCCGGCACCCAGCGTCTCGCCGAGCTCGCCGACCGGCAGGGCCGTAGTTTCATCGATGCCCCCGTGCTCGGCACCAAGCAGCCCGCCGAGCAGGGTGAGCTGATCGTGCTCGCGTCGGGACCGCACGCACTGGAGCCCCAGGTGGCGCCGGTGTTCGAGGCGATCGGTAACAAGACGGTCTGGGTCGGCGAGCGGGTCGGTGACGGGCACCGGCTCAAGCTCGCGCTCAACTCCTGGGTGTTGTCCATCACCGCCGCCACCGGGCAGGCCGTTGCGATGGCCCGTGGCCTCGGTGTGGACCCGCAGCTGTTCCTGGACACCATCGCCGGTGGCGGCACCGACAGTCCATACGCCCAGGTCAAGGGCCGGGCAATGATCGCAGGCGAGTTCCCACCGGCGTTCGGCTTGGCGGGCGCGGTGAAGGACGCCGGGCTCATCGTGGACGCGTTGCGGGAGGCCGGGGACGACCCCTCGCTGATGCAGGCCGTCCACCACCTCATGGCGGCCGCGGCCGCCGCCGGGCACGCGGACGACGACATGGCCGCTGTGGTCTACGCCTTCCGCTGACCGATCCGGCCGGGGCTGTGCCAGGCTCGACGGTGTGACCGATACTGCGCCGCGCTCCCGGGTCAGTTCCTGGCGCTATGCCCTGAGCACCACCAACCCGCCCGAGGGCCAGATCGACGCGGTGACCCGCTGGATCGTGGTGTCCCGCGCCGCCGTGCTGCCGATGACGCTGGTCGCCGGGTTGGTGGCGGGGCTGCTCGCCGCGCGAGCGCCCGGCGTCGACTGGCGCTGGCTGGTACTGGCCGTCATCGGGATCACCCTGGCGCACATCGCCAACAACCTGATGAACGACCTTTACGACACCAGCTCTGGTTCGGACACCGCGAACTACCCTCGGGCGTTGTACGCGCCGCATCCGATCCTGTCCGGGCTGGTCACCCGCCGGGCACTAGTGGCGTCGGTGCTGGTCGTCAATGCCGCAGACCTGGTGATCCTTGTCGTGCTCGCATTGGTTCGGGGCTGGCCAGTGGTGGCGTTCGCGGTGGCCGGGTTCGTGCTGTCGGTGGCCTATACCGCACCGCCGCTGCGGTTGAAGAAGCGCGGCCTGGGGGAGCCGGACGTGCTGCTGGTCTGGGGCCCGCTGATGGTCGGGGGCACCTACTACGCGGCGGTCGGCTCGATCACCTGGCAGGTGTTGCTGGCGTCGCTGCCTTACGCCCTGCTGTGCACGTCGGTGCTGATGGGCAAGCACACCGACAAGATCCCCTACGACGAGCCGCTGGGAATCCGCACGCTGCCGGTGATGCTCGGCGAGCGGCGGGCCCGGGCCGCGACGCTGGGTCTGATGGCCGGCTTCTACCTGCTCATCGTGATCTGCGTGCTGGTCGGCGCGCTGCCGTGGCCGGCGTTGCTGGCACTCGGTGGGCTTTACCGGCTGGTCACGGTGTGGTCCTGGTTCCGCCAGCCTCGACCGGAGCAGCCGCCGCGACCGGTGCCGGTCTGGCCGCTGTGGTTCGCCGCGCTGGCGTTTGTGCACCTGCGGGTTGCCGGCCCCCTGCTCGTCGTCGGCCTCGCCGTCGCTGCGTTCGCCGGGATCTGACCGGCTGGGAATCGGCGCGCGAGCGATGACACGGTGGGTGCGGGCCATCAAGCACGGCTGGGTGCTCACCGACCGCGTGCCGGGTCCTGACGTCGATGAGTTCGCCGATGCGGGCGAGGTGGTGGTTGCGTTGGCCGGGCCGCATGGCGGCCGCGACACGTTGCTGGCCGTTCAACACCCGCATCGCACGCCCCAAGCGTTGGCGCAGGGACTGTCGTTGACTGATGCGTTGCCAGCAGCCCGCCGCGCCCTGGGCCGGCTGCGGGGCAGCGCGTATCGCCAGGTAGCCGAGGTGGTGGCGCCCTATCGGGTGGACGGCCCGGATGGGGTGGCGGTCGGCCTGTTGTGTCTGGTCGATCCGGCCGCGGTGGACGCGCACGGGATGTCCTGGGTACGACACAGCGAGGAGGTCTATCCACAGGTGGTGATCGAACGAGCAGCGGTGCTCGCCGGGCTTGGCTGTGCCACCAGTGCCGCGATGCTCGTGCCCGTCATCGACGGCGCGCAGTTGACCGCGGCCGTGCTGGCCAGCATCGATGGCCTGGGGGCGCCGGCGGTGTCGACCATCGATTCCGGCGGTCGGACGCATCAGTTGTGGTTGCTGGGCCCCGGAACCGGGCAGGATACGGTGCTCGCCACCGTGGCCCGCGGTCCGCTGCTCGTCGCTGACGGGAACCATCGGGTTGCGGCCGCGGCGGCCAGCGATCGGTCCAGCCTGCTCGCGTTGGTGACCGGCGGCCCGGCGCTGCGGATCAGCGCGATCCACCGGGCGCTGGTCGGTACTGGACTGACGTCCGGTGAGCTGGTTGACGCCTGGCTTCGGGCCGGGTTGGTGGTGCAGGAAGGCCGGGGGCTCGACCCACCGCGCCATCCGGGCAGGGTGGTGGCCCGGGCATCCGAGGTCGATCTGCTCGTCACGTTGCCCGGACCCGAGCCCGGTGAACCGCTGCCCAGGATCGACCACGGGCTGGTCGAGCGGGTACTGATCGCCGAAGCGCTGGGCATCGACCCGGCAGGTCCGCACGTGCGTGCCCTGCCGGCGGGACATCCTGCGGGTCCGTCCGTCGACGCCGTGTTGCAGCTGGCTCCCGTGCCGTTTGCCGACGTGCTCGCCGTACACTGGCAAGGTCGACGCATGCCGCGCAAGAGCACCTACTTCACCCCTAAACCCCGCAGTGGGCTGCTGCTGGCGGACCTCACCGAGTGACCACCGGCGGCGTCATTCATCCAACGATGTAACTACCGAGTACGGCACGCGTAGGGGCGGCTAGGTAGTAGGCCGGCGGCCGTTAGCGGGCGAGGTATCCGCCATAGCGGCAGCGCTGGGTTGTCGTCCGTAAACGCTGTGTCACTGGATTCCTCGGACGCTAGGTAGTCCTCGCCGACTATCCCACGTAGTGCACCATGCCGACTTCTTCTCAACGGGGCGGGTGCGAGCTCCCCCCGGCTGGAACGGGCTTGCCCGAACGCTGCGCTCGCCGCGCCGAGGCAGCGGCGGACTACCTAGGAACACCCTCGCCATGGACGCTGACCAGCAACATCGCGGCTCGGATGATAGCGGGGAAAGGCCCGGGCGACGTCGGGCGGTAGGTACCGGCTCTGCCCAAGCCTCAGTAACTGATAGCCGCTGACAAAGTAGTCAAAAAACGGCTTCGTGGCTAAGTGACGCGGTGCAGAAGATTAGGTGCGAATGGATATTGCCAGGCGCTCTCCTCACCACCATGGTGATATTAGCCGAATCGGCAATGAGTTCGGCGAGGTGTTCTGTTCGGGGCCCACTGAGGTCACTCTCTAGGAGGATTTGCATGTCTGACGCATTGAGCTTTGCCGAGATCGACGGGCAGCACGCGGAGCTTCTCCCCGCGCGTACCGTGATGTCCATGTTCAGCACGTGGGGCGGCTGCGAGGCCGGCAACGGCGGCACCGGCGGCGCCGGCGGCAGCGCCCAGGGTGGCCTGGGTATCAACGTCCTGAGTGGCATTGGCATCCTGGGCACTGGTATCGCCAGCGCGGGTGACGCCACTGGCGGCGCAGGTGGCAGCGCTGACGGTGGCAGCTGCTGACCAGCTCAGCTGAGTTGAGCCGGTAATCGCGGGCGGTGCCGTCGGCTAGGGGACGGCACCGCCGTGAGCTGGCGGCAGCGCTCAGGCGGTAGTGGGGCAGGCGACTACTCCTCCAGTCGTGCCGTGCCGCCACGCGATCACATGATCGCGTGCGATGCCGTCGGCAACGGAGGGGTGGCCCCTCGCAGCCACCCCTCCGACCTATTTCCCCCCTCCGCGGTGATCACATCTTTGGTTATGCCCGGCCGTAGCTGGACCTCGCGGTCGGGTTCGGAATCGGTTTTGCTTGCCGTGTTGATGGTTAGTGCACGCCATTCCGTCACGTTGTCGAGAGACGTGCCAGGCGTCACGTTCCGGAGCCGCGCCACCTCTTCGGGCGCATTCGGATCCCAGCCAAGCTCAACGAGGCTGCACAGCATCCCCTCGGAGCTCTCGCCCCGGTAACGGCGCCGGCGCATTTTCTTCCCGCCAGGCAAGCGTGATCTGGGTGGCGCGACGGGCACCAGGTCGCCCTCGCGGACGTTCGGCGGCCCGCCAAAGACGATCTGCACGGGCTCACCGATGCCGAGGTCGACCTTGGCAATCCGGATGAGGTCCGCATTGGGGTGGGGTTTTACCTCGACAACCCGACCGACGAGGACCCCGGAGGTGATCACGGAGACGGGACGATACAAGAGAGTCAGTCCTCGTTCTGACGCGGGGCTGTTACAGGTTCACGCGGCTGGACCACAGCGACTCGAACGCAGCGCGTGCGTGCTTGGCGTGGTTGCAGCTCATCAACATGTCGCGACCTGGACCATCCAGGCTTACAGCCCAGGCTTCGACGGCAGGCCGAGGAACGTCGCCGGTTGAATCAGGAGTGGTTGGCGGTTCACGCCGCCCATCGGCAACGCGGTGAGTGTGCATGCTGCGGAAATTCATTGTCGGAGCGGGACTGGTACATCGCACCGGCGACGGTCGAGGATCGACCGGGTGACGATTGAGCACGACCTGTTTGTGCGGCTAGCGCCCCCGGCAGGACTCGAACCTGCGGCCTAGCGATTATCAGAAGCCACTACCGGACAGTGCCGGTCATGACCGAACGGTTCGTCTGGCCAGCGCTGACACTTCTGGAAGGTACGTGCTGATGCGGGAGGTTACCGGCTGTTTCAGGTAGGTAAGCGGTGGAGATGATCATAGGCTGGTTTTCTTCAGCAGGAGGTAGGGGTGTGGGCATCTCGTCGTGTCGGCGAGTTTGCTCGGGGGCCGCCCCTGGTCTGCTATGCCCTTGGGCGCCGACGTGGCGGGATACCCACACCCTGGTGAGCCACCGCTCTCTGAGCGACCAGGCCTGGGAGCCATCTAGAGTCCGCCCATGGCGAGCGACAAGTGGCGGCGCCTCAAGTGGTGGCGGCGACAAGACCACGCCCAGGGCCGGTACGCACCATCCCTATGGCCTGTGTGGCTTGTCGCGCCTATCTGGGTCATGCTAGCCAGCGCCCTAGCGTGGGTCATTTACCTGCAACTGTGGGCGGTCGCTGTGCCACGTCCCGGGCCCAACGGTGGGCCAGCTTCTATCGATCCGCTCGACGTCATCAAGACTACGATCACCGTTGCCGGGTTCGTCGGTGCCGTTCTTGTTGGCGTCTATGGCTACCGCAAGCAGCGACTCGTCGAGGGAGACGCGCATCGAGCCGACGCCGATCAGCTTGCTCAGCGTTATACGACAGCCGCCGACCAGCTCGGGCACGACAAAGCTGCGGTGCGCCTCGCTGGTGTCTACGCCATGGCCCGACTCGCTGACGACTGGGGTGAGCAACGTCAGGTTTGCATCGATGTCCTGTGCGCCTACTTGCGCATGCCTTACGAGCCAGATACTACTAGCGGGAAGCACCGCGAAGGTGAGCCGGAAGTCCGGTACACCATCGTCCGCCTCATTCGCGATCATCTTCGAGAGCCCGACGCTCCTATCACCTGGTGTGGTCGTGACCTTGACTTCTCGAACGCCACGTTCGATGGTGGTGATTTCCGTGGCGCGAAGTTCACTGGCGGTGAGGTCTCTTTCTTCGGCGCGGAATTCGCTGATAGCTTCGTCTCTTTCGGTGGCGCGGAATTCACCGGCGGTAGGGTTTCTTTCTTGGCCACGAAGTTCACCAGCGGTGAGATCTTCTTCAACGACGTAAAATTCATCGGCGGCGAGACCTCGTTCGTTAATGCGAAGTTCACCGGTGGCGTAGTCTCCTTCCATGATGCGGAATTCACCGGCGGTGAAGTTTGTTTCACCGGCGCGAAGTTCGTTGGCGGTGAGGTCTCCTTCAATGACGCGAAATTCACTGGCGGTGAGGTCTCCTTCTGCAACGCGGAATTTTCCGGCAGCTGCATCACATGGGGTCCATTCGAACCCCCGGCACCCTGGACTGCGCTACAAGTGAGGGAGCGGAGACAAGACGAACCGTTCCCGTAATTCTTGTTGTCGCTTCTGCCTTCGGTGCTGGTGCATCGAGACGCAACGGTGCCGAGACCAGTGGGGCTTGCCTGCATGCGGCGGCTTGTTGGCGGGGGCGTGGGCGCGTATCTGCCGACCCGTGCTGCTTCACACTGTCGGACCTCAGCGCATGAGCTCGAACCCAGAATCCAAGGATTCTCGGACCATGGTCGTGGTTGTTCGTGGATAGCGCCGATTACCTGCTGCTTTGGCGACTGCAAACGCTCGTCGTCTGTGGTCATCTTGGGCTGTATGGATGTGTTTTGTGACCGTAAAGTGTCCAAACGATCATCAGCCCGACGTGATCCCTGATGATCTTGCGCGCTGGGGCTGTGTGGCATCCCGTCGACCTGGCGCAGCCCGACCACACGCCAGCCTGGGGGCAGCCCTCAACGGAACCGGCGCGTGTGCCGTCCGGCTCTGCCCCCAGGCTGGCGTGTGGTAGCCCCTCCGGGAGGTCGATGGGATGCCACACCCTGTCCACACCGACCGAGCTCCGCCTCCGCTTGGGGTCGCCATCCCGGAGATCTGCCCGCCCGGCGAGGGCATGTTTTGTTTGGTCCGCGCGATCAACCGGCTGTGTTGTACGGTCGCGCTGTGGTCGACCGTGCGACGATCCTGAGCGCGATCAGGGAGCGCGCTGAGGCGAACGGCGGTGTGCCGCTCGGGCGGACCCGCTTCGAGAGGCTTACCGGAATACGCGAGTCGGATTGGCTCGGTCTGTACTGGGCTCGATGGGGTGATGCCCTCCAAGAGGCGGGTTATGAGCCGAATAAGATGCAGCGGGCGCTCGATGATGAGACCGTCCTCTCTGCATTGGTGCCTGTTGTTCGTGAGCTGGGGCGGCTTCCTACCGACGCAGAGCTGAGGCTTCGTCGGCGGACCGATCGGCTATTTCCCAGTCACGGCGTCTTCGAGCGTCTTGGTGGGAAGCGCGAACTGGCTGCTTGGCTGCTTGAACGCAGCAGGAAAGATTCCCGGCTCGCAGACGTCGCGGCGATTTGTGAGGCGCTAGTCCAAGAACGTTTGCCCGTGCTGGACGAGGTTGGTGAGGATGGGCGTGGCCTTCTGCGCGCTGGCCAGGTGTACCTGATGAAGGCAGGGTCCCACTACAAGATCGGACGCAGCAACGCTGCCGGGCGTCGCGCGTACGAGCTGGCGATCCAGCTGCCTGAGCGCCTGGAGGTTGTTCACGTGCTCGATACCGACGACGCCGTCGGCATCGAGAGATACTGGCATCAGCGCTTCGCTTCAAGACGGGCAAACGGTGAGTGGTTCGCGCTGACGAGTGCCGACGTCACGGCGTTCAAGCGCCGACGTCACTTCATGTAGATCCAGGGCAGTGCTGCTCTCGTGGTCAGCCATTCCAGAGACCTGCCGTCCGGCGAGGGCACTGTCCATGTAGATTGACAAGATCTTCTGGGAGACCAAGCAGGCCTCCTGTTCACAGCCCCGAGATCTGCGTTGACCAGTGGCAATACTCGTTGTTGGTCGGCGTCGCATCTCGTTGTTGAGTGTTGTTCCGTCGGCTGAGACGGCCCACAGGCGGCCCCGATGCGGAACCTGCCCCACAGTCATCGGGCACGTGCCGGCCGGTGGTGACGGGCGCGCACATGCGCTCGTTGGCGGATTGAACACACGGCCGTCTTCGGCCGCAGCGTTGATTGGCCGATCTTGCGGTGACCACTGCCTCGGCCGTGGGCTGGCAGCGGGGGCGGGGCACCATGGTGCGCCGTGGCAGTCACGCTCCCCGCCGATCTGAGCACGGAAAGCGACAGATGAAGCGATTTCTGGTCCTGGTCGCGCTGCTCGTGTTCGCAGCGACCGGGTGCACGGCCTCTCCCGAGCAACCATCGAGGGCGGCGGGTTCGGGTGCGCCGTTCACCTTCCGGGTCCTGGCGACCGGTTTGGCGGATCCGTGGGAGATCACCTGGGGACCCGATGGTTTTCTCTGGGTTACCGAGAAGGCGGGCAAGCGAGTAACCCGAGTGAACCCGGCGGACGGCTCGAAGAGCACCGTGATCACTATCGCCGATGTGTATTCCACGCAGAGCCAGGACGGCCTGCTCGGCATGGCGTTCCAGCCGAATTTCCTCAAGGGCAGCAATGACGTCTATCTCGCCTATACCTACGATGCGGACCCGGGGCCGGCGGTTGACCGTCGCGCCAAGATAGTCCGCTACAGCTACGACCGTGCGGCACGGACGTTGAACCGGCCAGTGGAGTTGGTCACGGGCTTGCCGGCGAGCGCGGACCACGACGCGGGGCGGCTGCTGGTCGGCCCTGACCAGAAGCTCTACTACTCGATCGGGGATCAGGGGAACAATCAGTTCGGCCGTGCTTGCAATCCGATTCGTTCTCAAGATCTGCCCACCGCGGACGACGTCCGCACCGGAAATTGGGAGACGTATCAAGGCAAGATCCTCAGGCTCGATCTCGATGGCGGTATCCCCGCGGATAACCCGGTGATCAAGGGAGTACGCAGCCACATCTTCACCTATGGGCATCGGAACCCCGAAGGTCTGGCCTTTGGGCCAGGGGGTCGCCTTTTCTCGACCGACCATGGCCCCAAGTCCGATGATGAGATCAACTTGAACGAGCCGGGAAAGAACTACGGCTGGCCCTACGTATCCGGTTTCAAGGACGACCAGGCTTACGTCTACGAAAACTGGTCCGCATCGACCGTGCCGTGCGCCAGCCTGCACTACGACGACTTCACGACCCCACCGTCAGTTCCCCGGCAAAAAGAAACATCCTGGAGCAGTCCAGACTACAGGGATCCTCTAAAAACGTTGTACACAGTACCCAACGGATACAACTTTCAGGATCCGACCTGTGGGGACCAATCGTATGTCTGCTGGCCGTCGATCGCACCATCCAGCATGATTTACGTCCCCGCTGGCAATGAAGTGTTCACGGGCTGGCGTAACTCGCTGCTGGTGACGAGTCTGAAGAATGGTGCCGTCTACTGCTTGCGGCTGACCCAGGATGGCGGCTCAGTTCAGGGTGATGTCACCCAGTACTTCAAGACCGCGAACCGCTACCGGGCGCTGGCACTGAGCCCAGACCGCCGGAAGGCCTACATCCTCACCGACACTAATGGTCTGGTGGCGTCCGCGTCGGGATCTCCGGTTGAGCAGCTCGCCAATCCCGGGGCGATCCTGGAATTCAGCGTTCCCGTTTCCGGTTGAGCGGCGGTCCCCGGTCATGTTCCTCGGCAAGGTCTTTGAGTCGCGACACGAGTTCGAGAACCGGCTGCCCGACGCGTTCATCCCGAACAGCATCGGCACCAGGCGCACGACCTGGTAGATCAACTTCGCTTTCCCGGGGACGCGCGGTTGTGCCCGGTGGCGTCGGAGTACCGCCTTGCAAAGGAGAGGCCTACAACCGTCCGTGAGCAGGGAAGCGTTCTGGCGCACGGTGAGTGAGAGTCTGACCGTGGTTCCCCGTGGTTCCCCGTGGTTCCCCGTGGGAACGGGCACGCGAGGGGCACGAGGCAAGATCACGGACGCACTAGGTGTGCCGCACTGCCGCACAGACAAGGCTGCCCTGGCAACGGACTGTAAATTCGTTGGCTGATGCCTTCCAAGGTTCGAATTCTTGACCCGCCACGTAGTCCAAACTGGAGCCCGACCATTGTTGATGGGTCGGAGTCTTCGTTAGGTAGTGACGATCGGTGTCCCCCTGGCTCCCCGCTGTACTCCGGAGGTCACCGCTGCATCCGGCACGGATTTGGCACGACCGGTGGCCGGTGGGTTCGACCTACTCGCCCCCGCTCCCTTGACACTGGCCTCGCCGGCGCACCTGCGGCGTCGTTGGAAGGCCAACGGCAAGAGACCGTGAGCAATCCGTCAGCGCCGGTAGCCCTGATCTGATCATCGTCAGCCAACCGACAGCGAAAACAGCGCGGCAAGCTCACATAGGCCGATTGCTACGAGGACGTACCCGCAGATCAGGGGTACGCAACGACACACGCGGGCACTTCGGCACACGGTCGATCAGCCTTCGCGCCGAAGTACTCGCAGGGGTCTCCGCCCCTCGGACGTCCCCAGGGTCGTCCTGCGTCGCCTCGCCGGTGTCAAGGGAGCGGAGGTTCGGTGCGTAATGGTCGCGGTTCGTCTGTTCGTCAGGGGTTAGAGATACCGCGAGCGTCCGTCGTCGTGTCGTCCCTGTGGTAGCTATGAGAGTGACTCACCGGATGGGGGCAAAGCCAGGTGGAGCAGAAAGGGAATCAACATGGGCGGGAAAATCCGGCGCCGCTGGCGGGCAACCTGGCGGCGGCTCTTTGGAGAGCCGAAGGCAGCTCCAGCGTAGATTTTTCGGGTGGCGACCATCACCACGGCCAGGAGCATCCTGGCCACCCCGGACATCATCAGCACCTAGACATTACGGTGGCGGACACCACGGTGGGGGGCATCATGGTGGAAAATTTTTTGGGCGGTGGGCACGGCGGTGGGCACGGTGGTTGGGTGGTTGAGCTGCCGGGAACGGCACTTCGTGAGATGGTCGGAGCCGGGCGATGGGAATCCCGTACGTATGGCGGCGCAGAGCCCCGAGCGCGATCGCGGTGGGGGGTAGTAAGGTGCTCGATGGCGGTCGACACAGTAAGGGAGGGGCTTCACTGACGGATCATCAGCTGATCAAATACCTTGAGGTGCACGTACTCATTCCACGACTTACAGGGAGCACTTGCGGCCACTGAACAGCAGGCGACGCCCGGCCAGAGTTCTCAGGCTGGCGAAGTTCAGCAGGCCCTGATCGCGATCCAGGTGCAGGAATCGCCCGCTACGGAGCCAGATGGACAAAATTTTCTTCTATATTATTAGCGTCGTTCTACTAACAGCCGGTCTCGTTCTCCTCGCGCGACCAAAACTTGTCTCTGATGCTAAATTTTCAGATAGCATCGTAGTTCCCACTAGCGTACTGCTGATTGCACTTGGGCTAGCAGCAGCAGCCTATCCGTCTAGCCAATATTTCAAGTCCACCCCAGAACCAACGTCAACTGCGTCACCCACCCCGGCACCGAGACCAACCGCGACCACAGTTCCAATCGCAATCACTTCGCCGACCGACGGCGCTGGAATTAGAGGAGCTTTCACGGTAAGCGGCACGGCCCCGAACCTTGGCAAAGACAAGCTTTGGCTGTTCGTATGGACTGAGAATGCAGCCGCGCAAAGTAATGTTTACTATCGTACATCGTCTGCGCCTATCGGCGTCGCAGGTGGTATATGGAGTGTCCATCTCGGAGAGCTCGGCGCGCCAGGTAAAAGCATCGGTCACCCGTTTACTTTGGTGCTTGTACGCGCAAATCCGTCATGTTCTGACGCACTCGCGCATGTAGCTCCAGATCCTGCGGAAAGGCTATTTATTCGAGAACTGCCAAGCGGATGCTCGGTGTTGCTTCCGCCGCTCGTTGTCAAGAAAGAAGCCTAGCAAGGCTGCGGGTCAAGCGACTGGCTCAGAACAAACAACCCGTGGTGCTGAGGAGATTGTCCGTAAGGTCCTATACCCGGTCGTTGGTGTCGCGACGTGCCGTAAGAGCCCTCCTCTGTTTCAGTCAGCGCCCGGGGGCCGTGGGTCCACGGTGTCTGCGTTGGCATCGTCTTTTATCTTCTACGATGGTGTGCGGTATGAGGTCCTTCACGCGCTTCTGAAAGGTTGGCACTGCCTCTTTCGCCAAGGATTTGTGTGCTCACGCACTTTTTGGAGTTCTGATTCAAGTCGAGCTTCGGTGTATCTCGGCCACTCTTAATCTGTTATTAGCAACGACCATTGAAAAATGAGTTACCGTAGCTCTGGCCTGCACACGGAAGGCAGCGTCCGGCAACTCGTCAGCGTCTACTAAGAGTTGAAAGTCTACGATCTTCTCGGCGAGTTCCGCTTTGGCGGCTTCGCAAGCGAGGTACTTGTCATTACGGTCCGGCGTAACTCGAACTGCGTCCTGAATCCAGCACATTGACTCTTCGAGCGCCTTTGCGGCATGGACGAAGGTGTGAGCTGAGCGCACGACTGCGCTAGCGGCAGACCGTACTTCTCGGCGGTACTCATCTTCGCGTTCCGTTCTTGACGAGCTGCGCGCGGTACCTCTGGCGAGCAGGCCATTCACCGCCGCACCAACGACCGCACCGAGGCCGCTGGCCGTCAGAACGCTCATGATGTCCACGCCGGCACGGTAGCTGACGCACCCGGCGGTGGTCGAACCGCCGCCCTTCCGATTTCCAGGAGTCTGGATAATACTTCGCCGAATAACGCTCACGTCGTGACCTGCACCGCCGCATTGATCTGAACACCAATGAACCTAGACGAACGTAGGCGGATGAGACCAAAGATGAAACCATCAGGCTTGGCTGCCTCGCGAAGACGTTTTCCCGTGGTGGGTGGTGGCGGGGCGCTCCGACAGAATCGAGCCTGCGACACACGGTTTAGGAATGGTTTGTCAGTAACAGACTGCACATAGGGTCTGACGCGCTGCTTTGTCTCGGTTACCGGCGGCCGGATTTGCCGCCATTTCGCATTGGTTTCGCGTCGGCGATGATGCGGGCGCCGACGCTGAGCGGTGACACCTGGATGCTTTCCTCACCGAGGATCTCGTTGAGCAGCCAGGCGGTAGCGATCTGCCCTCGTGCGTTGCACGATGAGCGCAGCCGGCTTCCCCGTTGGCGACTCCTGCGAACCTGAGGCGAGATGACCATGGGTGAAGTCGACCGCCGCCGCGAGCAGCTCGATGCGGACAGTGCGGGTGCCCTGCTGTTCCCCAGCCACCCTGGCTGTGCTGGCGCTCAGCATCGTGGTGACGGCGCACCGCGCCCCTGCGTGGCAGAGCCGGTCGGGACCGTTGCGCACCGTTACGAGCACCCGCGTCGGCGTACTGTGCGGCTGTTCGTCTGTGAGGCGCATGCTGTCGGTTACCTGGATCCGCGATCGCTCACTGACGACGACCGGGCCGAGCTGCGACGGCGGCGTGCCGTATACCGGCGGCGGCCGGGCGGCAGTCAGCGTGGTGGTTCAGGCTGGCCGTGAGTCTGGCCTCACGTGGCACGCGAGTGGCACGGCGCACTCTGCCCGACCCCCGCCTTGCAAAGGAGCGGCCTGTAACCGTCCGTGAGCAGGGAAGCGTTCTGGCGCACGGTGAGTGAAAGTCTGACCGTTGTGGTCAGTGGTTCCCCGTGAGTCCCTGTGGGAACGGGCATGCGAGGGGTACGAGGAAAGATCATGGACGCACAAGGTGTTCGCACTGCCGCACGGACAAGGCTGCCCTGGCAACGGACTGTAAATCCGTCGGCGTACGCCTACCAAGGTTCGAATCCTTGACCCGCCACGCAGCAGGAACGGTCCCTGGCCAGCACGGACAGGGTCATGGGACAACCTTCGTCACGTCCGGCGCTGTCCGGCCGTGTCCGGCTGTTCACGGCCAGTCGCGCCCTATACGCGCCCCAGCACTTGGCCCGTGCGGTGGATTGCCGGCAGTCGTGATGCCGTGCGATTGACTGACGATCATTGACGATCTTGCACGCTGGGTCTGTGTGGCGTCCCGTCGATCTGGCGGAGTCCGACCGCGCGGCGGCCCGGGGGCAGCCCTCGACGCGACCGGCGAGGCCTCAGGTAGCTCTGCCCCCGGGTTGCCGTGTGGTAGCCCTGTGGGGAGGTCGACGGGACGCCACACCGAGTCCACCCCAGGCCCGGCCCCGCCCGCGCTCGTGGCTGGCCATCCCGGAGATCTGCCCGCCCGGCGAGGGCATGGTTTGTTTTGGACCGTGCTGCGTTTGCTGATGTAGCGCCGCTGAGAGAACGCCGACCAGGACTTCGATGGTCTAGACGGCCGCTGACCTGCGGGAAGGTTGGGTGATGTTGGCCAATATCGGCTAGCGTTGGGTGACGCGGTCTGTACCGGATTTGTACCGAACCGCCTGCATGATCTCTTCGTGTGTGAACGCTGGTTGTCCGTGCATCCGCGTACCTGAGAGTGTCGTCACATGCCGCTGAACTGCGGCGACGTGCCAGTCTGTATCGGTCCGTGCGTTCTGGTTGCGTCGCTTTCGCTGACGGCTCGCTGACGATGATCATGTTAAGCGCCAGTTGGAAGACTGCGCCCCGATGGAACCGTCCATGGGTGTCCCACCTCGTCCAGCCCGCCTGGCTGCTACCCGCAGCGTCCTTCTACCGTTTCTACGGTAGCTGCCGAGGATCGTCGCAGAGGACAATGCCCGCCTTGCTGCCCTCGTCGTGACGGTGGTCGCGCTCGGGAGATCAGCGGCTCGGCTGGCGGGGTTGGGCCGGGCCTGTGGGATCTAGGATCGGGTGAGAGACCGGACGTCTCGTTGGTTGTCTACTGGATGGTGAAGTTGGGGGGTGACGGTGGCTCGCATCTTCATCAGCTATGCGACCGCGGACCGGGCTATCGCTGATGAGGTGGCGGATTGGCTGCGGGTGGCCGGTCACGAGCCGTTCCTCGACCACGACCCGCGCGAGGGAATCGGTCTCGGGGAGGACTGGAAGCAGCGTCTGTACCGCGAGTTGCGTGAGGTTGATGCGGTGCTCGGCGTGGTGACGAGATCGTTTGTCTCCTCGGAGTGGTGCTTTGCTGAGTTGGGGATCGCGGATGCGCGGGGTTGCCGGCTGATACCGCTGCGGGTGGAGGTCGGTGTGGTGCACCCGCTGATGCGGGAATTGCACTATGTGGATTATCACGGCGATCCTCAGCAAGCCCGCGATCGAGTGCTTCAGGCAGTGCGGCTGTTGGATGGTGGTGGTGCCTGGCGGGAGGGTGAGAATCCCTTCCCGGGGTTGGAGCCGTTCACCGTGGGGCTGAGCGAGGTGTTTTTTGGTCGCGCGGCGGACGCTCGCAGGGTGGCCAACCAGCTGCGGGCGATGGACAGCACGGGCCGCGCCGGGGGCTTGTTGGCCGTGGTCGGACCGTCTGGCTGTGGGAAGTCGTCCCTGCTCAACGCCGCGGTAACGCCGCTGCTCGACGGTGATCCGGCGGCATGGTTGAGGGTGCCGACGTTGGTGCCGGGAACTGATCCGCTGCCGGAGCTGGCCCGGGCGCTGGCGTCCGCGGCGGTCCGTTTGGAGCTGGGTTGGTCGGCGAGTGAGGTGCGCGGCCGGCTCGAAGCCGGCACGGATGGGCTGCGGCGGGTGGCCGATGATCTGCTGGCGGCCGGTCCGGCCACGTCCCAACGGCGGTTGTTGGTGGTGGTTGACCAGGCTGAGGAGTTGTTTACCCGGACGATCCCGACCGCGCTGGTGCGATTTGTGGAGCTGCTCAGTGGTGCCATGGATGGCCCGGTGCAGGTCGTGGTGGTGATGCGGTCGGAGTTCCTCGATGACCTGCGCACGCTTCCCGCGCTGGTCGGCAGGCCGATCGAGGCCTACGTGGTGGCCCCGCTGGACCGGGAGATGTTGCGCGAGGTCATTGAACGGCCGGCCAAGGTCGCCCGGCTGCGCCTGGATGAGGGATTGGCGGCTGCGCTGGTCGCCGATACCGCCAGTGGCGAGGCCCTGCCGCTGCTCGCCTTCCTCCTGCGCCAGCTCGCCGACGGACTGCCTCCCGGAGGCACGTTGAGCCTGTCTCGCTACCGTGATCTCGGCGGTGTGCAAGGGGCGTTGGTTCGGCATGCCGATGCGGCGCTCGCCGAGGCGATCCGGGTCAGCGGCCTGACCGAAGCTCAGGTGCTGGCCGGGCTCACTCGCCTGGTCACCGTCGACGACACCGGCCGGCGCGCCAGGCGGCGGATCACGCTCCCCGGCCCCGCCGAGCCGCTCCGCGGCGCGCTAGAAGTGTTCGTCGAGCGCCGCCTGCTGCTCAGCGACACCGATGAAGACAACCACGTGTGGCTCACCGTGGCCCACGAGGCCCTCCTCACCGGGTGGCGACCGCTGGACGCCGCTACCGCTGACATCGTTGCCGCTCTACGCGCTGCCCGGACGGTCGAGCAAGCGGCCGCGGAGTGGACCAGCGCAGGCCGGCCCGAGCATTATCTTTGGGACGACAAGCGACTTACCGCCACCTTGGTCACGTTGGGGATGGCCAGTGATGGCAACAGTCACCATCACCGCCCCGCTGGACCTCCGATTGTCGCGCTCGATGATGAGGCTCGGGCGTTCCTCGACGCCGCCGCCCGGCGCGTCAGCACAGTGAAAGAACACGAACGGCGTCGGCGTAGGGCCACCATCGCCGTATTGTCGGTCCTGCTGCTCCTCGTGACCACCGCGTCGATATTCGCGGTCTACCAACGCAATACCGCGCAGACCCAACGCGATACTGCCATTCTCAACCAGATCATCATCCAAGCTGACCGGCTGCGCAGCGCTGACGCCTCCCTCGCGGCTCAACTCGACCTCGCCGGCTACCGCATGCGACCAACTCCGGACCTCCGCACGGCCCTGCTCGCCACCGAGAATGCCGTCTTATCTACCCCGCTGGCCGGCCACACCAGCTCCGTCGGTTCGGTGGTGTTCAGTCCGGATGGGCATACCCTGGCCAGCGGCAGCGCCGACGACACGGTGCGGTTGTGGAATGTGGCCGATCCGGCTCACCCCATGCCCTTGGGCCAGCCCCTGATCGGCCACACCGGCTTCGTCTACTCGGTGGTGTTCAGTCCGGATGGGCACACCCTGGCCAGCGGCAGCGCCGACAGCACGGTGCGGTTGTGGAATGTGGCCGATCCGGCTCACCCCACGCCCCTGGGCCAGCCCCTGATCGGCCACACCAGCTACGTCGACTCGGTGGTGTTCAGTCCGGATGGGCACACTCTGGCCAGCGGCAGCTACGACAGCACGGTGCGGTTGTGGAATGTGGCCGATCCGGCGCACCCCACGCCCCTGGGTCAACCCCTGATCGGCCACACCGGCTTCGTCTACTCGGTGGTGTTCAGTCCGGATGGGCACACCCTGGCCAGCGGCAGCACCGACAACACGGTGCGGTTGTGGAACGTAACCGACCCCGCTCACCCCACGCCCCTGGGCCAGCCCCTGACCGGCCACACCAACTCCGTCGGTTCGGTGGTGTTCAGTCCGGATGGGCATACCCTGGCCAGCGGCAGCACCGACAACACGGTGCGGTTGTGGAATGTGGCCGATCCGGCTCACCCCACACCCCTAGGCCAGCCCCTCACCGGCCACACCAACTCCGTCGTCTCGGTGGTGTTCAGTCCGGATGGGCACACCCTGGCCAGCGGCAGCGCCGACAGCACGGTGCGGTTGTGGAATGTGGCCGATCCGGCTCACCCCACGCCCCTGGGCCAGCCCCTGATCGGCCACACC
>JALYTS010000222.1 GCA_030854185.1 Actinomycetota bacterium | reverse complement strand
TCGTTTGCGGCTGGTGACAGCAACCTTCACGACACCTCTGCCGTGGGTTCAGCAGTACTGACGGTTGCTCGTCGTGAACCCACGGGTTTTCCCGGCGTAATGCTAGAGATCGGTTGGGGTTCGTCGAGTGTGGTGGCGGCCCCTGGAGATCACGCAGCAAGCAGGTCAGCTGTGCACGTCGTCGACCGCCATGGCACGTTTTACCATCCGCCGGTGCGATGGCCCGGGTCGTCGAGGAGTGCTTCGGCGATGCCGGCGTATCGGCTTGCGGCGCTGTGGGACAGGTTGAACACCAACGACAGGTGCAATGGGTCCGGCCCGACCGCGAGGGCTTCGTGCAGGATCCGGTCGCCGCGGATGCGTTCGGGCTGGATTCCGTGGTCTCGTAGGTGCCATGTGAAGTAGCCCGGGCTGACCGGTTGGATGCCCAGGGCGGTTGCTTTGGAGATCAGGACGTGCCGGTTTGGTGTGTGTGGCCAGGTGGCCCGGCGATGGTCGAGCCAGGTCCGCAGCGTCCGGTCGGTCACGTCGCCGAGTCGTTGTAGGTGTCCGGACAGGGTGAGCCACCGGTTGGGCAGGTCGACATCGTCGAGCGTGAGGTGCTGGATTGAGGCGGGCCGGGCGGCGTGCTCGGCGAGCAGGGCAATGATCAGCCGTTGGGCCGGGTGGACGGCGATCTGTTCGATGGCGCGGATCTCGTGGTCGGTCATCGGCACCAGGGTGCGGTCGATGTCCTCGGTCTTGAGGCGGGTGGTGGGGTTGGTGAAGATCATGCGCTGTTTCTTGGCGAAGCGGAACAGCGAGCGCAGCGCGGCGATGGTGGTGCGCCGTGGCCAGCCGCGCAACGGCTCCAACGCGGCCGTGACGTCGGCGGTGGTGATCTCTCGCAGACGGCTGCGGGTCGTCGCCCAGCTCTGCAGTAGTGGTCTGAGGGCTCCGTAGTAGACATAGAGGCTGGTGTGCGACCGAGTTCGGTTGCGGGCATCGCCATCGAGCAGCACCAGTAACCAGGCCCGCACGTCGCCGGCGAACCCGGTGGGCAACTCGCCGGTGCGGCGGTCGATCCAGGCCCGGATCGCCAAGGTGGTGTCGTCGTGCAGCAGCTGCAGGTCCTCGAGCACCTGCGCGACCCGGACACTGGAGGTGGCCCGTGAGGTTCGGGCGCGGATCTCGGAGACGGTCACTGGTTCACCAGCGCCGCGCTCGGCCAACAGCAGCATCAGCCCGTCCATCGTGCACCTGACGGTCGAGAGTGACCATCCGTGGACCTCACCGAGTTGTTGGGCACGCACCGACGCAGCGCGCAGCACCGGGTCGCTCGACAGCGCCGCGGGATGCTGCCATTTCGGCGGCGGCAACCGCCCGGCCTTGCGGCGGTAATACGACGCCAGCGCCGAACAGTTCCTGGTGCAGTACTGGCGATCCCGGCGGCTTGATGCCGGCAGCGGTGTGTCGCAGTACGCGCATGTCATCGCGGCGGCATCGACCTGCCCGTGCGGGCGCGCGGGGTGACGGTACGGACCCCGCCAACGGCGACCGTGCGGTCTTCGGTGGCTGGTGTCGGGTCAGCCAGGGTGTCCGGCTCGGGGATCAGCAGCTCGTCGACGCCGCAGCCCAGCACAGCGCAGATGACGTCAAGTTCATCCAGGCGCACGGTGTTGGGTCTGCCCGACCACAGCCCTGACATCTTGCCCGCGCTGATCACCATTCCCCGGTCGGCGAGCATCCGCTGCAGTTCGCTGGCCTTCCAGATACCGCGGTTGGCCGCGGTCAGGCGCAGGTTCCACTTCATCGGGCCAGTCCTTCCCATCGGTCCGCGGCGCGTTGCTGGCCACTGGTCCAGGCATCTTCGATATGGGAGCTCTGGACGTGGATGTACCTGGCCGTGGTCCCGGTCCAGGCGTGTCCGAGTAGCTCTTGGATGGCGAACAGGCTCATGCCGACGCGGTAGAGCTGGGAGGCGCAGTAGTGGCGAAGCACGTGTGGAGTGAGCTTGCCGCCCCAAGACGGCAGATGCGCGGCGGTGGCCTCGGCCAACGATCGGCGGAACACCTCGGCGGTTGCCCGCGCACTGGAGCCATCGGTGTTTTTGCGTTCGGAGGGAAACAGCGGGGCGCCCGACCGGGTGTGGTCGAGGTCGAACTGGCTCCATACATCCTCGATGAACCAGCCAAGGTTGCAGTCGGCGCCGTTGATCAGCGGTACCAGCCGTGGCTTGGGGCCCTTGCGGCGAGATCCTTTGCCATGGCGGACGTTGAGCTTGCCGAACCGACCCAGCTCCCAGCGCACGTCATCCAGATCGAGCATCCGGGCCTCGTTGATCCGCAACCCAACATCTGAGGCCAGCCGGGCCACAGCGTAGTTGCGCGCCGCCGGGCCGAACTTGCGGCAGGTGGCCAGCTCAGCGCGCCACCCGGAAAACAGCGTCTCGATCTCGACCTCCGTAGGCGGGACACGAAGTTGGGGGTCAACCGAGGTACGTGGCCGGTTCATCTCATCCAACGGACACTCGACCACCTGTCCGGTCAGGTTGTGCAGCTCGACCTTGTGGCGCAGCTCGAGGAACTCGAAGAACACCGCCAACGCCGCCGCCCGACCAGTGCGCGTCGCCGGACGCGCCTGACGTAACACCTTGCCGAAGTAGGCATCGGCGTCGGCGGGCGCCATCTCCCACAGCGGCCGCCCGAACCAGTCCCGGATCAACTCCAGATGGTTGGTGTCGTTACGGATGGTGCTGTCAGCCAACCCGGCCGAGGCCCGAGCCAGCACGAACCCGGCCAACAGATCGGTCTCATAGTCCGCGAGCTCTTCCTCGCTCGCCACCGACCGCCACTCACGCAGATCCCGCACCGCCACCAACGCCAACTCACACCACCGAACTTCACCTTGAGTGACAACAACATCGACGGAATGAGGAACGAGGCACCCTGATGAAGGTTCGTCAAGTCAGGACATGATCACCCAGACGAGGTCTCAGGGCCTGGTCCAGGCCCGATCGACTCTACGATCAGCGCCAGTGAACATCAGGAACTCGTCGACTGTTGTGTT
>JALYTS010000221.1 GCA_030854185.1 Actinomycetota bacterium | reverse complement strand
GGTCACCGTGCGCTTGTCCCCGTCAAACTTGACGCGGGCGCCCTTGGAGCTAGCCTGCAGGCCCTCTCCGGCGAGCATCACACCGGCCTTGACCAGTTCTTCGTTGTATCTCCCCATCGCTGCCAAGCTCTCCTTGCCCGGCAGCACGCCCGCCTCGGAGTCCTCATTCGCCTTGACCAGCACCATGAATCGCATCGTCGGGTCTCCCTCCAGTGATCGGTTTCGCCGGCTGGGAGCCGGCCTTACCCGTGCGTCGAACGAGGGACGACGGGATCGACACCTCGGGCAAAATTTTGTCCGAGGTGTCAGGAGAAGTGCGTCGCCGGGCGGCTCAGCGGCTGGCCGTCGAGGACGATGTCGATCTTCTCGTTGTAGAAGGCCACCAGGCCGGTGATGGGAAGCAACTGGCGAGTGGGGAAGTCATAGCACCACGCGAGGTCCGGATACACGGCCTCGCCGACCCGCACCGACCAGTAGGCGCTGGTAGTGCCCTTGTAGGGACACTCGGTTACGGTGTCACTGGGGATCAGGTGCGCCAGGTTCAGCTCGGTGCGGTTGAGGTAGTAGCGGGTGGGCAGCCCGGTCTCGAACACCATGACCGGTGAGGACGACTCGGCCAGCACAACTCCCTCGAGTTCGATACGTACGGTGCGCGTGGACCGCACCGCGTCCACCCGGGCATACGGGTCGCGCGGGTGGACGAAGACCCGCTCGTCCTCTTCGAACCAGGCATCGAGCGCAGCCCATTCGAAGCGCACCGTGCCAGTCAGCCCGGCCACCGAGGAGTCGGTGAGCAGCCTCGCGGCGCGGGGCCGGTGAATGTCGTTGATCCGCAGCCCGTATACCTCGACCGGGCCACGGCTACTGCCGTGGGTGCCCTCCTGGATGAGCCGATCACGCCGGATGTCCGCGAGCGGAATGTAGTACTGCGGGTAGTGCACCCACTCCCACACATACCGCGCCCGGACCGTGTCGAAGATCGTCTCACCGCCCAGCGACCCGCGGATGCGGCGAGGTACGGGCTCGACGTGGTTGACCAGGACGATCCCCTTCGGGTAGTCGCTCATTCGGCTGCTCCTTGTCCCCTAAACATGTGTCAGGCGATGGGCTGCCCGGCCGTGCCAGCCACTGCGAGACAACCGGCGAGGATGCTTCGCGCACCGACTCCAGCCCTGGTCTTCCAAGTTCTCAGAACTTTCTCAGCGATGCGGAGCAGCATCAGCATTAGCACCCAGGAGGAAGCGATGAAGCTGGCGATGGCGGCACTGGCGGTGACGGCGGCCGGCGCGATCGGACTTGGAGCGTTGACCATGCCCGCCCGGGCCGGGGCGGGCCCGTCGCTACCACCGGTGTCCGCTGAGGATCTGGTGACCTCGATGCTCACTTCGAAGGTCCCCGCGCTCGGCGGAACGGTGACAGTGCACAACGCGCTGGGTCTGCCCGCGCTGCCGGGAGTAGCCGCGCCACTGACCCGGCCGGAGAGCACCTTGCGGGTCTGGTCTGACGGGCAGGGTCACGATCGGCTGGCGTTGCCCTCGCGGGGCGGTGAGCAGGTGTTCATCGACGATGGCACGACGCTGTGGCGCTACGACTCCTCCTCGCGCACCGCGACCGCAAGGGAGCACCGCGCCGCCCCGGATCACCAGCACCCGCCGATGACCGATCCGGCGCACACGGCTCAGGAGCTGGTCGGCGACCTGAGAAAGAGCAGCGCGGTAACAGTGGACGGCACTGGCGCTGTCGCCGGGCGACCCGTTTACCAGCTCGTGCTCACTCCCGCGCCGACCGAGCGCACCCTGCTGCGTGAGGTGCGGGTGGCGGTCGACTCCGCCACCCGGGTGCCGCTGCAGCTCACCGTGCTGACCAACGGATCCCCCGACCCTGCCCTGCAGATCGGCTTCTCCGACCTCACCGTCGGCGCGCAGGATCCCGCGCTGTTTCACTTCACCCCGCCTGCGGGGGTTAAGGTCGAGCGGCCTGAATTCGCAAAGCCGCCGGGACAGCACGACGACAACATGATCCACACTCAGGGCGACGGGTGGGACACCCTGGTGCTCGGGCAGCTCCCGCCCAGGCAACCGGGAGCGCGCGACGATCCGGTGGCGTTGATCCAGCGGATCGGGCATCCGACCAGCGGAGCATGGGGTCAAGGATGGGTGGTGCAGACTGCGGTGGGCACGGTGGTGCTGACCTCAGCTGGTCGGGTGGCGGCCGGGGCGGTGCCGCAGCAGGTGCTCGACGAGGCTCTGGCCAGGTGACGGCCGGCTCGGTCACGCCGAACACGACCACCGCGCCGGCTGGGTCGCCAGCACCGGCGATCCGGGTCCGGGGTCTGCGCAAGGTGTTCGGTGCCACCGTGGCGGTGTCCGGCGTGGACCTCGACGTGCCGGCTGGCGCCGTGCTGGGTGTGCTGGGCCCCAACGGTTCGGGCAAGACCACGATGATCCGCATGCTGCTGGCGCTGTCCCGCCCCACCGCGGGCACCGTGGAGCTGCTCGGGTTACCGATGCCGGCCAACGCCGGCGCGGTATTACCGCAGGTCGGGGCGCTGGTGGAAGGTCCGGGATTTCACCCTTTCCTGTCCGGCCTGGAGAACCTGCGGCGGTGCGCCGCAGCCGAGCCCCTGCTGGCCACCCCAGAGATCCCGGATGCGATAAAGCGCGCGCTGAGCCGGGTCGGCCTGACCAGTGCGGCAGGCCGGCGCTATCGCGCCTACTCGCTGGGTATGAAACAACGGCTGGGCCTCGCCGCGGCGCTGCTGGTCCCCCGGCGTCTGGTGATCCTCGATGAACCGACCAACGGCCTGGATCCCGCCGGGACCCGGGACGTCCGGACGATCATCGCCGAGCTGCACGGCAGTGGCGCCACCGTGCTGGTGTCCTCGCACCTGCTCACCGAGGTCGAGGCGACCTGCACGCATGTCGCGGTGCTCGACCACGGTTCGCTGATCGCCGCGGGTCCACTGGCTGCCCTGCTCGACGGCGAGGCACCCGCGCTGGACGTGCATACCCCGGATTCCGCCGTCGCGATGGGCGTGCTGCGCGCGGCCGGCATCGGC
>JALYTS010000136.1 GCA_030854185.1 Actinomycetota bacterium | reverse complement strand
GCCACCTGGAACGAGGTTACCGGGCTGATCACGGCCGCCTGACCGGCGGCAACAGGACAGACCCCGGCCTCAACCATGCCCCCCGCCTGACACCTCAGCTCAAACCGGCAAGCAAGTTGACAACGCCGTTTTGTGGGTATCGGGACCAGAGGCTGTCAGCCTGCCATGGCGCGCCTTGTGCAAGCGCTACCTGGGGCTTTGGAAACGATGTCCGATTTCAAACCGTCGACCCCGGGCTGCATCGCCCCTGCTTGGCCTTGCGCACCCAATCTGAGCTGGGCAAACGCTTAAGTTAGTGGCATTGCACCCTGGCCACAATTCGCAGTGATGGCGCCGGCCCCGACACCGGGCTGCCGCGACGAGAGGACGGCGAGCAGCCCTGCCCCCGACAGGCCCCACGCGCACGCCCACGCCGCCAGCGGTCCCCAGCATCCCCCGTAGCTAGCCACAAGCACGCAACCAGGGGCGCGGCGGTGGGTGATCACAGTCGGATCGGCGAGGCGCTGAGCCGCGATGTCGAGCACCTGGCGCACGACCGTGGGCTACCGCATCCTGTGACTCGAACGCACAGATCTTGGGGTTCTCCGACAGGGCTTGGCGGTAGCCCGGGAGCAATAGGACAAAGCGAGCATGTCGTTACCGGCAGGGACCAGGGCCGTTAGCGAAGGTGGTTGTGCCGACCTCGACTCCGAACAGTGTGGTCGTCGATTCCCTCCTCACCTGGTAGATCCTGACTGCCTGACGGACACAGAAGTCGCAAGCAGGGCCGCAACAGCTCCTACCCGCAGCCCGTATGCACGTGCATTCGGGCGTTCATATGGCGCGGTGTTTGCACATCGGTAATCGCGCTTGCAGGAGCACTGTCGGCGTATTGCTCAGTGAGGGGTGCGTCATGACCGGGGTTGTCGAATGTGTAGGGTTTACTTGTCATTCGCTTCTTCGGGGGAGGAGCCGGCCGGTGATCAATGAACAAGGGCCTGGGGCGCTGGGTGTGGTAGTGGCCCTGACCCAGACTCAGCCCGACACGACGGTGTGCACCGTAACCGGCGCGATGAACGAGGACGCGATACCGGCCCTCAGGGATGCGCTCACCGAGGCGCGATGCGACAACAACGCCCACCTCGTCATCGACATGTCCGCTGTCACATTCATGAACTGGGCTGGTTTCCACACCCTGCTCGAAGCCCGTCACTGGCACAACGTTGACGGCGGTGGTCACCTGACGGTCGTCGTCCCTTCGAACCTCCACTCCATCTCTGACGTTTACATCGTTGTTGGGTTGGAGGCGTCGTGCGACATGTACGACGACCTAGCAGGAGCCCTCCGTGCCTGCGCTGGTCCAGACAGCGGACCCCGAGAGCTCCCGCGAACTCACTGGGGCGGGAATTCCGCTGAGACTGACACGATGCTGTCGACTACGGCACCGGATGACGGGCCGCGCCACGGGGTTGCCTCGGTGATCACAACCAGGGAGTCGGATCGGCGCACCGCGTAATGCTGACCGGAGTGCAAGCCGCCGGCCAGGTCACACCCGGGTCACGGTTGGTCTTCCAGGTGCTTTCCACGGTTGGGCCCTTGGGGTGTGGGGTTGGCCCTTGCCGGCTGTCCCTCCTGCGCCACCCTTGCGGACTGTTCGTTGTTGGTGTGGTGCTGCACGCTCAGGTCGTGGTCGAAGGAGTTTGTGGGACCGTCGATTTACTTGGGGGGCTATTTGTAGATCTGGGGGGCTCTAAGTGAGCCTGATTAGCCGCGAGGCAACATTGACAGCGGCATCCCATTCGGTAACCGGTTAGCGTTCCGTGTGGCGCGTCAGGAATCTGAGGACGACCTGGTTCGCTCATCGCTGGCACCTCCGGGCAGTGGGTGGTGGTTGCTTATTCACAGTTGCAGAGTCCGCACGCTCATGCAAGAAAAGATGCACGTGAGGGTGACGCACGATGCAAGTGCAGATGTACGCTACGTACGGAATGCAATCTCGCGCGACACTGGTCGCGAGGTGACCACGGTGGTGCGAGCGATGGGCGACCTCGATCAAGCGCTTGTCGCCGAAGAGGTCGCCGGTGGAGCGTGCTTCGGCCGGGCAGCCACGTCTGATCGGCGTCATGAGGTGGCTGGGTGAGCACGGGGTGGGTTCGGTGTGCCGCCCGGTGTCCGGGCGGCATGGTCACAGGCCGCGGCGTTGCATCTCCTCATACGCCTCACGCCGGCGTTGGTCGGTGATTTTGGTGTAGCCGCTGACCGATCCCAGGCCACGGTGGCCGAGGGTTTCGGCGGTGAGCCGAGCGTCGCCCATCGACTCTTGGAGCAGGGTCCCCAGCGTGTGCCGGAGTTGGTGGGGGTGAAACGCCGGGATGCCGAGCTGCTGGGCGAGGTGACGGCACACGTGCTGGGCGCCGGCGGTGGTGAGGCGGTTGGAGCTGGTGGCCTTGTTCGCCGGTTGGAAGCCGATGAACAGGGCGGGGGAGTGGTCCTCGCGGGCGGTGAGGTAGTCCTCGACCGCGGTCCGGGCTTTGTCGGTGACCTGGACGACGCGTTCGCGGTTGCCCTTGCCGAGCACCCATAGGCGCTCCGGTTTCCAGTCGCTGCGGTCCAGCCGCAGGATTTCGGAGATCCGTGCGCCGGTGGACAGCAGGAGCAGGATCAGCGCCCGGTCGCGTTTCTGCGCCAGGGTGTCGTGGGGCAGTGCGTCCAGGAGCTGATCCCGGTCGGCGGCTTCCAGTGGCTTGGGTAGTCGTTCGGGCAGCTTGGGTACATCGATGGTGGCTCCGAGGTCGCCGGGGAGCCATTGTTCGCGGGCGGCGAAGCGCAGGAAGCTGCGCAGGGCCACCAGCCGGCGGGAGCGAGTGGAAATCGCCAGCGGCCGGCGCACACCCTTCGGTCCGGTGCGCAGCCGCGCCAGGTGCTGTTGGTATCCGCGCAGGATGTCCCGGTCCAGCTCCGCGATGTCGGGGATGCCGGCGTCACCGCCGGCGAAGTCGCTGAAGCGCCGCAGGTCGCCGCAGTACCCCTCGACGGTGCCCGGAGAGGCGTGGCGGTCGAGCTCCAGCCAGCCCAGGTACTCCTCGATCGCCTGCGACAGCGGCACCGGAGCCATCTCCGAACCCTAGCAACTAACTTTCAAAAATGAGAGTTTTACTGAGTTAGGTGGTTGCGCCCTCAGTGAGTGCCGTTCCAGTGGAATTACCCTTTGCCGGCCACTCGCGCGGCTCGCGCCGCACACGCGCAGGGACAGCAAGCAAAAGGGTGCGTTGTCTGCCGTGGGGCAGACGGCGTGCTGCAGCTCGACGGCCGAGAGCCAGGGGAACTGGTGTCGACACTGGGTGGCGGTTTCTGGCCGGAGGTGCCGGAGTTGTTCATCCCGAGCGAGACGAGGTGGGTGTCCAGGGTTCCCCGCTGCAGCGAACGGAGCGTACTCTGGCCGCCATCGTTGGAACGGGTGGCACTTACCACCCAGATATGACTGCATCGGGCCGATTGTGGCGAACTCGGCGGTGGTGTAGGGAGGCCGCCGCGCTCACCCTAGGGGAAGGCTTGAGAGCTCAACCAGATCGCGACCTGTCCCTTCGGCCTAATCCGGCCTTGTGGGAGGGGAAGCCAACCGCACTGCGCATCGCTCTGGGCGGCCACCTACGTCGGTTGCGTGAGGCCAGTGGAATCACCCGTGAAGCCGCTGGATACACAATCCGCGCATCCAGTAGCAAGATCAGCCGTCTCGAACTCGGCAGGGTCGCATCCAAGGAACGCGATGTGGCCGACCTGCTCACCCTCTACGGCGTTACTGACGTCGAGGAACGCGAGACGCTTCTTATTCTCGCCCGCCAAGCCAACGCACCCGGTTGGTGGCACCGATACGGCGACGTGCTGCCGAACTGGTTCGAGACCTATCTCGGTCTGGAGCAGGCCGCTTCGGTCATCCGCACCTACGAGCCCCAGCTCGTGCCCGGGTTGCTGCAGACTGCGGACTATGCCCGCGCCGTCATGCTGCTGCGCCACTTGCACGTGTCTTACGGGGAGATCGAGCGTCGCGTCGCGCTGCGGATGACCCGTCAAGCGTTCTTGAGCCAACCTGAGGCACCCGACCTGTGGGTGGCGCTGGATGAGGCCGCGCTCCGGCGACCGCTGGGTGATCAGAAGATCCAGCGAGCACAGCTGCTGCATCTGATCGAGATCGCCCAGCGACCCAACGTCATACTGCAGGTCGTGCCGTTCGACGTCGGTGGCCACGCCGCGGCAGGTGGCCCGTTCACCATTCTACGGTTCTCGCAGCCCGATCTGCCCGACGTCGTCTACCTCGAACACCTTACCAATGCCGTCTACCTGGATAGGAATCGCGACACCGTGGAATACCTGGAGATCATGGACAATCTGTGTATCCAGGCGGAGTCACCCACTGGCTCCATAAGCTTCCTACGCAGAATCCTCAATGAGAGCTATCCTCAAACAAATTGATTAAACGGCTGCCGTCGTCGCTGCGCTGGCTGAATTCCACGCGCGTCCTGGCGATCGGGTGCTGATCATGCTGTCTAACTAAAGGTCCCGGCTTCGCCCGGGGCCTTCGCCGGCGTGATCCAGCAAGGTGCAATGTTGCTGCCGGTAGATCTGCTGCCAGTACACGATATCGTGGCAGTGGCCGCCGCGGCAGCTGCTCGGCTTGTGCTGGTGTCGGCGGATTGGATTGCTGACCTGGCCGGCCTGCAGGCCGGCCACCGGCACTCATCGATGGACCACACGGACGCTGGGCAGCCGCGCTGCGACTGCGCCAAGCAGGGAATTTGCGGGCCGCCAATTGAAGGGTTAAGCGAACGGCCACTAAGATGGCGTTGTCTACGGCGAGCGCTTCGGTTCAATTTGTGCCTATGTGACACCGCGCGGCCGTAGCCATTCACTCGATCGTGGCCCGCCGGTCACGAGCCGCCTTCATACATCAGCTGGTTGTCGCCGGTCGGGGTATCCAGATGCAACAACTTGTCAATGTGTCGGTGTACGGATCAATATGTTGGGGCCCTACAGCGACGTAGAGGACGCAACCGGGAGGGGAACAGGCGCCGACAAGTCCCGGGTAAGACCGCGCGCTCCACGTCGTTCACGATCTTCAGGACCCGAGCGTGTGCCAACGGCTGCGCTCCGGTGCGAGAGGTGTCGGCGGTACCGTGGTTGGCTTGTGCACTACCGGCGGAACGGGGCTGTCCATGCCACGATCTCGACCCAGTCCCCCGACACGCTGAAGCCCCGATAACGGTCCGGGCCATAGCCAGATTCTTGTACCGTCACAGCGTGTGCCGGTTATGCACATCACCTGCAGCACCCGCCATGCACCGACATCGGTCACCTAGGAGACTGACATATGGTTGACGAGCAGCCCACCCACCCGCGCGACGAGCTGGCCACCGAGATCAGTAGGGGTGTGCCGCATTCGGCGCGAATTTGGAACTACTGGATGGGCGGCAAGGACAACTACGAGGTGGACCGTGCCGCCGGTGACGCCGGCGTCAAGGTGTATCCGGACATCGTCACCATGGCTGTCCAATCCCGGCAGTTCCTCATCCGCGCCGTGCGCTACCTGGCCAGTGAGGCCGGCATCCGGCAGTTTCTCGACGTCGGCACCGGCCTGCCCACGATGCAGAACACCCACGAGGTCGCCCAGCAAGCCGCACCCGAGTCCAAGATCGTCTACGTCGACAACGACCCGCTGGTTCTGGTCCATGCCCGCGCCCTGCTGCGCAACACCACCCCGGAGGGGGTCACCGCCTACATCGACGCCGACTTCAACGACCCCGACGTGATCATCGCCGATGCCCGTAACGTGCTGAACTTCAACCAGCCGATCGGGGTCATGTTCATGGGCGTGCTAGGCCACGTCGCCGAGTTCGACGACGCGCGCTCGATCGTCGGCCGGGTGATGGGCGCCGTCCCGTCTGGCAGCTACCTCGTGTTGTGGGACGGTAACGACACAAACCAGGCTTATGTCGACCTTTGTGAGGCCTACACGAAGACCGGGGGGGTGCCCTACATCCCCCGCGGCAACGAGCAGATCGGCCAGTGCTTCGAGGGCCTGGAGGTGGTGGACCCGGGCCTGGTGTCGATTAGCCAGTGGCGGCCGGTCACTACCGCGATCGGCACGGACGAGCCCCTTGACTCCGCCTACGGCGCCGTGGCGCGCAAGCCGTAAGGTCGCCGAGCCAGCGAGCAGGCCAAAGCGCTGGTCACGCATGCTCAGCCCATCGATCGTGCTTGCCACAGTGAGGGCCTCGGTGACCGCCTGCCGGCGTGAAGCGCCCTCGTCCTGAACGCTCTAGGATGGCACGCCAACGCAAGCCCAGGTCTACCGCGCCGAGACGCCCGCGAGCAGGGTCAGCACCACGACCCCGGCCACGATGAGCACCACCCCGCCGATTGTTACCCAGCTCAGACGCTCGCCGAACAGCACAGCGCCAGCGCCAGCGCCAACGACCATCGCCGTCCCGACACCCGACCAGATCGCGTATGCCGGCCCCACCTGGATCGACTTCAGCGCCAAGGCCAGGATTGCGAACTAGGCGCCATAGCACAGCACAACCACAACCATGAAGCCCGGGCGACGGAACCCGTCAGCCACCTTGAGCGCCAGGGTGCCGCAGACCTCGCTGACGATCGCTGCGGTGAGCAGCGTCCAACCAGCCACGGGCATTGTCAGGTTGCTGGCGTGGTGGCTGGGATGAGCGACGGGTTGATCTCGGTGGGGAAGGGCTGGGGTTCGTGGCCGCCGTTGCGCCGTCGTACAAGGGATTCCGGTTCCCGCTCAGCTTCCGAGAGGTCGAGGAGATGATGGTCGCGCGGGGCGTCGCGGTCTCCTACGAGACGATCCGGCAGTGGTGTCAGTTCGGGCAGACCTACGCGAACGGGTTGCGCCGCCGACGGGCACATCCGGGCGACAAATGTCTCGGGTGATCAGGTCGCACGATCAGCGCCGGTGTCGGTGACTGCCGGGCGAGGTGGTGGACCGGCAACGGCTGGTGGCGGAAAGTAGACCCGTTCCCGCGCCGTCCCGCGACGAAATCCCGCCGAACCGGCGGCTGCTTGCCCATCAAGCAGGGACTCAACCGGCATGGCCGGCGAACCAGCTCTGAGGTGGACCGGTGTTGGCCGGCGGCGGGTCCTCACCGGGTGCGGTGTTGCTGAGTACGGCGCGCAGCGCCCCGAAGACGTCGATTTCCCGGGACAACCGCAACGAGTCCTGGCATGGGGGTTGGGTCCAGGTGATGGGCCCGCGTGGAGTGGTGGTGGGGGGCAGCAGCAGGGCGCCGGTGACGTGATGCACACTGGGCGGCCAGGGCAGGCCGACCGCGTACCGTTGTCCGGTGAGCACGATGTGGTGGTCGGGGGCATAAGGGTGGGCCAGCACTGCTGGGGCGCAGTATCGGGTCGTGAGCAGCTGGGTTACTTCGGTGCTGAGCGGGATCGGGATCGCGATAGCTGACACGTCGCCGCGCAGGCTCAGTCGTAGCTGGTGATGGTGCTGGGTCACCGGCCAGCCCCACGCCTGATAAGCCACCGCGCCGGAGAGCTCAGCGCCTGTTGCTTCGGGGCTGTTCACGGGAGCTTGCCCGGCAGCAGTGGTGGCGCTGACCTGGTGAAGGAGGCACATCGTACAGGGCATGTCCTGGCCGCAGCCGGTCTCGATCTCGTCGAGGTCCAACAAAGCGCCGCACAACGTCGCCACCACGCCCGCCATGGGCTTGTCGGGCATCGACACCAAGTGCACGGTGCGAGCGCTCTGGCCGGTCACACCGGTTCGATACCGGACTAACATCACCGGCGGAACAGACACCTCCGCCCGGGCAACACCGGATCCGCCAGGCCTACTCATCTCGCTGACCGCGCCACTGTCAGGTGGTAGCGGGGCAGGCGGGACAGGCGCAACGCGGGTGGCGCAGCTCGCCCCCGCCGTGCCTGGGTCCTGGTGATCGCCGTGGGGGCAGGTCGACTCCGGGAGCGGCAACGCACCATCCGGGCACCGCGACGGCGGTGCGGCGTGGGGGTGGGCCAGCTCCACGGCAGCCAAGGGCAGGCAAAGGTCGCTGACTGTGTCGGTCACGTCTGGCATCTCACGCCTCCGGTGCGCAACAGCGACCTGCCCGGGCGGGCCGGCGTCCTTCGAAGCCCATGCAAATGCACGTGCACTGCGAAAATGTAACGCGGCTCTCTTGAGACGTCAATGCACGTGCATTTGCAGAACGCATGGAATCGCATATGCCTGGTGCTACCGAGTATCGGCTCCGACGTTCCAGTCGACTGAGCGCGTACGCTACGTCACGACCGTCGAGATACTGGATCCTCGATCGGGGTAATAGCACCGCCTTCGAGTGAACTTACTCGGCCTTCTGGTGGCGTTTCGCGCCGGCCACTGGCTACCAGATGGCAGTCCCGCCTCTATCGTGTTGATGAGGTCCACGACGTCCGGTAACTTTCCCCAGTCGCGGTAAGAGAAGCCATTGCAGTGCAATGTCATCGCCATTACCCTGAGGCTGCCGCGTTCAATAACAGCGTGCTACAAACAACAAGAGATCGTGGGCCGTGCCGGTCCGCGGAGTGGAGGCAATGTCGTGGACCACGAAGCTGCACAAGACACCTTTGGCATCTGCACTCAGTGGCGGAAGTCGAGCTACTCGTCCCCGGACGGGCAAGAGTGTGTGGAGGTGATCACCGAGCTGCCCGGGTGGGTCGGTGTCCGGGACAGCAAGCTCGGCGCCGACAGCCCGGTGCTGGCCTTTACCGCCGCGCAGTGGCACGCCATGGTCGCCGGTGCCCGCGCCGGCCGGCTGGACGCCTGACCGACCACCGCCCAGTTGGTCGGGAGCTCCCCCACAGAGCCCAGCATCAGCCTGTCCGCCGTGGCTCCCCGTTTCCGCGAGATCACCATATCGCCAGGATGGCGAGCCGGATCGCCGAGTGGACCGAGTGCGCTGGGGCGCCGGTGCCGGCCGCGATCAGCGGCCGCGGAAGCATCGGGTCGGGCAGCGAGTAGGGCGGCCTCAGCAGCTGGGCGTGTGGTCCGTCCTGGCCGGTGAGTTTGATCTAGTCGATCCGGGCCTGGATCGCCTTGTCCCGGTCCAGGGATGCGGTGAGCTGCGCCCGGGTGTCGTTAAGCGAAGTCTGAGTGGCGGTCCCAGCCAACACCGCAGTCCTAAGGTGCTGCACCCGCGTCTGGTGCTGAGCGGTGTTTTGGCGTGTGTTGGCAAGCTGGGTGCCGAGGTTGCGGGCCACTCCACTGGGCTGGCCAGCGAGGGTGAGATAATCGTCGACGACGGCCTGCTGTTGACCGCCACGGTGCGTGAGGATGACCGCGTCAGCGTGGGCTGATCATGGTGGTGGGTGGTGGGCCATGATCGGCTGGTTCTTGCCGGTGGTCGTGTGCGACGCCAGGGTGAGGACGTCGGGGTAGGCGACGGCCCTTCCGCATGTCTTGGCGGACACGGAAGGGCCGTCTTGGTGCATAGGAGTGCACCCGGTGATGACGGTAGGCGTGGATCGCGCGGCGGTCGAGACGGTGCTGCTTGGTGGCGAGTTGGGGGTGCCCGGTGTCGGGGGCGGCTGGGCCCGTGGGGTTGGGCTCGTGGGCGGATGGTGCGCGGTGAGGTGGGTGTGGTTCGGCTGCGGCCGCGCCGGGCCAGGTGTGGGCAGTGTCGGGTGACCCGGCCTGGCCCACCTGCCCTCCCGCGACTACGCCATCAACCAGGCCTGGTGCACCACGGTATCTGGCGCGACCTGCTGGCCTGGCTACGACTACTCGCCCTGACCGGCGACCTCGCCAAAGCCGAACCCAAAACCTGCGCTACCGACTCCTGCACACCGCCGCACGCCTCGTCCGCGGCCAACGACGCCGACGCCTCAAAATCCCCGAAACCTGGCCCTGGGCCCACGACCTCCACCACGCCTTCACCACCATCCTCGCCCTGCAACCACCCTGACCAGCACCCACCCGTCCCAACGACCCAAGGAACCATCCGGCCCGTGGAACCGGCGCCCACCCGACGCGACAGCCGGGCACGGTCTCCTTCCCACCACCCAAAAACAAGATCAACAAAAGGGTGAGTCGAGGTTCCCAACCCGATGATCATCGCCGTGAATAGGCGAGGCTGATACCGCAAACTCGATCAAGACATCCAGAGACCAATCTCCCGGTTCGGATCAATGTCGTCGTGACTTGCTACACAACGCACTGTCATCGGCATGAGCGGACGCCATCTCGACTCCAACCGATCCCAGCCCCAGGTTGGGGCATCCAACGGAAGGACCGCCCTGAGCCGCTTGGCGCTGACAGGTTTCCGGCAGCGCAACCACCGACAGGTAACGTCAGTATCGTAGACTCGCTTTTCTCGGAGACTTGCGATCCGAGCCATCTCGCGTACCAGGTTGACTGTCACCGCACCATGCCGGGCGGCCAAGCGCATCATTCCCGAGATCACGCGGTGCGATGCTATTTGGGCCCGGTCAACACCACGAGACCGTGATGGCCGAGTTCACCGCTGGTCGGTTGCTTGGCTCCGTAGGGCGGGTGCGTCGAGCACGTCGGCGGCGAAGTCGGTCTCGACGACTTTGCGGGCCACCTCG
>JALYTS010000053.1 GCA_030854185.1 Actinomycetota bacterium | reverse complement strand
GGTGGGCGCGGCCACCGCGGTGGCGCTGGGCCTGGTCGCCGTCGCCCAGACCGACTCAAGCAGCTGCTCGCCGCGTCGACCTCGGCTCAGGTCGGGTTCATGGTGCTGGCCGCGGGCGCGGGTGGGGTGGCAGCGGGCACGTCGCAGCTGGTCGCGCACGCCGCCACGAAATCGGCCCTGTTCCTGGCGGCCGGGGCGTGGCTGACCGCGCTGGGCACCAAGGCACTGCCCGCGCTGCGCGGTGCCGCGCGGCGCTACCCGCTGGTGGGTGTGACGTTCACGATCGCCGCCGCGTCGCTGGCCGGTCTACCGCCGCTCTCGTTGTGGGTCACCAAGGACGAGGTGCTCGCCGCCGCGCTGGCCCGCAGCCCCGCGCTCTACGTCACCGGCCTGGCGGGCGCGGTGATCTCCGCGGTCTACAGCGCCAAGGCGGCGTGGTTCGTCTGGCAGCCGGAGCCGGCCGAAGCCGAGACCGGGTGGGACACCGAGCAACCCGGCACCCGGGAGGTCGCCGCGCCGGCCCGCGCGCCGCTGGTGGCGCTGGCCGGCTGCGCCGCCGTGCTCGGCGTGCTGGGCCTCCCCCCGCTGGCGCAGACGATCGAGCACCTCGTGGGCGCGCGGGGCGAGGCGTCACCGGGGGTGGGGGACCTCGCGGCATCCGCGCTGCTCGCGACCGCCATCAGGAGGTAGCCGACCTGGGAGATCGTCGAGTAGGCGAGCAGGCGGCGGACGTTGTCCTGGAAGAACGCGGCCAGGTTGCCCAGCGTCATCGACGCGGTGGCCAGGATCGCCAGCAGTAGCGGCCAGTCGACACTCACGCCGGGCATGAAGCGACCGTCGATCGCGGCAGCGAAGACTTCGAGCTGCCGAGGAACACGGCTGTCGGTGGGGTGCCGACCAGGCCGAGTAGGCACACGACGAGCACCGCAGCGAGGCCGGGGTGGCGCCGAGCGAGACCCCGGTAGTCCTCCAGCCGGTCGGCGAGGGGGAGCTCCGCGACGACCGCGAACGCGCCGAGGTTGGTCACGGCGTAGGCGGCCAGGTAGAACAGCAGGGCGGGCAGCGCGAGGTCGGTGCGGGTGGCGACCGCCGGCCGTCGTCGATGTCGTTGGCCCCGGCCGGCCGCTGGACCGCCCTCGGCGCCTACACCGCCGGTGCCGCGTCGCTCGCGCTCGGAATCGCCGGCGGCTTAGTGCTGCCGTTCGGAGCCTGGTCGCTGCTGCCCTGACACCAGCTTGGGCACAGCAGCCTCGCGGGGAGTCGCCCTGGAGCTGCTCGCGGGAAGGGGAGAGCCGCGCGGGCAGCGGCCACTATAGATCCTAATAGAAAAATCGTCGTTCTCAGGTTGACGAGTACTCGGTGGGGGTATCTGAACGTGGCGGGGACACCGTTGTGGCACGTGATCTGAGCCCCGGCAACGGACTCCTCAACGTCCCAGTCGCCACGACCACCGAAGGAGCTGCTCGCATGCACATCCGTCGTACGATCCCCGTCGCTAGCCTGGTCCTCGCCATGGGACTGGCCTTGGGCGGCTGTGGTACCAACGCATCCACTCCCGACGCTGCCCCTGGCTCGTCGCCCGCGTCGGTGTCGGCGCAGCGCGCCTACAACGACACTGACGTGCGCTTCACGCAGAAGATGCTGCCGCACCACATGCAGGCGGTTCGCAACTCCCAGATCGAGCTCGCGATGGGTTCGGCACCGGAAGTGAAGGCGATCGCTCAGAAGATCCTCAACGAGCAGCAGCAGGAAATCGGGACGATGCAGGGCTTCCTGAAGACCTTCGGAGCCTCGGACATGCCCGCCCCTGCCGACCAGCAGACCGCCTGGGACAAGAACACCAACGATCTGCGCGGCGCGGCCACGCCCCAGCAGCGCGATGTCGTGTTCTTGACCAACATGGTGCCGCACCACTCCGCGGCCGTGCCAATGGCGCAGCAGGAGGTCGAGCTCGGCAAGTACCCCGCAGCGCAGAATCTCGCGAAGTCGATCAAGACCACGCAGCGCATGGAGATCGTCGAGATGAACAAGATTATCCGCGCACGCGCAAACGGACCTACGCCGTCATAAAACCAGTGTTGGTCATGGTCGCCGTCCGCGGCGATGGCAGCGGGCTGGTGTGGCGGTGGGGTCGGCGGTAGCAGCGGCTCCGCGGCGATGAGCGTCTCGTGAGCATCAGGTGATGCTGGCCGCATAGGTGGGCCCGTTCGTGTTCAGGTACGCCGGCGACAGCGTCGCAACGGGCAGCCCGCGATGCCTACCGGTAACGGCGTCTCTACTAGGTGCGATAGTTACCATGAAGGCACTAGCTGGTGACGTAGAGGACTGGGGGCGATGACCGAGGCGCTCAGCGGGAAGCCGGTACCTGAGTACATCATGACTGGGATCGAGGCTCCCGTACCTGTTGCGTCGCTCGGTGATCACCGACCTGTAGTTCGATCGGCGCTACGGCTTCCGGACCGCGGGCTGGATCGAGTCCGCCAAGCTCGGGCTCGATAAATGTCTGGCGACCGAACAAGGAACGGTCCATAGCCGGTCCGCAGGCGATCGCGAGGCGTTGATGCAGGGGAGCAGAAGCAGATGAACGGCGGCACAATTCGCGGGCTGTTCGCCACGGTGATCGGGCTTGGACTGATCGTCAGCAGCTGTACGGCTGCCCAGTCCGTCAACCCTCCACCTCCCGCCGCGCCACCCCCCTCCAACCAGGCCGGCCCGCTGCCGGCGGACTGCGCCGATCGGATCACCGAGCCCGAGCAGGCGCGTGCGGCCGTGGCGCAGGTCCGGCCAGGAAGCATGGTGTGTTTGGCCGGTGGTGGTCTCACCGACGTTGAGCTGGAAGTGACGACCTCGGGAACGCCTCAGCAGCCGATCACGATCGTCGCCGACGGCGCGACCATGCGAGGCATGACTGTCAAGGCCGACTACGTCGTGATCCAGGGGCTGACGCTGCGCGACGGGAGTGGTCTGACGATGACGGGTCGTGGCCTTGTCGCCCGCAACAATGTGATATACAACGCCACCGCGAACGGCCTGGAATGCGAAGGCTGCGTCGACACGCTCCTCGAGTCGAACACCGTGCAGCGCGCCGACGGGACCGGTATCTGGTTCAGCGGCGAGCGGGTCACGGTGCGGAACAATACGGTGAGCGAGTCGGTGCTGCGCACTCTGAACGACGCCGACGGCATCCGGTTCTTCGGAGTCGGGCACCGGCTGACCGGGAACACGATCAAGGACATCAAGGCCTCCGGCTACCCCGACGGGGGTCCGCACACCGATTGCTTCCAGACCTACGACGGTGCTGACACCCCGGCCACCTACGACGTCGTCATCGCCAACAATGTCTGCAGGAACGTCGATGTCCAGTGCCTGATCGCCACCATCGACGACCCCCGCGCCCGTCGCGCCCCGGCGGGGCGGATGACGATCCTCTTCGAGGGCAACACCTGCGAGGTCAACGGTGCCCAGGCGGTCAATCTGCGGAATTTTCCCGACGTTGTCGTACGTCGCAACAGCTTCTCCGGTCCCGGTGACCGCGCCGTGCAGCTCAGCGGGGAGTCAACCGGTGTTGCCGTAATCGGTAACACCATGACGGGCCGCATGCGCCCGTTCGAGGTCGACCGGCAGTCCCAGCAGGGTTTCCAGGAATCCGGCAACAGCTCCCGCGGCACCGAAGGCTCGCCGACCGAACCGCAGACCGATCGACCCGATGAGCAGGGCCAGCGTCCGGGGCAGTCCGGCGATCATCACCACGGGCCCGACGACCACGGACATTAAGACAAACGGTGCCCTTCGGGCGGCACCTCATCAGTCCTGCATCCACTGCACCTTGAGGTTTTCTCGGCTGGCGAATCGCTCGATGTTCCGGCCGACGATCTGCTGGATCTTGGCGAGATCCGCGGGGTCCGTGGCCTCGACGGCGAGCACCAGGAGGTCAGGTTCTGCAGTCATCCGGCAGGTCCCCATGTCGCCGGGGAACTCGATCACACCGTGCGGAGGGGTCCACTCGGCACGGGGGGTCTTCCAGGCGGCGTGGCTGCCCAGTTGCTTGGCATACCGCTCGCTTTTCGGCGTCGGGACCCGAGCTTCGGCTCTCATCATCGACTTATAGCTCACTGGGTTCCTCCTCCGTCCTGTCCGTGGGAAGCCGATGACCGCACTGAGCTGCCGGCCGAGGAAGCGACGTGCGGCGAGCCCGAACTGGCGGGGGCCTTGGCGGCTCTGCTGCGACGGGTGGCCAGGCGGCGCAGGGCAATGACAGTCACGGCAATGACTTTCACGACGACGACCGCCAGGACGATGTCGGCGGTCCAGCCCGTCCATCGCGAGGCCACCAGCACAGCTCCGCCCAGCCCGAGGTGCACGGCGATGACCAGTGCGCCTGCCACGGCAAGGCCTATCGTCCTGCGGCGCTTTCGGCGTGCCACGGCTCGTGCTGTGGGCGCGGGAGCGGTGCGGATGGCATCGCCGGGCTCACCTGTGGGCGCTGGGGGCCGTTGCCAGTTCACGTTCAGGTCGTCACGTCTACCGAACCTGTCGAGGTGTCCGGCAAGGAGACCTTGGATTCGCTGCAGGTTTTCCTCGTCGGCGGCTTCGGCGCGCAGCGTCAGTGTGTCCGGGGTGGCCTGCATGGCGCACTGGCCCCAGCCGAAGTTGACAGTTCCGTGAGTTTCGGACCATCTGACGTGCGCCTGCCCCTCGGGGCGCTCGTGCGCCTCACCGCCGTGGTGGGCGCGCAGCCGGTGGGGTAGGTGCCGACCCTGGTGGTTGAAGTGCCGGCAGAGTTGGACGAGGTACCGGCTCGGGCGGTCGGTCTCGACGTGGGCTTCGGAGGTCAGCATGGCAATTCCTCTTGGCGCAAGCTCAGATCCTGGTGACGGCGACCAGCCAGGCTCGGATGCCGTCCGGGTCGGTGGTGATGTCGATCGTGGCCGATTCGATCGAGTCGACCCGCCACCCCTCGGCAAACGAAGCTGTGATCTCGTCCCGCGTCACCCGCCGCACCCGTGGCCAGCTGTCGCCCGGCTGCTGGTCGCTGAAGCACAGCATGAAGTAGCGGCCACCCGGCGCCACCACGGACCGCAGGCTGTTGACGAAGGCAGCACGGTCGTCGTCGGTGAAGATGTGGAACAGCCCGCAGTCGAGCACGGTGTCGAAGGACTCCCCGAGATCAGCCAGCTTCCGGGCGTCCTGGAGGAGGAACCGCGCCGCGTGCCCTCGGTCGCGCGCCTTCTCCGTGGCGGTGTGGAGTGCCGCGGACGCCAGGTCGACGCCGGTGGCGTCCAGACCGAGGCCGACCGACAGGAGCACGTGCTCGCCGGTCCCGCAGCCGACGTCCAGCACCCGCCCCCGGATGGCACCCGCATCGGCGAGGGCGAGGAACGCCGGTTGCGGGCGGCCGATGTCCCACGGCGGCGGGCTGGTGTACAAGTCGTCGGGCCCTCTCGGAGCCCAGGAACCGTGATTGGGGGGCGAGACAGCCATGCGGGTGTCCTCCTCTGCCGTGGGGTCGTCGCCAGTTCACCAAGTCGGGCGTTAGAGCAGCGCTAGGGAATTCCCTAACAACGGCCCAACGTCACGAGCAGGCACGATGGTGGGTGTGCGGGTACTGGTGGTGGAAGACGAACGGCTGCTGGCCGACACGATCACCGTCGGGCTGCGTAACCAGGCCATGGCCGTCGACGTGGCCTACGACGGTGACGCCGCGCTGGAGCGCCTGGCCGTCAACGACTACGACGTCGTCGTCTTGGACCGTGATCTGCCCCGTGTGTCCGGCGACCAGGTATGTGCCACGTTGGTCGAATCAGGAACCGACACCCGGATCCTGATGCTCACCGCCGCGACCGCGGTCACCCAACGGGTGACCGGTCTCGGGCTGGGTGCCGACGACTATCTCACCAAGCCGTTCGCCTTCGCCGAGCTCATCGCCCGCATCCAAGCCCTGGGCAGGCGCGCCAGACCCGCCGTCCCGCCGGTGCTCCAGCGCGCCGGCATTCGCCTGGACCCGCACCGCCGGGTGGTCACCCGAGACGGCAAGCCGGTGGCGTTGTCCCGCAAGGAATTCGCTGTGCTCGCCGAACTCCTGCGCGCTGACGGCGGCGTGGTCTCCGCCGAACAGCTCCTGGAAAAGGCCTGGGACGAACACACCGATCCCTTCACCGGCGTCGTCCGGTTCACCATCATGATGGTGCGCCGCAAATTGGGCGACCCGCCGATCATCGAAACCAGTCCCGGCGCCGGATACCGCATCCCATGACCCGCTGGTGGCGTTCCACGATTCGGGTCCGGCTCAGCCTGCTCTATGCCGGGGCGTTCTTCCTGGCCGGCGCGATGCTGATCGCCCTGACCTACTTCTACCTCAGACAATCGCTCGACCACACACTGACCGCTCGGGTTGGCATCACCCAACGGCTCACAGCGGAGTTCCTGAGCGAAGCGGACGCACCCAGCAACCCACGCATCGCGCAGCTGCATGAAGCGTTCAAAGCCCAATTCGAGCAAGGCCGCGCCGACACGCTGTACGCGATGTTGCACTGGTCGTTGGCCTCGCTCGCTGTCGTCGGTGGCGTCGCCGGTGGTTGTGGATGGTTGCTGGCCGGTCGGGCGTTGCGCCCCCTGCAGCGGATCACCGCGACCGCCCGCCGCGTGGCCGACCGCAGCCTGGACGAACGCATCGCGCTGGAAGGGCCCGATGACGAGATCAAAGATCTCGCCGACACCTTCGACGCCATGTTAGAGCGGCTGGACCGCGCCTTCGACGGGCAGCGGCGGTTCGTCGCCAACGCCTCCCATGAGCTGCGCACACCGTTGACGATCAACCGCACGCTGATCGAAGTCGCGCTCGACACCCCCGACGCCCCGGAATCGGTGCGACAACTCGGTGCCACGCTGCTAGAGGTCAACCACCGCCACGAACGTCTCATCGACGGCCTGCTCGTGCTCGCCAGCAGCGACCAGCGCCTCACCGAGCACAGTCCCGTCGACCTCGCCGACATCGCCCGACAGGTCACCACCATCGCCGACGATGCGGCACGTCAAGCCAGCGTCGAGATCCGCCCCACCCTCGCGCCCGCACCCGTGGTCGGCGACCCACTGCTGCTGGAACGCCTCGCGCACAACCTGCTCGACAACGCGATCCGCTACAACATCACCGAACACGGCTGGGTCTCGATCACCACCCACACCACCGACGAGCACGCCTGTCTCACCGTGGAAAACACCGGCCCCACCGTCCCCGGCTACGATGTCAACGGACTGTTCGAGCCGTTCCGCAGACTGGCTTGCGCCGACCGGCTCAGCGATTCTGGCCACACCTCGCCCGACCGCGGAGCGGGACTCGGCCTGTCAATCGTGCGCTCAGTCGCCCACGCCCACCGCGGCGAAGTACACGCCCACTCCCGACCCGACGGCGGCCTCCACGTCCAAGTCCGGATTCCCACCAACACCCACCCGACCGGCGAACGAACACGCCGGTGAGGACAGCGGCTGAGCTCCAAAGCGGCCGGATGTTACGGGGTGTGGCACGCTGACTACTATCCTCTATAGTCGAAGTTCACCACCGAGTGAGACTTGAAGCGAGGCGATGGGATGGGAGGTGCCGTGCGATGAGCGCACAGCACAGGGTGGTGGAAAGGCCGCTCTCGCCGGCCACCCGAGCACTCCGACCCGCTGGACGCAGGATCCGCGCCAGAGTTCGTGGTGCGGGTGAGGTGGTGCTCACGCTCGGCATGGTGCTGCTGCTGTTCGTCTTCTACCTGCTCTACTTTTCCGACTGGATCTCCGCGGCGAAGCAACGGAAGGTCACCGCAGAACTCGATAAGCAGTGGCGTAACCCCCGCGCAATCCTGGATCGACCGCTGCAAGGTGCCGGTATCGCGAAGTTGTCGGTGCCGGTGTTCGGTCCCGATTTCGGCTGGACGGTGTTGCAGGGCACCGATCAGGCCGAACTGGCGGTCGGACCTGGACATTATCCGGACACTGCCATGCCGGGCGAATCGGGGAACTTCTCCGTGGGCGGCCACCGCGTCGGCAAAGGCTCCCCGTTCAACCATCTGGACCTGCTGCGGTCCTGTGATGCGCTGGTCGTCGAGACTCGAGACACCTGGTTCGTCTACCGCGTACTGCCGATGCGAGACGAGGTCGCCGGGTGGGAACAGGGCAAGGGCACGGACCCGCGCTGCCGCGAGGTCGCCCCAATGCCCGGTGTCTACTCTGAGGTCGTCGGCCAGGAGATCGTGCTCCCCTCGCAACGCGAGGTGATCGCTCCGGTTCCCGGTCATCCTGGCATGGTGCTCCGTCCTGGGCGGCAACGAGCGCTGATTACCCTCACCACTTGCCATCCCAAGTTCTCCGCCCGCCAGCGCCTGATCATCCACGGTGTCCTAGTAGCTCAGTACCCGAAGAGTGCAGGAGCACCTCCGGCGGAGCTGCGCAGCGGCTGACGAGTATCGCGGTCGGCGTCAGTTCGCCGTCGGCGAGTTCCGCGCGAGCCTGAACCGGTGACCCTAATTACTATGATCGACAGTAAACTGCGCGGCGCAGCAGTGTCACGCGATCGTCTCTATTCGGCCGCTACGCGACCCCGACACGACCGAGCCGGACCCTGGCTAACCGGTCAGTAACTTCGATCAAGTCTGTGACCTCGACTTCTTAGCGGTGAGCCACACCAAATCTTATCTGGTTCAGTGGGCGGCCAGGTCGGCTGGCTGATCCCCTCGGGTCACGGTCCGCTGTTGTGCTCGCTGCTCGCGCTGCTTGCGCCACCCGTGGCGGGTCAGGCCCCTGGGCTTGTATATCGACAGCGTCACGGCCACGAGCAGCACGAGCAAGGCGGCACCGGAGTCGGCCACGAGCTGGATCCTCATCGCGACGAGATCGCCGCTGGACAGGCTCGTCTGGGCCGCGGCGTCGGCGACCTGGCTAGCTACCTGCACGTGGACCAGCAGCAGGATGGTCGCGACGAGGTTGATCGCCAGTTTGAACAGGACCCAGTAGTGCCGGAACACTCCCCATGGGGTGCCCAGGGCCTGGATGAGTCCGGTGAGCAGACAGGCGAGGCTCAGTGGGACGAGGACGAACCAGCCGATGGCCGTCATCGCGGGGTAGACACCGCGCATCGTCTGGGCATCTTGGCTGGTCAGGCCGATGATCGCGAGGGCGAGGAAGGCAGCGATGGCGCCGATCCAGCCGACCGAGGACGTGACGTGCGCGGTGAGCGCGAGCTTGCGCAGGCGGGGTGTCATGGTCATCGCGATCAGCGCCCGCCCATGCCGGCGAGGGTGTTCTGCAGGATGCCAGCCACGACCAGGGCGGCGACGCCGACGATCCCGAGGACCTTCGCCCAGCGGGGCGCGCCGGGGAATCCGTCGCGGTCGGGCCGGCCGCCGGTGGGGTCGGGTAAGCGGGGCGAATCAGTCCTGCCGTTGCGCCCACTGTGGGGCGCGGCCACGCGCCGTAGCCGGAGCGCGAGGATGACCACGCAGGGCATCCACACGGCCAGTGTCGCCCGCTGCAGCAGGCCAGACCACGGGTACAACGGCGCCCCTGGACCGGCGAGGAGTCCGTTGAAGGGGTCCATCGCCAGCAGCACGATGCCCGTCACCAGGGTGTAGGTGGCGAGGTGGCGCCATCTCGGATCGCCCGCGAGTCGCCGCGACACCACGACGAGCCCGACCCCGATGCTCAGGAAGAAGATCGCGCCGTTGACGTGGTGCACCCCGGTCGGGTCGTAGATGAGACCCGCGGCGTCGGCTCGCAACGGGAAGAACCCGGCAACGACCAGCCCCACCCCGCTCCAGGCGAGGATTGCCGGGCCGACCACCCCGGCCCGTGTTGGTCGCACTCCGCGATGCAGCCCTACCGCGAATGCGATCAGCAGCAGCCCGAACAGCACAAAGTTGACCTGCTGCACCCACCCGGTGGGGCTGGCCTCCAGTTCACTGATCTGCCGCGCGATCGGGTCGTACCCGCCGCGGAGGAGATCCTGCGCGAGGAAGCCGACCGTGAACAGGATCGGGCCGACGATCCCCGCGGCGGCCAGCACACCGAGCTTGGCCTTCGGATCTGGAACGGTACCCACGCTCGGACGAGTGCTCGTTGCTGGCGCCGCATCAGGCTGCCCGTTCGTCGCTTCCTCCCCGTCGCGGGTTGCCCTCGCGCGGTGGGTAAGGCCACCGGCGTGCGCGGGAGTGGGGTCAGGCGGCCGGTCAGCCATGCGCGTCTCCTTCGGTTCTCGTAGTTGTCGTTCACGGCAACACCGAGCTTATGTGAGACATAGCGTCCATGTCGAGTCGTGATGTGCCACCTTGATTTGTGTCGTCTCGTACACTGGTCTGGTGCCGAGACTGTGGAACGAGACGATCGAGGCGCACCGCCATGAGGTGCACGCCGCGATCCTGGACACCACGTGGGCGCTGGTGACCGAGCATGGGGTGCGGTCGGTGACGATGTCGCGGATTGCCGAACAGACCGGCATCGGACGTGCGACGCTGTACCGGTACTTCCCCGACGTCGAGGCGATTCTGCTGGCCTGGCATCAACGTCACGTCGCCGGCCATCTCCACCATCTCGCCGAACTCCGAGACCATGCCGGCGACGCCGGGGAGCGGCTCGAAGCGGTGCTGCAGGCCTATGCGCTGATCTGCTACCACCGCGGGCACGACGGCCCCGAACTCGGGGCGCTGCTGCATCGAGGGGAGCACGTCACCCAGGTGCAGCAGCAGCTCGTCGACCTGTTTCGAGACCTGCTGACCGAGGTCGCCCAGACCGGCGACCTCCGGGAGGACCTCGCGCCTGAGGACCTCGCCAGCTACTGCCTCCACGCCCTCGCAGCGGCCAGCACCGTGTCGTCCCCGGCGGCCGCCCGCCGACTCGTCACAGTCACCCTTGCCGGGTTGCGTCCCCCGCGTTGACTCGCTACACACCAGCGCGCGCACGAATGGACCGATGTGCCGGTCGTTGGGTGTTCCGTTAGCCGACCGCTGTGCGGAACAGCGCCGACCGCCCCGGCCAGCAGGATGAATAGTGTTCCGTAAGAATGTTACGAACGGCCCGGTGCCCGAGTGGCCGCTGACCGGCCGCGGGCTCGGGACGCTGGCTACCGCCTTGCTCCGCTCCCGCTCCCGGCGGCGATAGCTCGGGTCATGAGCCCAACCGACAGGCGGATCGTGCTGAGCCGGCTGGTCGCGACCCTGCGTGGCGAAGTGGCCGCCACCACGGTCCGAGGTCCAAGTAGCTCCGCCAGAGTGTGGTGCTCAGCCCAGGGCAGGGCAGAACGCCACAGTGGCGACCGCGAGGAGCGTGGCGCTCGCGAAGGCGGGGAGCAGCACTGCGATCGCGCCGGCCAATCCGGAGTGCAGTGTCCGTCTGAGGGGACCACGTTCTGACCGGCCTGAGGAAAGGATGGCCAGCCGGAGCGCGATGCAATCGGGTGCCATGCCGAGGGTATGGGCTGGAGAGGGACCCGCCGCTGACATGCCCAGCAAGGCTGCGCGGACCGCCCCGGCACTGTGTGAACGCGCAGCGACCACGTCCGCGGATACCTCGACCAGTGCCCGCACCAGGTAGGGGGAGCGCCGCATCAATGGCAGCCAGGGCAGCGCGACGGCGAGAGCCTCAGCGATTGCCACCAGTAGGTGATGGCGGCCGCGCAGATGGGCCCGCTCATGCTCAAGGACGGCCGCGACCGCGTCTGTGGGCAGACAGCGGCGCAGCCCTTCGCTGGCGACGACGAGCGCGGGTCGCCCCGCCACGCTGTAGGCCATGGGATGCGGTACGTCCAACCACAACGTAGCGCCCGAAGCCGCCCCTTTGCCTGTGAGGATGCGGAGCAGATCGAGGTGCTTGTGGTGAAGCGTCCGCCGCTGCAGCGTGTGACGGAGAACAGCGGCGCCGCCCCGTACCACGACGATCGTCGCCAGCACCACTGACAGCAGAGCCGTAACCTCGTCGATCCGCGGCACGGATCCGTGTGACACCGCAGCCCAACAGTGGTGCGCTAGGGCGACCACTTGCCGCGCAGGCCCGTGACCAGGAAGGAGTATCAGGCTCACTGCGGTCGTGAGGCTGAATAGCGTGCTAGCCACGAGGGCGACCCAGGTGACCAGGGAGGTTTGTGGGTCGGCGCCTGCGTACAGCCGGTATTCGAGCAGCCGGGGAGCCGCCCAGGCAACGAGCAGCGCTCCGAGCACCAGAACAAGGGCGATTGTCATCGGCTTGGGTGCTCGTCCAGTGCGCGACGCAGGATGGTCGACTCGTGGTCCGACGCCGATCTCGCGAAGTGCAGTAGCACGCCGTCGGGGTCACCGCTGGAGGCGAGCAGGTCGCGCAGGGTGCGTGCCGCGGCCTCGTGCCGTGCCTCAGTCGCCCGGTATCGGTAGGCGCGACCCGATCGTTCCCGCTGCGCCCAGCCCTTGCGGTGCAGATTGTCCAGCACCGTCATGACGGTGGTGTACGCCAGCGCCCGCGAACGGTTGATCTCCGACAGCACATCGCGGACTGTGAGCGGACTCTGCGCCTGCCACAGCACGCCCATCACCGCCTCTTCCAGCTCTCCCAATCCCTGCATGGCGCCGCCTCCAAAGCTAAGGGTACGGGCACGCAGCGTGGCTGAGGTAGGGGTGACCGGTAACGGCGATAATACTATGCTCGATAGTTACTATGATAGATAGTAGCGAGCTGCTGACGTCGGAGCTGGGGGCGATGATGGAAACGTACGGCGGCAAGCCGGTATCGGAGCGCGTCTCTGGCGTGATCAAGATCCCGTACCTCGTGCTCCGCTCGGCGGCCACCGACCTGCTGTTCGATCGGCGGTACGGCGTACGGACTTCGGGTCAGATTGAACCTGGCGACCTCGGACTCAATGGACATGGTTGCCACGGGTATCGACCGGCGGGGTGGATAACCCTACGTCGGATCCTCCCGCCACGCGAAGTGACCAACCACGACGTTTTCATCGACCTCGGCTCTGGCATGGGCAGGGTGGTCTTGCAGGCCGCAAGGTATCCCTTCCGGAAGATTATCGGCGTCGAGATCTCCGAGACACTCCACGACATCGCGCGGGACAACATCGACCGGAACCGCCGGCGGCCGCGCTGCCCGGACATCGAACTCGTCCACGCCGATGTGCTGGACTACGAGTTTCCGGACGATGTCACCGTAGTGTTCCTGTACAACCCATTTCAGGGGCAGATCTTCGCCACCGTCCTCGAGCGACTACTCCAGTCGGTAGAGCGACATCCTCGGCCACTGCGGATTATTTACGTCAACCCCATTGAGGAGCGGCTGTTCGTGGGCACCGGCCGGATCCGGCACGTGCGCACTGTAGGTGGATGGCGACCGAACCGGGAATGGTCGAGATCAAACTCTATTCGCATGTACGAGATCGTTTACCGTCCAACGCGACAACGATGATCGGAGCAGAGTGCTACTGTATCTGCTGCAGCGGTGAGCAGTCCGACGCGGCCCACGACGTTCATGACAACCGTGTCCTTTCTCTGGTGCGCATTTGCCCGCCCGCTGGGTCGTCGCGCATTGCTTCCCCGGCTGGCTCGCGATGCGGTGAGCGGGTCGGTGGCCGTGGTGTCGGCATCCGCTCAGCTACCGAGCAGAACAATTCCGGCGAGGAAAAGGATCCCCGCCACCGGGTACCCCATCAGTAGGTCCTGCATGCTCACGTTTGGCAGCACCTGGAAGTATCCGAGGTGGGTGACGACGTGCGATCCGGCCACGAGCAATCCGAGTCCGGCGAGTGCCCATCCGGCGATCCGTTTGTACAACTGCCGGTAGTACGCGGGCGTGTACGGGGTTTTCTTCGGTTTCACCTGCTCCTGGTGCAGGTTGGCGGCGTCACGACGGGCGCGTACCCGGCGGAGCCGTCGTAGTCCCTTCTCCTCCGGATCACCGGCCATGGTGGGACCCCCGTTCCTCTCCGAACCGCACGATGTGGCCAAGACAAGATATACTACGTTGAATAGTAGGACTGTCGGTAGCCGGTCAGCCGGTCTTCCCCGGCAGGCGTTCGACGTCGCGGCCCACCTCGTCCGGGGTGCGGAACACCCGAGGCGGGCTCACCATCTCTACCGACCCGTCGGGGCGTAGCACGTAACTGACCGGCAGAACCGGCGGGGCGTGTAGCGCGCGTTGCAGTGCGCCGTCAGGGTCGGTGACCGAGGGGTAGCGGGCGCCAAGGTCGGCGAGCAACGTCAGCGCGTCGGCTGGCCGGTCCTGTACGTCGATCCCGATCACTAGGATCGCATCGGGCCGTGTCGAGTACTGGGCCAGGACGGGGATTTCCTGGCGGCACGGCGCGCACCACGACGCCCAGAGGTTGAGCAGCACGGGTCGCCCGGCCAGCGCGGCACCGAGATCCACCGCGCCGGGGGCGCCGAGACAGGGGACTGTGACACCGGCCAGCGGGCCGGCGGGTCGGGGCGAACCCGATTTGGGCGCCGGGCAGGGCTGCAGCGTGGCCCGTTGCCGCAGGCCGGCAAGCTCCGCATCGACCGGACTGGGGCTGGTCAGGTTCGTCGAGCTCGCTGCCGGGGGGGCACTGAGCACCGCACCGGGTGCGGTGCTGCCGCGGGGCCACAGGGCGACCGCCCCGGCGATCGCCACCACGACGACGACGATCGTCCACCGGACCTCTGAGCGCATCAGCCCTGGCCTCCTGGACTCAGCGGGGCCGGGGCCGGCTGGACGGAACCGTTGGTGCGTGACTCCGGCCGCCGGCCGGCGAGGATGGCGTCGAGCACGCGGGAGAGCAGGGCACGGTTTGCTGCGCCGGTGATCTTGGCCACGATGGTGCCAGTGCGGTCGACGAAGAACGTCTCAGGAATGCCGAAGACGCCGAAGTCCAGCGCGAGCTGGGATCCGGGGTCGGTGACGTACCGGCCCGGTCCGCGCCCCATCTCGTCGAGGAACCCGATCGCCGACCCGCCCCGGTCCTGGTAGTCAACGCCGACGAAGGTGACGCCGGCCGCCTGGTAGTCGCGGGCCGCGGCGACCAGCGCTGGGTGCTCCTGGCGGCAGGCCGCGCACCAGGATGCCCAGAAGTTCACCACGACGACCTGGCCGCGCAGCTCGGCGGGCGGCAGTACGCCAGCGCGCTCCAGGTAGGGCAGCTCCCGGGTCGGGGCCGGACGTCCGATCAGGGGGCTGTCGACCAGCGTGGGGTCGGTGCCCAGCTGCATGCCGAACACCGCGCCGATGCCGACGGCGAGGATCGCGACGGCCAGCGCGGCCCAGCGGATCACGCGCCATCCCCGGGTCGGGCGCAGCTCGTCGAGCGCCGTCACCGCTGGCTCCCCGGCAGGCGGGTCCGGGCGACGGCAGCGAGCTCGTCCACCTGCTGAGCGCCCCCAGGCGGCAAGTCGGTGCGCCGTCGGATCCTCTCCAGGGTGGCCAGCGCCGCGGCGGGGTCGTTGAGCGCGTAGAGCTGGGCGTTCGCTGTGAACCACTGCGCGTCGAGCTGACTCGAGCTCACCCCAGGTGCGGCCTGGGTCACCTCGTTGCCGGTGACGAAGCCGCCGGCGGGCCGCTGCGCGACGAACTGGGGCAGCAGCACAGCGGCGGCGACCACGGCGGCGAGCGCGGTGAGCGCGTAGGCGACGATCCGCGCGCGGCACAACCGGGGGCGAGCGGGGACCGCGGTGATCGTTGACTGCGCCGTCGCGTCCAGGGCTGTGAGGGCGCGAGCGGCGGTCACCTCGTAACGCCGGCGCAACCCGGCCGCGGTGTCGGGCGGGATCTCCCGGTCGGCGACCTGGCGGTCCAGCTCGACGAGGTCGCGCAGCGCCTGGTCACGCAACTCCTCCAGGCGGGCCCGCTCGACGTTCATGGCTCGTCTTCGGGGATTCGGGTGCGGGCGAGCTCGGCGGCCACCCGCTCCCGGTCGGCAGCCGAGATCTCCACGACCGGCGGCACGGCACGGTGGGCGCGGGCCAGTAGGACCGCCACCCCGACAAGCGTCGCCGCAACCGGAAGCAGCCACAGCAGCGCGGTGCTACCCCGGACCGGCGGGTCGAGGAGCACCCAGTCGCCGTAACGGGCCCGGAAGAACTCGATGATCTCCGCGTCGCTGCGGCCCGCCGCGACCTGCTCGGCGACGGCCCGGCGCATCGCGACCGCAGTCTGCGACTGCGACTCGTCGATCGAGACGCTCGTGCAGACCGGGCAGCGTAGCCGCTGCTGCAGCTCCGAGGCCCGATCCCGCTCACCGGATCCGCCGAGAAGCAGCCCGACAGCGGTGAGGGCGAGTAGCACGATGGCGGCGGCGATGCCGACGTTCACGACCCGCCTAGGCATGGGCCGCCACCTCCCCGGGGGTGAGCACCTCGGGCTCGGCACGCCGCCGGCTGCGGCCCCCCAGCGCCCAGAATCCACCGGCCATGACGAGCAGGCCACCGATCCACAGCCACGACATCAGCGGGTAGCGGTACAGGTTGAGCGTGACCGACCCAGGGGAGAGGTCGGCCAGGGCGACGTAGATGTCGCGGGTCGGGGTCGACCACACCGACGGTGCCCCCACCGCTTGGCGCTGCCCGGCGAACGAGCTCAGCCGCGGCTGCGCCACCTGGATCACCTGACCGTCGGCGCGGAAGGCGATGTGCGCGTCGGTGACCACCCGATCGGCCAGCCGGTGCTGCTCGGTGCGCTCGAAGGACACCGAGTACCCGGCGAAACGCACCGACTGGTCCCGGCCCAGGGTCACCGTCGCCCGGTCGGCGAGCCCCCCGGAGACCGCGATGACGACCGCGACCAGCGCGACCCCGAGGTGCGCCAGCTGCCCGCCCCAGTACCCGCGCTGGGAACGCAGCACCCGGAACACGCCCCGCGGATGCCAGCTGGGCACGGTGACCGCCAGCTGGCGGGCGCTCGACGCGGCGATCCCGGTGGCGAGGAACACGACCGCCACCACACTCACCGACCGGATACCGGCCAGCGCCAGTGCGGCGGCCACCGCGCTGGCCACCAGCAGCGGGATCCGCAGCCGGGCCCACAATACTGCGGCCGTGGCTTGCCGGTAGGGGGTGACCGGGCCGACACCCATCGCCAGCAGCAGCGCGCAGGCGATCGGCACCGCCATCCGGTCGAAGTAGGGCCGGCCCACCGACACCTGAGAGCCGGTGAGGGCCTCGATGAGGATCGGGTACACGGTGCCCAGCAGCACCACGAACGCCAGCAGGCTCAGCAGCAGGTTGTTCACCAGGAACACGCCCTCGCGGCTGGCCAGGGACTCCGGGCGGGACAGCGAGGCGACCCGTTCTCCGCGCAGCGCGAACAGGACGAACCCGCCGCCCACCACGAGGACGAAGAACCCCAGCAGCGCCGGCCCCACCGCGGACTGGCTGAAGCTGTGCACCGAGGCCACGACCGAGGAGCGGGTCAGGAACGTGCCGAGAATGGTCAGCCCGAACACGGCGATCACCAGCACGAAGTTCCACGCCTGCAGCATGCCGCGGCGCAGCTGCACCACCGAGGAGTGAATGAACGCGGTCGCGACCAGCCACGGGAGCAGCGCGGCGTTCTCCACCGGGTCCCAGGCCCAGAAGCCACCCCAGCCGAGCACCTCATATGACCACCAGCCACCCAGCACCAGCCCACCAGTGAGGAAGCTCCAGGCCACCAGGTTGGCCCGCCGGGTGCGGCGCAGCCAGTCCACCCCGCCGCGGCGCAGCAGCAGCGCGGACATCGCGAAGGCGAACGGCACGGTGAACCCGACGTAGCCCAGGTACAGCATCGGAGGGTGGAAGGCGACCATTACGTGGTCGCGTAGCAGTGGGTTGGGGCCGGGCCCATCGGCGGGCGGATCCGCCAGGATCTCGAACGGGTTCGCCACCGTGGTGATCAGGCCGAAAAAGAACGACGACACGACACCCAGCACGCCCAGCGCCCCGGTGCCGAGCCGGTCATCGGTACCGGGGACCCCGCGGGCCACCACCGCGGTGTACCCGGCCAGCACCAGCGCCCAGAGCACCAGACTGCCGCCGAGCCCGGACCATGCGGTGGTGAACGTGAACAGCAGTGAGCTGGACCGGGAGTGCGTCTCGGCGACGTAGGCCAGCGCGAAGTCATCAGTGAACAGGGCCACCTCGAGCGCCAGCATCGACAGCGCGGCCCCACCCAGTAGCAACCACACCGTGACGCGCATCTGCCGGTGTCGCACCGCCTCGGGGCGCCGCTGCGCGCGGAAACCGAGGACCGCGAGCACGAGCGACGCGGCCAGCCCGAGCAGCGCGCCGGTCCAGCCGGCGGCCGGGATCGCGGTGGTCATCCGGCCGCCCCTGCCTGCTTGCCGGGGGCCCGGTAGTTCGCGTCGTGTTTGACCAGCATGGTGTCGGACACGAAGACGTCGCCGCGCCAGGAGCCTTCCAGCACCACGCCGATGCCGGCGCGGAACAGCTGGGCCGGTGCTCCGGTGTGCTGCACCGCGACCGTGGCGCTGCCCGGCGCGATGCCGGCGGCGACGATGAAGCGCAGCCCGTCGGCCGTCCGCACCACGCTCCCGGGCTCGACGTACCCGCCGATCTGCAGCCGCTGCCCGGCAGCGAAGTCGGCCCGCTGCGCAACCGCCTCGGCGGGAGTGAGGTAGTAGACCAGGTTGCGATTGAGGTTGCCGAAGAACAGCAGCCCGAGCAACACCGCGGCCACCCCGAGACCTGCCAAGAACAGCAGCCGGTACCGACTCACCGCAGCCCACCCGCCCGGCGGCGTACTCGCCCGCGCCGGCGAAACAGCACCGCGACGTAGCCGGCGAGTGCGCCGTAGGCCACCCCGTAGCCCAGCAGGACCCACGCCCACTCAGACACCGAAGCCCGCCAGCTTCGGTGCGGACACCGCGTCGCCCGCCAGCTCGCGCCCGCGGGCGTCCTCCGCGGCCTCCAGCGCGTCTTCGGCGGCGGCGAGCCGGACCCGCGCACGCAGCAGCACGGCGAACACCAGCGTGAATGCGACCAGGTTGATCAGCAACGCGGCCAGCATCGCATGATCGATGGTCGGGTCACCGGGCCGCAAAATCGTCGGTGGCTGGTGCAGGGTGCGCCACCACAGCACGGACATGTGCACCACTGGGACCTGTGCGAAGGCCGCCACCCCGAACACCGCGCAGCGGCGCGCCCGGGCGACCGGATCGACGATGGCGCGACGCAACGCTAGGTAGCCCAGGTAAACGAAGAACATCAGGGCAGTGGTGACCAGTCTGGGGTCCCAGGTCCACCACACCCCCCAGGTCGGCTTGCCCCAGATCGACCCCAGCGTGATCGCCAGCCCGGTGAAGAACACCCCGAGTTCGGCGCTTGCCGCCGCGACCCGGTCCGCGCCGGGGCCGCGGCGCCATAGCCAGCTCACGCTGGCCCCCAGCGTGATCGCGAAGGAGAGGTAGGCCACCCACGCGGCGGGTACGTGTACGTACATCAACCGGATCAGCTCGCCCTGTACCTGGTCCGGCGGCGCGAACAGCGCCGCGGCCTGGCCGGCTATAACGGCCACGCCGGCCAGGATGGGAAGCCGGGCATCGGACGGCGTCATCTCGCCTCCTCGAGGTGAGCCGCGCACAGCGCGGCGGCGAGTGCAGTGAGCAGATCGGCGGTCAACATCAGCGCCAGCCACGGCCAGGCCGTGCGGTCATAGCGCGCCGCGGTGAGCACCTGCGTGGCCCCCAGCAGCAACGGCACCGCCAGCGGCGCCACCAGCAGCGGGCCCAGCGTCGTCCGCCCGGCCAGGCCCTGCGCGAGCGCGTCCGCGAGGGCCCCGAGCACGCCGACTCCGGCGGCGACGAGCAGCGCCGCCGGCGCCAGCCACGGCCAGCCGGACAGGTCCGGGTCGTACAGAACCACCGCCACGGGCCCAAGCAGTGCCTGAACTCCGAGCAGCAGCACCGTGTTAGCCAGCGCCCGCCCCGCCAGCCGGGTCCCGGGCCCGACGCCGCACAGCCGCAGCAGGTCGAGCTGCGCCGGCCCGTCGACGGTGCTCGCGCGCAGCGTGACCAGCACCCCGAACAGCAACACCACCACCCAATACAGCCCCGGCCCGATCTCGCGCAGCAGCGGTGTGTCGGTGCCGACCGCCAGCGGCACCAGCAGCAGCCCGATGGCGCCGAACGGCACCGTGACCAGCAGTGCCTCCCCGGCTCTGGCCTCGGCACGCAGGTCCTTGCCCGCGAGCTCGACGCACTGCCGCAGCGGGGTCGGTGCCCCGGCAAGAGTCGTCACGCCGGCACCTTCCCGCCAACGCCGAGCGGGCGTGCGTGCCCGTCGACGATCTCGACCACCCGGTCGGCCAGGCAGTGCAGCCGGTCGCGCTCGTGCGAGACGGCCACGCACGCGCCGCCGCTGCGGCGCACCCGATCGGTGACCAGATCGACCAGCCCGCGCGAGTCGGCGTCCAGCCCGGCATGCGGCTCGTCGAGCAGCAGCAGCGACGGCGTGACTGCGAGCACCCGCGCCAGCTCGGCCCGCCGCCGCATCCCCTGTGAGCAGTGGTCGGCACGACGGCCTGCTGCACCGCTGAGACCAACGGCCTCAAGCGCGTCGTCCACGTCGCTGCCAGTGACACCGAAGAGTCGGGCGACGAAGTGCAGGTTCTCGGCCAGGGTGAGGTACGGATAAAGCGCGGGACTGTGCCCGACCAGCGCGATCCGCGGCCGCACCGCTGCGCAGGCCGATGTCCCGAGCGCCGCGCCGAGGACATGACCGGTACCGCCGGCCGGCGGCAGCAGCGTGGCGAGGACGCGCAGCAGAGTGCTCTTACCCGACCCGTTCGCCCCTACCAGGCCGACGACCTCCCCGACCCGCACGGCCAGATCGACCCCGCGCAGCACCGGGGTGCGCTCGATGTCCACCGCGATCCCGTCGAGCTGCGCGATCTCACCGCTGGGCTGCGGGGTGTGCGTGGGCACAGACGGTCGGAGCATCAATCCCTCGTGCCGGGGCCGTTTACTATCGTCGATCGTAGGCTACTGGCCGCCGCTGGCGCGGGATGTAGTGGGTCCGACGCCGCGAGGGAGGGCTGCCCAACGCTAGAGAGGTGTGGTGAATCCGCTAATGGGGCGCCGGAGCAGGGCAACGAGTTCGCCCCACAGGCCGGTAACAAGCAGCGCGCCGACGAGGAGGAGCAGCGCACCTCCGGTGAGCTGGATGATCCTGGTGTGGCGGCGCAGCCAGCCGGCGGTGTTGACGGCCCAGGTGCTGCCAATGGCGAGCAGGATGAAGGGCAACCCCAGCCCGAGGCAGTAGGCCAGGACCAGCACCAGCCCGCGGGCCGCCGTAGGACCGACCCGGGTGCCGCTGGCGAGCGCGATCACGCCGGTGAGGGTCGGTCCAAGGCATGGCGTCCAACCGAGACCGAAGACCCCGCCGAGCAGTGGTGCGCCCCAGAACCCTCCGCGAGGTCGGTGATGGAGACGGACGTCGCGCTGCAGCGCCGGGATCAGTCCGAGGAACGCCAAGCCCATCACGATGGTCACCACGCCGCCGATGCGCTGCAGCAGCAGTTCGTTGGCGAGCAGAGTGTCGGACAGCCGCAGCACGCCGAGCACCGCGGTGGTGAACACGACCGTGAAGCCGAGCACGAACAGCAGCGCCGCGGCGGCGACGCGCACGCGACTACCGTGGCGTGTGGCGACGCCGCTGCCAGTGGGCGCGGCGTCCGCGCCGACCAGTCCGGCGAGGTAGGCCAGGTAGCCGGGGACCAGTGGGATGCAGCACGGGGAGGCGAAGGAGATGGCTCCGGCCGCCAGCGCCACCAGGGCGGCCAGTAGCAGCGGCCCCGAGATGGCCAGATCGGTCACATTCATCGCTGGATCCTGTCGGCTGCTCGACTACGCCAGATAGTACTTTGGGTGCATGCGGAGGTGACGGTGTGGTGGCTGAGAGCGCACGGCGCGCGCGGTGGCGCCGGTACTGGGACCGGCATTCCAAGACCTACGACCGCGAGATGCGGTTCTTCGACCGGGTGCTGTTCCGTGACACCCGGAGTTGGATCTGTCAGCAGGTGAGCGGTGAGGTGCTCGAGGTCGCGGTCGGCACCGGCCTGAACCTGGAGCACTACCCGCCCGACGTCCGGTTGACCGGTATCGAGCTCAGCCAGGAGATGCTGGCGATCGCGCGGCGACGTGCCGACGACCTCGACCGTCACGTCGAGCTCCGGGTGGGCGATGCGGAAGCACTCGACTTCCCCAGCGCCACCTTCGACACAGTGGTCTGCACCTTCTCGCTGTGCGCCATCCCCGACGACCGAAAGGCCCTGGCCGAGATGACCCGGGTGCTGCGACCCGGGGGTGTGCTGTTGCTCGCCGACCACGTAGCCAGTTCGGTCCGGCTGCTGCGGGCCAGCCAGCGTGTACTTGAGCTGGTGGCCATCCCGGTGGGCGGTGAGCACTTTCTGCGCCGCCCGATTGAGCAGGTCCGCGCCGCGGGGTTCCGGATCGATCGCCACGACCGGTTCGCGGCGGGGATCGTCGAACGGCTCGCCGCTCACAAGCCCGGGGCCTGAGGGGCGCAATCTCAGTCGCGATCCTCGGGGGCTGCCCTCAGAGGATCCGCTGCTTAGCTTCCCTCGTACCGGGTCTTGAAGGTGCTTCCACCATCGTCGCTGCTGACGATCTTGCCTTCGACGGCTGCGTAGATCTGATTGCCGGACGCGGTGAGCGCCTCCGGTGCCCCTCCCGCAGAGCCGCGCTGGGACCAGGTGGTGCCACCGTCGCTGCTCACCTGCACGGCGCCCTCGGGGGTGATCCCGACGAGGTCTCCGGTGTCGGTCCAGGTGAGGAGCTGTAACAGTGGTGCGCCCGCGACGAGCCCGAAGCTCCGTCCGCCATCGGTGCTGCGGGCAAGGCCCTGTTGGGTCGTCGCAAGCAGCGTCTCGGCGTTCTTGGGGCTGACGGCGAGGTCGGCCATCGCGATCCGTGCGCGGGTATCCCACACCTTCCCGTCCTGGGAGACCATGAGCTGCCCGACGTTGGAGCCATAAATCAGGCCGTGGCTGGCTTTCAGGGTGTGGAAGTCGGCCTGTCCGGCCAGCGACAGCGTCCGCCAGGTCCGTCCCGCGTCGGTACTTTCGATCAGACCGACGTTGCTGGGCCCGTCCTGACCCGCCCCCGGATGCCCGCTGGCCAGGAAGTGGTTCGGTCCGACCACAGCGAATCCCATGAAGTCTTGTACCAGGCCCCCCACCCGGCTCGGCTCCCCCCGCTGCGGGAACCGGATCAGACCGTGGTGACTGCCCGCGTAGAGCTCGCCGGTGCCGGGGTCGACGCCGAGGCCGTGCACGTGTGCAAGCTGCACCGAGCCCCCCGCGGACGAGGCGCTCCCGCCGCCACCGCTGGAGCAGGCCGCCACTCCGGCGAACACCACGATGGCCGCGACCAACCCGCCCACCACCGCCCAGCGGTTTGTCGGCGACCGTCCGCGGCGCGTCCGGCGCTGGGGTATGCCGGGAGCCGTGCAGGGGCGTGACGCGGAGCGGGAGGTCGGGGTCACGGTGAGCGATCACCTGGTTCCTCGTGGTATCTATGTCTTACGTAGCGGGATAGTACCTGGGTCGGATCGTGTGGGTCCTCGCCGTCTGCCCGATCACCCAGTGAAGCTGTGTCCCCTATCCAGTCCACAGTAGTCACGATTGAGAGAGATGATCAGTCCACAGTGGTCACGAATGAGTGAGAGTTGTGCTTGATGGGCTTGCGCATGCTCGGCGCCGCGATCGCCGTCGTAGGGTAGCGGCGTGCGGGGTGAGGGGAGGATTGTCCGTCGGCGGGCGCTGAGCGTTGGCCTTGCCCTCTGGGCGATTCTCTCATTCTCAATCGGGCAGGTCGCCGAGTGCGCGGGTGCTGTTGCTGTTGCTGTTGGCGCTGGATCGCAGGGCGTGGCTCACGCGGCGGCTTGGCAGGCTCACAGTGAGTCTGAAGAGGTTGGGTCGGCCGGTCATCGGTGTCATCACGACTCCGGTCACAAGCACAAGGGCGCCGGGAGCAAGGTGTATGCTGCGCCGCGCCGGGCGGTCGATCAGGCATCCGCTGCTCCGGTTGGCCCTGATGCGACTGGCTGGTCGGCGGCGGGTGCTCTCGTGCTGTTCGGGGTCCGGAGGCGAGGCCCTCCCTCCTCGATTTCTCGATCGTCCCCCTCGGGACGTCACATCTTGATCTCCCTGTGTGTCGCGCGGACCTGAGGAGCGCCTTCGCGACGACCTGATCGCCTGCCGGTAGGGCAGACGCGGTTCGTCGCTGCGCGCATATCGCCGTCCTCGCCACCCGTTTCAGGGAGATCAGTTCATGGAGATAGTGCTCAACCGCGCGCTCGACGCGCGGCAAATCAGCTCTTCCCCGGCCGCCCGCGTCCTGACCACCGGCTATGCGCCGCGTTATGACACAGTCGCCGGTTCGGTGGGCGGTACCCCAGTGCTCTGGATCGACCGGCCGTTGAACCCCGAGGGGCGCGGCTTCTGGGCGAAGCTCGAAGGGCACAACCCGGGCGGGATGAAGGACCGCCCGGCGCTGCACATGGTGGAGCGCGCTCGTGAGCGCGGGGACCTGCCACCCGGCGGGATGATTATCGAGTCGACGAGCGGAACGCTGGGCCTCGGGCTGGCGCTAGCTGGCATCACTTACGGACACCCGGTCACCCTGGTCACCGATCCGGGCCTGGAGCCGATCATGCACCGGCTGCTAACCGCCTACGGGGCCCGGATCGACGTCGTCAGCAGCCCCCACTCCACCGGGGGCTGGCAGCAGGCGCGGCGCCAGCGGGTCACTGAGCTGCTAGCCGAGCATCCGGGCTCGTATAGCCCGGACCAGTATCACAATCCGGACAATGCGGCCGGGTACGAGCCGCTGGCGCTGGAACTCGTCGCCCAGCTGGGCCGGGTCGACGTGCTGGTGTGCTCGGTGGGCACCGGTGGGCATTCGGCTGGCGTGAGCCGGGCGTTGCGGGAGTTCTTCCCGCACCTGCGACTGGTCGGCGTCGACACGGTGGGTTCCACGATCTTCGGGCAGCCCGCCCGGGCGCGGTTGATGCGCGGGCTCGGATCGAGCATTCACCCGCGCAACATCGACTACCCGGCCTTCGACGAGGTGCATTGGGTTGCGCCCGGCGAGGCGGTCCGCGCCGCGCGGCTGCTCGCTGCCGCGCAGTACGCCAGCGGCGGCTGGAGCGTGGGCGCCGTCGCTCTGGTCGCGGGCTGGCTGGCCCGCACCGAGGAGCCGGACGTGCGGATCGCTGCGGTGTTCCCTGATGGCCCGCAACGCTACTTCGACACCGTGTTCAACGACGACTACTGCCACCGGCATGGTCTGCTGACCGCCCATCTGCCTACCGAACCCGATGAGATCGCCCACCCCACCGAACGAGAAGTCACCCGCTGGACCCGGTGTCGCCGGGTGCTCGACCCGATGGCCGGGCAGGAGGACCGGTGATGCGTACGATCGCGCAGTTCCGCTCCTTCGACCGGCCGGTGCAGCTGTTGCTGGTCAACCAGCTCAGCATCAACATCGGCTTCTACATGCTGATCCCGTACCTCGCCGGTTACCTGGCGGGTGATCTCGGGCTGGCCGTCTGGGTTGTCGGCCTGGTGCTGGGTGTGCGGAACTTCGCCCAGCAGGGCATGTTCCTCATCGGCGGCACGCTGGCCGACCGGCTGGGCTACAAGCCGCTGATCGTGGCCGGTTGCGTGCTGCGCACCGCCGGCTTCGGGTTGCTGGGCCTGGTGGATTCGGTCCCCGCGCTCCTCGTGGCCTCGGCCGCGACTGGCTTCGCTGGGGCGCTGTTCAACCCCGCGGTCCGTGCCTACCTCGCGCACGATGCCGGTGAGCGGCGGGTGGAGGCGTTCGCGCTGTTCAACGTTTTCTACCAGACCGGGATCCTGTTCGGCCCGCTGCTGGGGCTGGCGCTCACCGGCATCGATTTCCGCCTCACATGTGCTGTGGCGGCGGGCGTCTTCGCGGTTCTCAGCGTGCTGCAGCTGCGTGCATTGCCGCAGCGCCGGAGCGGCGACACCGCCGATCCTCGCGCAAGCTCGGTGGTGACGCAGTGGCGTTCGGTGCTGGCGAACCGCTCGTTCGTGCTGTTCTCAATCGCGATGATCGGCAGCTATGTGCTGGCTTTCCAGGTCTACCTCGCCCTGCCGCTGGAGGTACGTCGCCTCGCCGGCAGCGGGGTGGCCGGGACAGTCGGAGTCGCGACCCTGTTCGCGGTCTCGGGGTTGCTCGCCATCGCCGGGCAGATGCGGATCACGGCATGGTGCCGGAGCCGCTGGGGTCCGGGCCGCTGCCTCGTGGTGGGCCTGGGCCTGATGGCCGCGTCGTTCCTCCCGCCGCTGATCACCGCGACCGCCGCGACGGGCAGCAGAGCACTACCGACCGCAGTGCTGCTGGCACCGTTGGTGTTCTCCGCAGCGCTACTCGCGCTGGGCACCATCGTCGTTTTCCCGTTCGAGATGGACACGATCGTCACGCTGTCTGACAACCGGCTAGTGGCCACGCATTACGGCCTGTACAACACCGTGTGCGGAATCGGGATCATGCTCGGGAACGTGCTCACTGGCACTGCGCTGGACTTGGGCCGGGCCGCCGGCCTGCCCGCGCTACCGTGGTTCGCGCTGGCCGTTATCGGTCTGCTCTGTGCCGCAGGTGTCGGCGCGCTGGACCGGGCTGGCCGGCTGCAGCGGCCCGCCACTGCCGTCGCTTCGGCGTGACTTCGGCGGACCCGTATCCTCTCAGACCAGGAGGGTGACATGCACGGCCTGGGCGAACTCGAAACGACAGTCATGGACGTGCTGTGGCGCGTCGCGAATCCGTGCAGTGTCCGGGAAGTTCTGACAGAGATCAACCACTCGCGCACGCTCGCGTACACGACCGTGATGACCGTTTTGGACAACCTGCACCGTAAGGGTTGGGTGCAGCGCGAACGTTCCGGGCGCGCGTACCTGTACCGGCCGGTGGAAGCGCGGGAGGAGGCCGCCGCACGTGCGCTGCGCGACGTGCTCGCGTCCACTGGGGATCCCGACGGTGTCCTGCTGCATTTCGCGCGGTCGGCGTCAGACCATGAGTCGACGATCCTGCGCCGCGCTCTCGGGGAGCGAAAGAGCCGATGACAATCGCGCTCGTGCTCGTGCTGGGGGCCTTGCTCGTCGCCTGGGTGGCACCGCGGAGGCTTGAGCGCCGGCTCCGCGGTGCCACCGACCCACAGATCACGCTGGTGACCTGGCTGGCGCTGGTCAGCGGCACCCTTCTCAGCGTAGTGGTCACCGCTGGCCTGGTTCTGCTACCTGGCCACGGCCCCGCGCAGCGGGTGGTGACATTGGTGCACCACTGCTGGGCTGCCGTGGCGGCTGGGTCATTTCCGCGAGTCGACGAGGTCGCGGGACTGCTGGCCATCTTGATCGCCGCGGTCGCGGTGGCCCGTGGCGGTGCCGGCGTGTTCCGGCACCTGCGGCAGCGGCGGCGCCTGCACCGGACGCACCTCGATCTGCTCCGCATCCTCACCGGAACCGCAGCCGCACAGGGATCGATGTTGTGGCTGGACTCTCCACAGCCGATGGCCTACAGCGTGGCGGGACGCCCTTCTCTCGTTGTCGCGACCGAGGGTCTGCGACGCAGCCTGCCGGACAACGCTGTGGCAGCCGTCCTCTCGCACGAGCAGGCGCATCTGCGCGGCAAGCACCACCTACTGGTCGGGCTAGCCGAAGCGCTCGCCGCCGGGCTGCCGTGGCTGCCGCTCATGCGGCGATCCCCGGCACTCGTGCGGGCCCTTGTCGAGGTGTCCGCCGACGCCAGCGCCGCCCGCTCGCATGGCGCGACGACGGTCCGGGCGGCATTGCTGAGCATGTCGGCGCACGGCACTCCAGCTCACGCGCTGGGAATGGCTCAGGACTGCCTCGCCCTACGGCTCGACGCACTTTCCTCGCACCGGCCGAGCCGCAGCCGCCTGAGACGGGCACTGGGCTCAGGCGTGGCGACCGCCGTGGGGGTAGCCCTCCCCACGCTGGCGAGCGCCGCACTGCTCGCCGCGGCCATGGTCATGTCCTGCCCGTTCCGGGGCTGACCTGCGACGGTCGCGGTCCCCAAGGCGGTGAGCGGCGAGGAGGAACAGACCAGCCGCCCACCGCCCATGGGACACCCTGCGGGGGAGGGGGAGAGCGCCGCAGGGTAGAATAACTATAATGCATAGTAGCTGGGGTTGCCCACAGGTCGGTAGGCCGGTAGCTCCCTAGTCGGGTTGGGCAGCTGCCCCGTCCACAATGTTGCTGAGTGCGGTTAACCAGCACTTGCTCGCCGCCGTGACCAGGACCGGGTCCTCCAGCAGTAGCGCGAATGGCGAGCCCGAGGATGCAGCACGTCGCGCCTCGCTGGGTGTGATGGTTCAGCGGCCGTTCCCGGTGCGGGCCTGTCACCAGGTGGCGTCGCGCAGCGCGCGCGGGCCGTTGAGGTCGACGATGATGGTGGAGCCCTCGTGACCGGCGACGCCCAGGGGCGGCGGCAGGTGCCCGGTGAGGTCCCAGATCACCAGCCCGGTGATGACCACTAATGCGATGACCAGGTTTCGCAGTAGTGCGCGGGCGCGGCGGACAGGACGATGACGGTGGGGGCGAGTTCGTCGGGTACGACGACGGCATCGGCGGTTTCCAAGGCGAGGTCGGAGCCGGTGCGTCCCATGGCGATGCCGGTGTGAGCGACGGCTAGCGCGGGGGCGTCGTTGACGCCGTCGCCGACCCCTAGCAGGTTGCGCCCGGCGTGTTCCATGTCCTGCACGGCGTAAGCCTTATCCTGGGGTAGCAGCCCGGCGCGGACGTCGGTGATGCCGACCTCGGCGACCGACCCGCGGCGCGGGGGTTGTCGCCGGTGAGCAGGATTGGGCGGTGCCGGTCAGCGTGATGGATCATCCGATCCGGCGGATCGCCGTGACGTCTCGCCAGGGGACCCTGGCGACTTTGACCACATCGCCGCTCTGCGGCGCGTTGATGTAAAGCCCATTCCCCACATACATGCCGATGTGGCTTGCTGGCGAGTAAACGCCGATGAGGTCTCCTGGTAGCAGGCCCGAAACCACAGGGGTGCCCACTCTGACCTGGTCGAAACTGACCCTCGGTAGGTTCACTCCGGCTTGGCGGTACGCCCACATCATGAGACCTGAGCAATCGAAGGTGTTCGGCCCCTCAGCGCCCCAGATATACGGTGCTCCCTGCCGGGTGAGGGCAGCCCGCACGGCCCTGACCCCGACGGTGTCACCGGCCACGTCGATGGGGTAGTCGGTGAATCCTTCGGAGGCGTACCGGGCGTGCTCGTCGGCGGTGAGCTTGCCGAGGCGCTCCTGGACCAGATTGATCTGGCGACTCATCTCCAGCCGGGCCTGGGCCACATCGCCAGCTATCCGAGCGGCGTCGAGTTCGGCGACGGCTGCTCGCGTCTCGGCGTCGGTGGCTGCGAGTTTTGCCTGCTCGGTGCGGGAGACTGCGGCGGCGAGCTTGTCCATCGCCGCTCTGTTGCTCACCGCCAGCACGTCCAGCGCGGACATCTGATCCATGAACTGCTGCGGCGAGTCGCTGATCAGCATCGCGGTCAGACTGCTGATCCGGACGCCCTCGAAAGTAACGCTGGTCAGCCGATCCACCTGCGCGCGGAACACACTCTGGGCAGCGCGGGCCTCCTCGGCGGTGGCCGTTGCGGCTGCTGCGTCGCTGTGCGCCCGGTCCGCATCGGCCCGACGGGCCTCCAGTCGGTCGGTCGCCAGCTTCCACTGCTCGGTGATCACCTCGGCCTGACGGCTCAACGCACGAACCTGCGCAACGGTCCCGGCAGGGTCGGGCGCGGGCGGAGGGGCCGGATTGGCCAGAGCGAGCGCTGGTGGCATGCTCAGCACGGCAGCGACGGCCACGCCAGCCGCCAGGCTGCGAAGCGCGCGGTTCTGACGATGGGACAACACCCGCGGTTGCCTTCCTGTTCTGGGGCCTCAATGTCTGGATGTCTGACTGGCCGTGAGGGACTACTCCCCGTATGGCGCCTAACGCCCCTTTGGGCGCATGGGTGCGGATCTTCACTCGAACGGCTTCACCCTAAGACCCGACGGGCGGGTCTCCACTATCCCGATTACTTCCGTTCACACTGCGGGGCGACACCAGGCCAGCCGTCTGAAAGTTGGTGACTGACTCAGGTACCGCCAACCAGCTGCTGAGGTGCTCTCCACTGCCGCGAGCGCCGCTGGCCGGGTCCCCGCTCCGGCAGCGGGGTCGACGGTTCAATGGCACCCTGGGAGTCAGAGTGGTGAACGTGATAGATGGGGGTAGTGGAGGACGTGCTGAGGATGTTGCTGATCAGCTGGGCTAGCAGCTGCGCGGGGAGGACGAGGCGGTGGGCGGTGCTGACTCTGGTAGTCGCTGCGGCCGTCGCGTTGGGCTTGGGGCTGGTATTGACGGCCCGGTCAGCGGCTTCGGCAGGTGGCTCGGGCGCGGTCACCACGATCCGGCCGGTAGTGCACATCACGCCCTCGGCCGGGCCGGCGATCAACCCCAGGATTCCGATCATCGTGCAGGCGGTGGGCGGCATCATGCGCTCAGTCGTGGTGACCAACACCGCCACCGGGACGGTGGTCACTGGGGCGCTCTCACCCGATAGCACGACCTGGAGAGCGACCGAGGTCCTGGGCTACGGGTCCACCTACCGAATCAGCGCTACCGCACTCGGCGCGGACGGCGCGTCGGTGCAGCAAACGGACATGGTGAGGACCGTGTCCCCTGTCGCCCAGGCCTACCCGTCGCTGACCCCTGCCCCCACCACGAACCGAACCTTCGGCGTCGGCCAGATCATCGGGGTGTCCTTCGATCATGAGATCACCGACAAGGCGGCCGCGGAGAAGGCGCTGTCGGTCACCTCGAACCCGCCGCAACCAGGTGGCTGGTACTGGCTCGACAACCACACCATGCACTACCGGACGCAGAGCTACTGGCAGCCCGGCACCACCATTATGCTGCACGCCAACTTCTACGGAGTCGACCTAGGCAACGGTGTGTACGGCCAAACCGACCGGACCGCCGCCTACACGGTGCACGACTCCTGGATCGCCAAGGCCGACGGCGCCACCGAGCAGATGCAGATCTTCCACAACGACGCGCTGGTCAACACCATGCCGATCAGCCTCGGCTCGCCCGGCTTCCCCTCCCACAGCGGCCCGCACGTGATCTCCGACAAGCAGCCCAGCATCATCATGGACTCCTGCACCTTTGGTATCTGCAAGGGCCAGCCCGGCTACTACCGGGAACGGGTCAACCTGGATGAGCGGATCTCTAACGACGGCGAGTTCGTCCACTCCGCACCCTGGTCGGTTGGGCAGCAGGGCAACATCAATGCCTCCCACGGCTGTGTCAACCTCAGCCCGGCCAACGCCCAGTGGTTCTACGACCATTTCGGGCTCGGCGACGTCGTCGAGATCACCAACTCCGGGGGGCCGCCCCTACCAGTGTGGGACACCTACGGCGACTGGGAACTGCCCTGGAACCACTGGACCGCCGGCAGTGCCCTGCACTCCTAGCACCGCGTCCAACCATACGCGAAGGTGGGCTGCTGAAAAGGGCGTAATCACTTGACCACGAAGCCTGGTCAGGACGGTTCGGGGTTGTCGGGGGTCAGATGGCTGTAGTGGCATCATCGATGCGGACCTTGTAGTAGACGACCGCGCCGATCCACACCGCCAGGAAGATCCCGACGATTGCCCGGCCTGCAATGTTGATGTCGATGCTTCCCCGGAATCCAAGGCTGACCGGTCAGGCCGAGCTGCGCGGACAGCAACCCAGGGCAGCTCGAGGGTGGCGACTACGAACGCCACGAGGATCGACAGCTCGGCGGTGGTGATGTCGTAGTAGATCTTACGGATGGGGTCACAAATGCCCAGCCGTAAGCCTTGGACATGGACCACCCGGGTGTCCATCAATGACATGCCTGCAGCGAACAGGATGGGCAGGGAGGGGATCGCCAACGGCAGGGTCCTCCCGCAGCGGCCCCGACCGCCGGGCCGAGGGCCGGCG
>JALYTS010000135.1 GCA_030854185.1 Actinomycetota bacterium | reverse complement strand
ACACGGCACGGACGTCGCCCGCAAGGTGGTGCACCGGCTGTTCGACCAGCTCATGGTGATGGCTCCACTGCTGGGCGCCGGGCTGGACTGGAAGACCAGCCTCCAGGAACTCACGGCCAGCCGCGAGCTGGGGGTGCCCGAGTACCGGATCACCGAGGACGGGCCCGATCATCTCAAGGAGTTCACCGCGACCGCCGTGATCGCCGGCGTGGACCGGGGGACCGGGCAGGGCCGGACCAAGAAGGAAGCCGAGCAGCGGGCCGCCGAGACTGCCTGGCGCTCGCTGTCCGAGCTGGCTAGCGGGAACGCCCCGCCAGCGGGGTAGCGCAGCGTGCCGGAGCTTCCCGAGGTCGAGGTCGTCCGGCTGGGCCTCGCCGAACACGTCACCGGGCGGACCGTGGCAGCCGTCGACGTGCGCCACCCCCGCGCGGTGCGTCGCCACCTCGCCGGAGAGCTGGATTTCGCCGCCCGGCTGGCTGGCCGGCAGATTCGAGCCGCCCAGCGCCGCGGCAAGTACCTCTGGCTGGACCTGGGTGGCGAGCAGGCGTTGCTGGCCCATCTCGGGATGAGCGGCCAGATGCGCATTCAGCCACCCGGCGCGATCGACGAGACGCACCTGCGGGTGCGACTACAGTTCGACGACGGCGGCTCTGAACTGCGCTTCATCGACCAGCGCACGTTCGGTGGCCTCTCCGTCGAGGAGGTGGTGGACGGTCTGCCCATCCCGGTCGCGCACATCGCGCGGGACCCGATGGACCCGTGTTTCGATCCAGATGCGGTGATCGCGAGGATCCGGCAGCGGCGCACGGGCCTCAAACGTGCGCTGCTGGATCAGACCCTGGTGTCCGGAATCGGTAACATCTACGCCGACGAAGCGCTGTGGCGGGCTCGGCTTCACGGGGAGCGGCTCACCGCGACACTGACCCGAGCGCAAGGACGCACCGTGCTGACCGCAGTCACGGAGGTGATGACGGAGGCACTCGCCGCCGGTGGCACCTCTTTCGATGCGCTGTACGTCAATATCAACGGCGCTTCCGGCTATTTCGACCGTTCGCTGGCCGTCTACGGCCAGGACGGTCGGCCTTGCCCCCGGTGCGGCACCGCGATCCGGCGCGAGTCGTTCATGAACCGCTCCTCCCACACCTGCCCACGCTGCCAGCCCAGTCCCCGCCAGCCGCACCCGTGACTGAATTGCGGTACCGCAGCACCCACGCCCGCACCTCTGCCAGGTTCCGTTTTTCTCCTGTGCTCTCGAACACAAGCCACCAAACCACATCCAGGCTCTGACCCATGGCAAGGGCTAAAGCCTGGTGCACAGTGCATCGTCGCCGTCTGCGCCAAAATCGCCACCTCCGCCTCGTCCAGCCGCAAACCTGACACTGCCCCCGCTTGTTGACCTGGTGCTGCTGCAGCAGTGTGACAGCCAGTGCCAGGAGCCGCACCAATTGCTCTTCAAATATTTCCGGTGCTCTGGACTCGCCGTGACTGAGCAACTCGGCCAATTGCTCGAGCGCTAAGAACGGCTGGTGTTGCGTCTGCCGAACGCTTCTCACAATTCCCAGCCAGGCTCCACGGTAAGCGCTGGAAGCACAATCGGTTCGACGGCGACAACCTCCCCTTCGATAATCGGGTCACCGACCTCGTGCGCCCGGCGTTTGAGTCGTTCTCCTCCAGAGATAAGGCGCTGCGCGTAGTGCATCTGTTCGGCGACGCTGGCGGTTCCATCCATGATTCGCAGAGCCAATGGCGCCATATCGCCGTTCAGTCGCGCCAGGTCGGCCAGCAGTCCTCGATCTTCGCGGGTCACGTCTGCGTCGCTTTGCCATGCGCTTGGACAGATGCTGTGGTCGAGGCGACCCAAGCCGTTGCTTTCAACGTGACGCCATACTGTCCGCGTCCGTATGTGACCGCTCACGCACTTATCGGACCCGCTTCCGCGCTAGTCTTGATGGTCGATGGGCGGCGCCCAGAGCCGGGGCGAGCCACCGGCGTCGGGGCATGATGAGCAGTGCTGCCGGCCTGTCACCCGCCGATGACGCTGGCGACTACGGGTAACCGGCAGCACTGCCGAATCCAGTGCTCGAACGTCCCGGCCCTGGGCACCTGGGTAGAAGCCTGCTTGGACCAGGGTCCAGTGGGAATGATCTGCTGGTGCCGTGGCGGCGCACTTCTGGTGCAGTTCTCTCGTACTACGCTGCGTGCGATGTACCTGATCGAGGGGGTGCGGCGCCCATGACCACCGTGAATCGCTGGACCGGCCGCGAAGCAAAGTTGCTCCGCCAGGCGCTGCGCCTCAGCGTGCGTGACTTCGCGGCCCGGCTCGGGGTTGGCGTACGAACGGTCAACAAGTGGGAAGCCCGACAGGCGGACATCACTCCGCTGCCGCACATGCAAGAAGTGCTGGATACCGCCCTTGCGCGAGCCTCCGACGATGTGAAGGATCGGTTCGCCGCCGTGATGTGGGCGGACGTGCCTGCGCCAGAGACTCCGCGACTGTCAGAGGCGTCCCTCCGAGATGCGATGTTGCCAATCGTGGTCAACGGCCGCCTGGTGTTCGTGCCGTTCGACGCTCACATCCTCATAGCCGGTGGGTTCGACGCATCTCTTCTCGAACTGGGAGCTGCCGGCGAGACGGGAGATCCAGCCTTTGCTGCTAGCGACGAGGTGCGCGAGCGTGGCGCTGCGTCCGCCATCTCGGTGGACCTCTGGCAGACGGTCACGGCGATCACGCTCGGGTTGGAGCAGGCAGATCTCGATCTGGAAAGGCTCCACAGACTGATTCCGCGCCTGGACTCCGACGAACTACCACGGTCGGTGAGCGCCGCAGACGTCGACGCGATCGAACGCACCAGCGACGCCTTGCGGCGCTGCGATTTAGCGCATGGCGGCGGCTTGGCGCGAGCGGCCGCCATTGCCCAGTTGAGGTCGGTTCTGCGGCTGCGTGAAGCTGCCCCGACCCCTGCGATTCACGGCCGTCTCGACATCGCTGCGGCCGACTTGGCGATGCTCACGGCGTGGTGCAGTTACGATGTCGAGCAGCACGACCAGGCACGTCGCTTGTGGATGATCGCGCTGGAACTGTGCAGGCATACCGATCACCCGCGCGCCGCCGACCTTGCTGTGGACGTCTTACTGGACATGGCGCATCAGTCGCTGCACCTCAACCGCCCTCAAGAGGCGCTCCGGCTGGCCGGGTTCGGGCTAGCCGTCGAGAACAACTCTCCCGCTGCCGTCTCCGATGCCACCCGGAGCTACCTGTCCAGCGTGCAGAGCTGGAGCTACGCCGTGTTGGGTGAGACCACCGCGTGTGAGCGGGCCGTGGGTCGAGCTGAGCAGCACTTCGCCGCCGTCGATCCGACCACAGCGCCGCCGTGGGCGGCTCACGTCGACACGGCGGAACTGACTGCTCAACAGGGTCACGCCTGGTACCTGCTCTCCGCTACCCAGCCCGACGTCGCCGTTCGGGCGGTGTCCCTGCTCACCGCAGCCACCAGCGCTCAGGGCAGCGACTACGCCCGTACCCGCGCAGTCAACCTCGCCGGTCTCGCTGGCTCCCATGCCCGGGCCGGTGACATGGACGCCGCCGTGAGCGTCGGGCGCCACGCGATGGAGGAGATCTTCAGCACCTCATCCCGGCGCGCCTACCAGCGGCTACGGATGCTGGATGACTGTCTTGCGGTGCACCAGACTGCGGACGTGGCCGATTTGCGTCACGATATCCAGACCGCCTGCGCCGCCTCGTGATGGCTCCTCGCGACAGTGGAGCGCTACCTGGACGCCACGAGTTGGATGCCGTCTGCGGCGCGCTCGGCCTCGACCCCTCCGGGGCGCGGATGCTGCCATCCCGGTCGAACGCGGTCTTCCACCTCCCCGCCGCGGCCGTGGTAGTGCGCTTGAGCGGCGCTACCCCGACCAACGAAGCGCGTGCCGCCAGGGCCGTTTCGCTGACGTCGTGGATCGTCGCCCACGGCGGACCTGCACTAGCCCCAACACCGCACCCGCAGCCGGTGCGCGACGCTGGCACCGTCGCCACGCTCTGGCCCTATCTACCTTCGTCAACCGTCCCCAGGGCTCGGGATCTCGCTAATGCGGTAAGGGAACTGCACCACCTCGACGGTCAACCTCCACCGCTGCCCGGACACCAGCCGCTGGCTCGGCTACACGAAGCCCTCGATCTAGACGCCGCACGGGATCACCCGCTGCTGGCAACTGATAGCTATGAGTGGATTCTCGCCCACGCCGCACGACTCCAGTACGCCTACGAGACGATCTCGATGCCACTCGGTCGCGGCCTCATCCACGCCGACGCCCAGCTCGACAACCTGATTCAGGATTGCGACGGCCGGTGGTTACTTATTGACTGGGACCGCGCCAGCCATGGTCCCCGGGAACTCGACCTCGCTTACGCCGTCCCTGACCACTTCCACGACTCAGACATAGAGCGCACTGAATTCAGCTCTGCTTACGGCTACGACATCACCACCTGGCCCGGCTGGACGTTGATCCGCGACCTCATCGAACTGCACTCCCTCGCCAGCTATATCCGCCGCGCAGCCACCAACCTCGCCGCGCGCAACGAATTCGACCGACGCGTCGTCTCACTGGTCAACAATGACCGCAGCGTGGTGTGGCGCGGCGTGTCAGGCTGAGCAGCTTCATTGGACTATGAGGCTGATACCATTTCGTTGCTTGACCGCGAGGGGTCTCTCGATCAATCCGAAGCAGCAGTGGCGGTATCTAGCCGGGCTGTCGTGGAGTCGGCTCATGGTGCTTCTCGGTCGGCGCGGACGGTCTGAGTACGCGCCGGTGTCGTCTGGGAGTCGCTGCGGGTCCTGCATGAACTAGGCGGCGATGATGTGTGGCATAGTGTCGCGATGGCCGCCTACTCGATCAGTATTTTCCTGCCACACGGCGACCCGAAAGGCCTGCGTATCGCACGGAAGTCGCACTGGACGGGCGAGGTACTGATGTGCCCGCGAAACCTCTATCCGGACGTCGTAAAGGTTCGCAAGGAGTTTGAGCGTACCGGCGCATACATCCTCGTTGGCCAGGCTGAGGACGGTAGCGAGGGCAGTCACGTGTACGTCGGAGAGAGCGACAACGTCCGAACCCGGATCAAGGACCACAACGACGTCAGCAAGGAGTTCTGGCGCGACCTAGTCATGATCACCAAGGTCGACGGCAGCCTTCACAAGGCGGACGTGCGGTACCTGGAGGAGCGATTGGTCGCACTGGCGAGGAAGTCCCAGCTAACCATCGTACATAACATCAAAGAACCTGCGCCGCCGCGACCGACTGAGGCGCACAAGGCCGATCTCGACTCATTTCTCGTCGACGTTCTCGCGATCCTCCAGTTGCTCGGCGTGAGCGCGTTCTCCGCTGAATTGAGTCCCGCTGCGGTGCCGTCCAGCCTCACGCCGCCCGCACAGGAAATACATAATTCTCCGAATACCGCGATGGGCGAGTTTTTTTTCTCGCTCGGCGGCGCTACCGGTAGCATGACGGCAACTGCGGACAGCTACGTACTTCACGCAGGAGATGGCGTCTTGCTGGCAGATAAGGACTCCTTCCACGGTACCTATAAGGCAACGCGCCAGAAGCTGCTGGAGAACCACGCGCTTGTTCCGATCGCCGAGAAGTCTGGCTATCTACGCCTCGTTGCGGATCTTTCGCTGCGTTCCCCGTCAGCTGCTGGCGCGGTCTTGTACGGCGGGCAGGTCAACGGGCGCACGAGTTGGAAAGACAAACACGGTAAGACGTTTGCGGAACGTGAGACTGATGCTGTCAACGACGTGCAATGAGTTTTCCGCAGAAAGCTTGTCCGCTACAGCACTTGAATGACTGCGCGGTACACCAGTCCGGGTCGATGGCGATGGCCAGTTCCTTGAGTCTGTCCGACCGGCGCCCCTCCGCACCACCAGAAGCCCGGATCGAGGCGAGCACGCGATGATGGGGGCATGACACAGGTGCGGATGACGGCCTGGGTGCATGGTCGGGTTCAGGGGGTGGGCTTTCGCTGGTGGACCCGCTGCCGGGCGCTCGAGCTGGGCCTGGCCGGCCACGCGGCCAACCTGTCCGATGGGCGGGTCGAGGTCGTGGCAGAGGGATCGCGGGAGGCCTGTGTGAAACTGCTCGGCGTGCTGCGCTCCGGATCCGCGCCGGGACAGGTCAAGCAGGTCAACGAGCGGTTCGCCGACGCCCGGGGCGGCTTGATTGGTTTCGTCGAGCGCTGAGCACCCATGCGCACGCTGATCATCGATAACTACGACTCGTTCACCTACAACCTTTTCCAGTACCTGGCCGAGATCAACGGCACCGATCCGATCGTGGTCCGCAATGATGCCGCCGGCTGGCGGGTGACCGATCTCGACGAGTTCGACAACGTCATCATCTCCCCGGGACCCGGGCGACCCAGCCGGGCATTGGACTTCGGTTACAGCCGCGATGCCGTGCTCGGCGCGCCGATCCCGCTGCTCGGTGTCTGCCTGGGACATCAAGGACTGTGCGAACTCAGCGGCGGCTCCGTCGGCACCGCGCCGGAGTTGTTCCACGGCCGTGAGTCGGACGTCCGGCACGACGGTGTGGACCTGTTCGCGGGCCTGCCGTCGCCGCTGCGCGTGGTGCGCTACCACTCGTTGACCGTCACCAGGGTCCCCGACGAGCTCAAGGTCACCGCGTGGACCGGCGACGGCGTGATCATGGGGGTCCGGCACCGGCACCGCCCAGCCTGGGGTGTGCAGTTCCATCCCGAGTCGATCCGCACCGAGCACGGCATGGATCTGCTGCGTAACTTCGCCCGGCTCTCCCAAGACTGGCGCGAACACAACCCGGCGCACGCCAGGAACCGACGCAGATCCGCCCCAGCGCCCACAACCAAGCCCACCGGCAAGAAACCTCAGACGCTTCGGGTGCTGGTCGCGCAGCAGGCTACCTCGGCACCCACAGAGTTGGTCTTCCAGAGTTTGTACGGCTCCTCGGCGCATTCCTTCTGGCTGGACAGCAGCCGGCGCAACAGTGAGCTCTGCAGATTCTCGTTCCTCGGCGATTCCAGCGGCCCGCTCGCCAGACTGGCTTACGGCGACGTCTGGCAGGGCACGGTGACAGTGCACACGCAACGGCGTATCGAAGTGCACCACAGAGGGTTCTTCGACTGGTTGGACAACGATTTGCGCTCGCTGAGCGCTGAGGTGCCAGAACTGCCTTTCGGCTTCGCGCTCGGTTGGGTCGGTTACGCGGGTTACGAGCTCAAAGCCGAATGCGGCGGCATGCTGGCGCACCGTTCGGAGAACCCGGACGCGGCCATGATCTTCGCCGACCGGGCATTAGCCGTCGACCACCTGACCGGTACGACGTACTTACTCGCCCTGGCGGACCCCGACAACGAGGCCAGCGCCCGGGAATGGCTTCGGAGTACTGGGGCGCACCTGGATGCGCTCGCCGGCGCAGCGCGCCCGCAAGTCCGCGGCTCACTGGACTTCGGCCACCTGGGACTCCGGCACGACCGGGCCCGGTACCTGGAACTGATCGCTTCCTGCCAGGAGGCGATCAAGGCCGGGGAGAGCTATGAGGTCTGCTTGACGAACATGGTGACCGGCGCTGGGGCGATCGACCCATGGCATGCCTACCGATTCCTGCGTGCGCACAGCCCTGCTCCGTTCGGAGCGTGGTTACGTTTCGCCGACCTGATCGTGCTGAGCACATCGCCTGAGCGCTTCATCCGGGTGTTCGCCGATCGGGTGGTCGAGTCCCGGCCGATCAAGGGGACGAGACCGCGTGGGCTGTCAGCGGAGCAGGACCGGGCGCTGGCAGCAGACCTGGCCGCCAGCGAGAAGGATCGTGCGGAGAACCTGATGATCGTCGACCTGGTGCGCAATGACCTGGGAACGTGCGCACTGGTCGGTTCGGTTCATGTTCCGCAGATTTTCGATGTGGAGAGCTACGCCCAGGTGCACCACCTGGTGAGCACCGTTCGAGCGCGGCTGCGCGAGGACGTGTCAGCGGTTGATTGCGTGCGGGCGGCGTTTCCCGGGGGCTCCATGACGGGGGCGCCCAAGATTCGCACCATGGGAATCATCGACGGCCTGGAAGGGGGCGCGCGCGGGATCTACTCCGGAGCGCTGGGTTACTTCTCGCTGACCGGAGCCGCCGATCTCAGCATCGTCATCCGGACGTTGGTGATCACGCCAGGCAAGGTGAGCTTCGGCGTCGGCGGGGCCATCACCGCCATGTCCGACCCGGCGGCCGAGTTCGCGGAGACCATGATCAAGGCGGGTGGGATCAGCAGCCTGCTCGGCACGAGGTTCGACGAAATTCAGTGCTCGCGGGAGGCACCGGTACCCTGCTCGGGCATGTGACAGCAGTAAGGGAGCAGCGAGGAGGGTCCGGCGCACCGTGCACTTGAAGAGCCTGACGTTGAAGGGCTTCAAGTCCTTCGCCTCGGCTACGACGCTGCGCTTCGAGCCCGGCATCACCTGCGTCGTGGGTCCCAATGGCTCGGGTAAGTCCAATGTGGTGGACGCGCTGTCGTGGGTGATGGGGGAGCAGGGCGCCAAGGTCTTGCGTGGCGGCAAGATGGAGGACGTCATCTTCGCTGGCACCGCCGGACGCCCCCCGCTGGGCCGCGCTGAGGTCACCCTGACCATCGACAACACCGATGGCGCGCTGCCCATCGACTACACCGAGGTGTCGATCACCCGGCGGATGTTCCGGGATGGCGCCAGCGAATACGAGATCAACGGCAGCGCGTGCCGCCTGCTGGACGTCCAGGAACTGCTCTCGGACTCCGGGATCGGCCGCGAGATGCACGTCATCGTCGGACAGGGCAAGCTTGACTCGATCTTGCAGTCCAAACCCGAGGAGCGCCGCGCGTTCATCGAGGAAGCCGCGGGTGTCCTCAAGCACCGCAAGCGCAAGGAAAAGGCGCTGCGCAAGCTGGAGGCGATGCAGGCCAACCTGACCCGCGTGTCGGACCTCACCAGCGAGCTGCGCCGCCAGCTCAAACCGCTGGGCAAGCAGGCCGAGATCGCCCGACGGGCTCAGGCCGTGCAGGCCGATCTGCGGGACGCCCGGCTGCGGCTCTACGCCGATGACCTGGTGACGCTGCGTGCGGCGTTCGCCAGGGATGAGGCTGACGAGGCCGCTGCCCGGGCCCGGCGGGTTGAGGTGGACAGCGCCCTGGATGCGGCCCGCGCGGAACAGTCCCGCCTGGAGGTGCAGCTCGACGCCACTACGCCGCGGCTGTCGGCGGCACAGGACACCTGGTACCGGCTCTCGGCGCTAGCCGAGCGGCTGCACAGCACGGTGCAGCTGGCGGCGCAGCGAGCCCGGCACCTGTCCGCCCCGACCGAGGCGCACCGCCCCGGTCGGGACCCCGACGAGCTGGAGCGCGAGGCTGCGGCCGCCGAGGCTTCGGAGGCCGAGCTGCACGCGGTGGTGGACGAGGCCCGGGCAGTGCTGTCCGACGCCGTGGACCGGCGCGTCGAGCTGGAGCAGGCCGTCGGCGACGCGGAGCGGGCCCACCTGGCCGCGGTCCGCGCCGTCGCCGATCGGCGCGAGGGGCTGGCTCGCCTCGCGGGCCAGGTCGAGGCGTTGCGGTCCACCTCGGGCTCCACCGCGGAGGAGATCGACCGGTTGGCGGGCGGGCTGGCCGACGCTCGGGAGCGGGCGCGCAGCGCGGAGCGGGAATTCGAGGAGCTGCAGCATGAGCTCGGTGCCCTGCATGCCGGCGAGGTCGGGCTCGACGAGCGGCACGAGGCGGCGTCGGTTGCGCATGCGTCCGCCGCGCAACGCAGCACCGAACTGGCCGCGGCACACCGGGAAGCCGAGCAGCAGTGCGCGTCCTGGCGGGCCCGGGTGGAGGCGCTGTCGATGGGCCTGGCCCGCAAGGACGGCTCGCAGCCGTTGCTGGCCGCCGGGCTACCCGGGGTGGCGGGCACGGTTGCCGCGGCGCTCACCGTGCAGCCCGGCGCGGAGGGCGCCGTGTCCGCAGCCTTGGGCGCTGCGGCGGATGCCCTGGTGGTGTCCGATGTGGATGTCGCGGCCAGCGCGCTGTTGCTTCTGCGGGCGCAGGACGCCGGCCGAGCCGGCCTGCTCGTCGGCGGTGCGCCGGCTTCAGTAGAGCGCTCGACCTGGCCGGAGTTGCCGCCCGGTGCGCGGTGGGCGGTAGATCTGGTGGCGGCCCCGGAGACGCTGAGCCCCGCGCTACATCGGCTACTGGAACGCACCGCGGTGGTCGAGGACCTGGACGCGGCCCGCGCGCTGGTGGCCGCGCACCCGAGCGCGCGCGCGGTGACCCTCGAGGGCGACCTGCTCGGCGGCGATTGGGCGCATGGCGGGTCGGGTCGCAGCCTGAGCGTCATCGAAGTGCAGGCAGCCGTGGACGACGGTCGGATCCGGTTGACTGAATCGGAATCGCGCGTGCAACGGCTGGCCGCCGAGCTCCAGGGTGCCAGCGCCGAGGAAGCCGACCGCGCCGAGGACGTCGACAACACCCTGGCCGCCTTGCACGAGTCGGACGCTCAACTAGCCGCGGTTGCTGAGCAGCTCGCCCGGCTCGGCCAGGCGGCCCGGTCGTCCTCCGGCGAGGCCGACCGGCTGCACCGTCAACGTGACGAGATGCAGGCGCGCCGGGCCGCCGCGCTGACCAGCCTGGCTGAGCTCGAGGAGCGGTTACGGCTGGCCCAGGACGATTCGGTGGATGCCGAACCGGACACCTCACCGCGCGACGAAGCCGTGGCGGCGCTGGGCACCGCGCGCAGCGAGGAGGTCGAGGCGCGGCTAGCGCTGCGCACCGCCGAGGAGCGCGCCCGAGCGCTGACCGGTCGGGCCGACGCGCTGCGCCGCAGCGCCCAGGTGGAGCGAGTGGC
>JALYTS010000052.1 GCA_030854185.1 Actinomycetota bacterium | reverse complement strand
ACGCCACCAACCCCTACAACAGCAACGTCGCCACCAACGGCAGCGAGGTCGACAACTCCCGCCACATCGACAACTCGCACACCGACATCGGCTCGCACAACACCGAAAAGGTCACCGACATCGAAAACCACGACGACTCGGTACACATCAACAACCACCCCGACAACTCCGTGACCGACTCCTACAACGGCTCCGGCAACGAACACTCACAGATCGACCAGAGCCAGGTCCACCAGCACGGCCTGGTCAACGTCGACCACGTCCTCAGCGACGACAACCTCCACCTGCTCTAAACCAGATCCCTCCACTGGACACACCGGCTCCGCCATCCCCACCCCGGGACGGCGGAGCCGATGTGCCCCGATAAGGACCAGCGGGACTAGAGGTCCAGGAGTCCACGCAGGAGACCGCGGTCGTAGTCGTAGTCGTAGTGGCGATCGTTGTAGCCGTTGTAGTAGTGACCTCCGTGACCTCCGCGGAAGTAGTCATCGTCACCGTACCCGTACCCGTGGCCACAGTCATCGTCGTGACCGTGGTGGCCACCCTGAGCGAAAATCGACGAAACCCGCATGCCCGCTCCTCCGTATCGAGAGACGAGCAAGGGAGCGAAACCCGGAACGTCTGGGTAATTCGTCAGCAACGTGTTGTGCGCGGTAGTCCCGACGCGGGCGATGCCCCCCGGTGTCAAAACCAGCAGCTCATCGGACAGTCAGTATCCCCCAGGCGATCCGACCCCGGCCCCTCACTCCCCGTGGTCAAATGTCTCTCGAACGTAAGCCATCCCGGGGGCGATATCAACAGTAACTTCGGGTGACAGCGCGATCACGTTCAGTGAAGTTGCCCGGTCCAGGATCGGTCCGGAGCAGAACCGGGAGCGACGTAGCCGATGTCGAGCACGTCAGCGACCGCGGTCCCGGACGGCGTCAATCAGCTGATGGAAGGTTGCCAGCGGCTCCGCCCCGACGATCATCTGTCCGCCGGCGACGAAGCTGGGCACGCCGGTGACTCCCAGCGCCGAGCCGAGCTCACGGTCGGCGTTGACCTGCGCGGCGATCGCGGGATCGGCGTAGTCACGCTGGAATCGGGCCACGTCGAGCCCGAGTCCGCGGGCCGTGGCCGTCAGCGATGCGTCGGTGATCGCGCCGCTGTTCTCCCGGCCCTGCTGGCGATACAGCGCGTCGTGGTACTGCCAGAATTTGGCCTGCCGGCCGGCGGCCCGGGCGGCCCGCGCTGCCAGCAGCGACTCCGGGCCGAGGTAGGCGAAATCGTGCCATTCCACCCGGACCTGGCCGGAGTCGACGTACTGGCGCACCAGGCTCGGTTCGGTGTTGAGCGTGTAGGCCCGGCAGAACGGGCACTGGAAGTCACCCCACTCGGAGATCACTACCGGCGCGTCGGGCAGTCCCAGGGCCAGCGGGTCACCCGGGATCCGCCGCGCGGCGGCCAACCGGGCCTGATCGGCTGCAGCCGACCCAGGCGTTCCCCCGGACCCGGTGCTCGACTTGGCGCTCAGGCTCACCGCGCCCAGCACCGCGAGAACCACCAGGGCGACCAACCCGCCGAGCCACACCCGCCGACGCCGACTGGTGGGCCGACTGGTGGGCCGACTGGTGGACATGGTCGACTCGCTCACCAGAAGCTCGTCACCCCCCCACGTCTCGATCAGGACCGGAAGGCATCAGCCACCTTGCCGAGCACCCCTGGGTTGGGGCTGTCCGCCGACGGGGAGGCGCCGATCTGCTGCATGATGCCCAGCTCGTCCGTGCTGCCCCACCGCTCGACGATTCGCCCGTCGCGGAAGCGGCCGATCTGGAGTCCACGGACTTCGATCCGCTTGCCGGTGGCCGCGACCCCATGGAAATCGCCCTTGTGGGTCCCCGCGAGAGTGTAGGCGAGCGCGACGTGCTCGTCGTCTGCCACCAGGGTGGCGGGCTCGATCTGCGCATCCGGAAACGCCGTGGTGAGGATGTGGAAGAAGCTGCGGAACCCCTCACGGCCAGGCCCCTGACCTGGAGCGGGGTCGTGATCCACACAGTCCTGGGCGAACAGTGTGTCGACGAAGGCGTCGATGTCGCCGGCGTTGAGGTGCTGGGCGGCCTTCTCCTGGGTCGCGATGTTCGCGTCTCGTGTCATGAGCCTGGATCTACCCCCGCGACGCTCGGCGCAAACCGACCGGACGTGGTATTCACCTTGATCACGTTTGCGACTAATTCGTGGGGCTGTTCGAAATAGTCCATGACGATGATGCCGACACGTCCTTGGGAAGATTCTCCGAGGTAGTCGCTGAGTCGCGGGTTTATCGTTTCGGCGTAGCCGCGTGCGGTCGACGCCACAGCGCTGGAGAAAGTAATGTAAAGATCCTCGGGAGCGCCGTGCCTGGCGTCCTCCAGGTGAGCGACAACGAAGTTCAACTTCTCGTCGTAGCCCGGATTCTGGTAACGATCTTCGATATCGTAGAAGGGTATCGAGGCGCTTCTGAAGCGCTGGTTCTCCGGCCAGTAGGTAGCATCGAATCCGATGTCTCGGCCACCTTCGAATCTGCGCAGTAGCACGATCTTACCGCGAACGTCGCCCAACGTTGTTTCGGAAGTGAACTCAGGATTCGCCGACCCGGCGTCGCCACCCGGCGTCGCGGCCGTGAAGTTGTAGAACAGTGACGCATCGTTGAGATGCTCCCACGTTATCGCTCTGAAGCTATCTTCGAAGGAACGGGTGTTCTCGCCGGGATTCGCGGTGTCTCCTAGGGACGCCGACTTGCAGTGCACCTGCGAGGGGGCGAATTTGCCGAGCGCGCTATCCACCCGGTCCTCGTTGCTGACTGATAGCAGAATAGTCTCGGAGGGGTGCTGTCCCAGGAAGTCGGCGCAGATCGTCAGGACCTCTGCGTAGGTTTTCTCCATGCAGACGACATCGTGGTGCGCGCACAGGTCGTCCTGGTAGTGTGCAAGCCTGATGTCGAGGAATCGTATTCCGGCGTCAAACTGGTCGGGAAGACCGCTGTCTTGAGTCTTGGCGAACCCGAAGGGCCCCTCGATACTGCATGAGTTATGTGTTCCCGGAATACTCAGCATCGTCAGCGCGGCGTCGTCGGGAATGTCGCGCATCCAGGAGGTGTTGGAAATCCCCTCGTCCATCGTTCCCCCGGTCGTCTGCCGTCAATCAGCTGGCTAGGTTTTCCTGCGTCGGGCTTAATGGTACCTCGCTCACGCACACCAGGTGGCTGGCCGTTCGCATGTGGTGCCTAGCCAGTGGACTGTCCGCTCACATTCAATTTTCCAGGTTGCCCTCAGCGCTCCTTCAGTTTCGGCTGCTTATCTCACGGTGGTCAATGTCAAGGACCGTCCGGTCGAGCCCCTGAAGCATCGCAGAAGGATGCCGTGTTGACGCCAGCGTTACGCCGGATGCCCGCCAGGCGATGGCTGATGGTGACTGCGGGCAGGTCGCCGCCATACCGGCGACGGTCGGCGAGCAGGTGCAGTCCGGTCAGACGCTGGCGACGGTGGATGCGGCGTCGCTGCCCCGCCAGCTAGCCAAGGCTCACGCCGCGGTGGCGTCGGCCGTGGCCAAGGTCGCCGCCGACCGGACCGCCGGCGCCTCGGATGCGCAGGTCAACGCCGATGACGCGGCGTTGGTCTCGGCGAACGCGCAGTTGGCGGTGGCGCAGCAGAACTTGTCGAAGGCCACCTTGACGGCGCCGTTCGCGGGCACTGTCGCCGCGGTCACCTTCACGATGGGTCAGGAGGTGTCGGGCACCTCATCTGCCGGGTCCGGTGGTGGATCAGGTGGTGGTTCGACCGGGGCGGCTGCGCCGGGTGGATCCGGACTGTCGAGCGTCGCGGCTGCCAGCACCACCTCGGCGTCCAACGCCCAGGTGGTGGTGATCAGCACCGGCAGTTATGTCGTCAACGCTAGCGTCGACGACACCGAGCCTCCATGTCGATACAGGCTGGCGAGTTCGTTGCGAGGCTGCGGAGCTGGTCGAGCCCGGCCACCGCCAGTGGCACCACGCTCAACGCACCCACAGCGGCGACCGCGGTCAGGCTGCCGTTGCCTAGCTGGGCCAGCAGGACCCGGATGACGGTGGAAGTGGTGCCGAACAGAATGCCCGCCGCCAGGGCCAGCTGCAGAGCGCGAAGTCGGCCCCGGCGCTCGGCGAGACCAGCGAGTACGGCGCTGGTGATCCGTCGCCAGGGCCACCAGGAATATCGCGTGCATCACGTCCAGCGAGGGCTGCGGTTGCTCGGGAACGGCGAGCAGCAGTCCTCCCAGGCCGACCACGACGAGCGCAGCGGCCAACGGCAGAGCGAACAGCACCGCACTGACGCCCAGCGGCTGCACCAGCACCAGCGGTCCGGAGCCCAAGGCGAGCAGGTGCAGACCTCCGCCGAGCAGCATCGCGACCATGCCGCACACCCATCGAGGCCGCCGAACCAGGTGGGCCAGCAGCCGCCACCCCGCCACACCAGTGGCCGGAGCGGTGCTCGCCTCGTGCTGCTGAAGATCGATCCTTTCCACCGCAGGCGAACTCACCGCTACGGAAAGTTGAACGTCGAATGAAGTAATGTAGTCGGTAAATCAGCCGGAGCGGCCTTCGGTAACGTAAGCGCCGCCGGGAGCGGCGTAATTGAGCGTCACGCCCACCGCACCGTCTGGCGCGGCGTAGCCGCGCGTCGGGTTGTGCCCGAAGATCACCTGACCGCCCCCATCACGGGTGAACACCGCATCCACCGGGCTCAAGCTGCGATCCGTCATGATCCACGACGCCAGATTCAGGTATCCCCTGGCGGAATCCACCGTGCGGCCCACCCAATCCTGCGCCCCGAAACCGAACGCGAAGCTGCCCTCCCACCCGCCGGCAGCGTCGAAGCCGACGTCGTAGTTGCGCTGCGACCAGCTTCGAGGGTCGCCGTCCGGGTCTGCCGGCATCGCCGTGGGAGGTAGCTGATCCATCTCGTGACGCTCCTTACGCTGAAGTGGTCGACCGATGAGTGCGGCGAACTCCCCGCGGGTGCCGAGGTAGTGGTCGGCGTCGACGAGCTGTCCGGCCACCTGGGCGCGGTCGGTGAACTGCAGTACCTCGACGCCCAGCGCGCCGTAAGGGTCCCAGCCGGCCGGATCGTGCGACTGGTACATCACCGACGCCGGTGCGGGCGGGACGCTGACGTACGCCGACGCCCACAGCGGCGGCAGTCCGGCGAGCGAGGGATTCCCGAGCCGGTCCCAGTACCAGCGCGGCAGGTAGAGCAGCGGCACCCGGGCACCGAGGCGCCGGCAGGCCGCGACGAAGCTGCGGATTCCGCTGATCGTCAGGACGGGTGTCTGCCCGTCAGTGGCAAGCGCCTCGGCGTCGAGCATGCCGGGCACCCCGGCGGTGTCCAGAGCCTCGGCGAAGGCCTTTGCTTGCGCGTCCTCGTCGCCCGCGTCGAGGTAGTGATAGCCCAGGCACAGCAGCCCGGTCGCGCCACCGCGACGCAGGAAGTCCGCGGACCCGGCCGCCAGGTACGACCCGTCGACGCCCTCGGAGACCTTGACGGCCATGAAGTCGAAGCCCTCGCGGCGGATCTCCTCGATGTTGATTCCGGCTTGGAAGCGCGGGTGGATGTCTACCCCATAGATCCCTATCACGGCCTCCGGTCAGCAGGCTCGCCCGAGCGGCAACGCATTGCCTTGGCGCGGCAGGGTATCCACCCACCCCGCGGCGGTCACTCAGGCGGTGCCGGCCCTCGCGACGATCGGGTCACGGCAGCTGGAAATGCGGGTTGAAAATGAGGCCGAGCACCGTACCCTGCGGCGTGCGCACGGTGGCGGTGATGATGCCCTGCCCGACATCGCTGACAGCGGTGTGCTCGGTGACACCGGCTGCGACCGCGTCACGGACAGCTACGGCGACGTCATCGACTCCCCAGTAGGTCAGAGCACCGTCGTCTGGATCGGCGTCGGGCAGAAGCCTGAGCTCGTCGCCCGCGACGGAGTACCCGACGTAAATCGGCTGATCGAAGTACGGCGCGACGCCCAAGGCCGCCGTCCACCACGCCCTTGGCCGCGGCCAGATCAGGTGCCGGGTAGATGACTGTCCGCAATCCCCGCAATCTAAGTGGCATACGCAGAGCCAACCACCGGGGCCCGACATCGTGGCCTACGGACACAGGCGACCTTGCCGCCGCGACAGACGGCACGGTCGCCGCCGCGTTCTGGATGCAGAACGCTGTAATTGGGCCCCGTTTTGCAGCAGTCTGCATCCAGAACGCGCCTCCGACGTCGTCGCAGGCGTGCTCCACGGTGGGGGCGGGGTCGGGCATGGCGCTCAATGAGGCCAGCGCGGTCGCCGCGTCGAACTCATTTCGGCCGAGAGTCTGTCTGGTGGCGTCGGCCTGGCGGAGCTCGACATTGGTCCATCCGCGCTCGTCCACTCGGCCGGGCGAGCATCCGCGGGCTGTAGTCGACGCCAACGACACGGCCCTTCGGCCCGACGGCCTCACGCAGCTGTAGGACGGCGCCGCAGCTGATGTCCAGCACGCTCTGCCCGCACCGGCGCCATCGCGTATTCGCCGCGCTGCAGGACACCACCGACCGCGAAAAGCGCTCCCACCGCCCTCGCGGCCAGCACAGCTATGATGATCACGATGGCCGATTCTGACCGTCGACTTGCGCGAAGACTCGAAAGGAGTGCTGACCGTTTCGAGGACGAGGAAGCCGGCGGCGACGACACTGTTCACCCTCCTGCTGCTGCTGGCCGGTTTGGTCGGGCTGTTGAGCTGCGGCGCCTCGGCGACGTCAAGGGCCGCCTTCCCCGTGTCCTGTTCGGGTTCGGGCCCCGGCCTGTCCGGTGCAGGGGCTACCCGGACGGTCCCGGCGCGCGTCGTGCACACGACCAGATCCACTCTGGTCCTGGTACCGGTGTGCCTGTCCGGGCACGGGCCGTACCCGTTCGTGCTCGACACCGGCGCCACCCAGTCGCTGGTGGACCGGACCCTGGCCGACCAGCTGCAGCTGACCTTCACCGGGACGACCACACCGGCCACCGGGGTGGGATGTACTAAGGCGGCCGATCATGTCCAGGTGCCGAGCTGGTCGGTGGGTGAGGTGCCGCTGCGCCCGCAGACACTGACGTCACTGCCCATGGCGAAGGCTCCCGATGGGCCCAGCATCGTCGGCTTGCTGGGTTCGGATGTGTGGAGCCGCTTCGGCCGGTTCCAGCTCGACTACCGAGCGGGGCAAGTGCTGCTGCCGGGCCCCGAGCAGGCCACCGCCCCGCCGCCCGCGCCGCCGGCCACTGCCGATCCCGCGCCATCGGCGCCGGGCAGCCAGCGGGTGCCGATCACCGTTATCCGCAACGGGGCTGCGACGTTGGCGGTGGTTCCGGTGACCATTGATGGCCTCGGGCCCAAGAGGTTCGCCCTCGACACCGGCTCGTCGAACTCAGTGGTGGACCGCAACGTAGCCCAACAGCTGTCGCTGCGGCCGGTAGGCCGGCCCCGCAACGCGTCCGGGGTGTCCTGTTCGGCCATGTCGCAGCCCGTCCACGTGGCCTCGTGGCGGGTCGGTGCGGTTGCGCTGCCCACCCAGAACGTCGACAGCATCGCGCTGCCGGTTCCCGGCCTGGACGGCCTGCTGGGTTCCGACGTCCTCTACCGGTTCGGCACCGTGACCATCGACTATGCCGCAGGCAGCCTGGTGCTCGGCAGTTAGGTTTCGTGTTAGCTGGCTAGGGTTGGCGGCCGGCTGTCATTCCTCCGTCGTCCGGCGCAGCCGCTTGATGAGCATCCGGCGTCGCTTGTCGGCGAGCCGGCGCTCGCGGGCGGCCCGGGACGGCCGAGTCGGCCGGCGGGTGGGTGGGTCCGGGGCCAGTGCGGCACGCAGCATCGCGTCGAGCCTTAACCGGGCAGCTGCCCGGTTGCGCAGCTGGGAGCGGTACTCGCTGGCCACCACCGTCAGTACTCCATTGACCAGCCGATTGGACAGCCGCAGCAGCACGCGGGCCCGTTGTTGCTCGGTCAACGCCGTGCTGGCGGCCACGTCAAAGATCAGTTCGACGCGTGAATCGGTCGTGTTCACGCCCTGCCCGCCGGGCCCGCTGGATCGGGAGAACCGCCATCCCAGCTCAGCCTCCGGAATCAACACCGGTCCAGCATGCCTGAAATCGGGCTTACTCCGCGCCACCGCTTCGGGAAGCGGTCAGCAGCGTGACGGCGCGAGTCGCCGCCGTGCGCCTGTGTCGTGAACTGAACGCAGTGCTCGCCGCCACGTTGAAGGCGGCGTCCGGGATCGAAACTGAGCCACCCACCGGCAGCACGCGGACATGTCCAGCCTGCCGGCCAGCGGGTTGGCCGTCGTCTGAGACCTCTCGAACGGGGGTTGGCGGTACGTGAAGGGCTACTCTCCGGCGCCGGATTGCATGCCGGCGGAGATGAGGTCCATGACCTCGGAGTCCGCGAGCGTGGTGACGTCGCCGATTTCGCGGTGTTCGGCCACGTCGCGCAGCAGCCGGCGCATGATCTTGCCGGAGCGGGTTTTCGGTAGGTCCGCGACGACCATGATCTGCCTCGGTTTGGCGATCGCGCCGATCTGGGTGGCTACGTGGTTGCGCAGCTCCTTGATCGCCACGTCGCCGCGGGCCTCGTCCTCGGCGACGTGGCCGCGCAGGATCACGAACGCGACGATGCCCTGCCCGGTGATCGGGTCCGGCGCGCCGACCACGGCGGCCTCGGCCACCGTCGGATGCGATACCAGCGCGGACTCCACCTCGGTGGTGGAGATCCGGTGCCCGGAGATGTTCATCACGTCGTCCACCCGGCCGAGCAGCCAGATCGCGCCGTCGTCGTCGTACTTGGCGCCGTCTCCGGCGAAGTAGTAGCCCTGCTCGGCGTAGCGGGACCAGTAGGTCTCCCGGTACCGCTCGTCGTCGCCCCAGATGGTGCGCAGCATTCCCGGCCACGGCTGGTCCAGCGCCAGGTAGCCGCCCTGGCCGTGGCTGACCGGAGTGCCGGACTCGTCGACGACGGTGGCACTGATACCAGGCAGCGGGCGCATCGCCGAGCCGGGTTTGGTCGCCGTGACGCCGGGCAGCGGCGAGATCATGATCGCACCGGTCTCGGTCTGCCACCAGGTGTCCACGATCGGGCAGCGGTCGCCGCCGATGTGCTCCCGGTACCACATCCAGGCCTCCGGGTTGATCGGCTCCCCGACGCTGCCCAACATTCGCAGCGAGGAGAGATCGAACTTCTCCGGGATCTGCTCGCCCCACTTCATGAAGGTGCGGATCAGCGTCGGCGCGGTGTAGTAGAGCGTCACGCCGTATTTCTGCACGATCTCCCAGTGCCGGCCCTCATGCGGGGTGTTCGGGGTGCCCTCGTACATCACCGACGTCGCCCGGTTGGCCAGCGGGCCGTAGACGATGTAGCTGTGGCCGGTGACCCAGCCGATGTCGGCGGTGCACCAGTAGACGTCCTGGCCGGCCTTGTGGTCGAACACGACGTGGTGGGTGTAGGCGCACTGGGTGAGGTAGCCACCGGAGGTGTGCAGGATGCCCTTGGGTTTTCCGGTGGTGCCCGAGGTGTAGAGGATGAACAGCGGGTGCTCGCTGTCGAACGCCTCGGGGGTGTGCTGGTCGGACTGGTGATCCACCAGCTCGTGCCACCACAGATCGCGGTCCTCGGTCCAGTCGATGTCGATCTCGGTGCGCTTGACCACGAGGACGTGGCGCACCGTCGGGGTGTCCTTGAGCGCCTCGTCGGCGTTGGCCTTCAACGGGGCCGCCTTGCCGCGCCGGTACTGGCCGTCGGCCGTGATCACCAGTTTGGCCTTCGCGTCGTTGATCCGCTGGCGCAGCGACTCGGCCGAGAAGCCCCCGAACACGACGTTGTGCGGCATCCCCAGCCGCGCGCAGGCGAGCATGGCGAAGGCCGCCTCGGGGATCATCGGGAGCTGGATGGCCACGCAGTCCCCGGTCTGCAGACCCAGCGAGAGCAGTGCGTTGGCCGTCTTGGCGACCTCGCGCTGCAGGTCGGCGTAGGTGATGGTGCGCGAATCGCCCGGCTCGCCCTCCCAGTGGAACGCCACCTGATCGCCGTGGCCGTCCTCGACGTGCCGGTCGACGCAGTTGTAGGCGACGTTGAGCTTGCCGCCGACGAACCACTTCGCGAACGGGGCGTTCGACCAGTCACAGACCTGGTCGAAGTCGGTGTCCCAGTGCAGCCGGTGAGCTTGGCGCGCCCAGAATCCTTCCCGGTCAGCGTCTGCCTCGTCGTAGAGCGCCGCGGTGGCGTTCGCCTGCGCGGCGAACTCCGCGCTCGGAGGAAACTCCCGGCTCTCGGTGTGCAGATTGGCGAGTCGCTGGCTCGAGTCACCCATCGCGTAAGGACCTCCTGTGTCGCGTGTGTCACGGTCAGCTGATGACGGTAGTAGCCGTGCCAGCTCCCGGCTACCGCAGTGTGCGGCTCAGCCGTCCTCGTTGGCCCGGCGCAGGATAGCGGCGAACTCCCGGTCCGGGTCCTTGACCAGCGCGTGGATGGTCGTCACGACCGGGCAGGGCCAGACCGACGGGCAAGTACGGCAGTTGCCACCGGGGGTGATCTCGTGCGCGATCAGCAACCCCCGGATCCCGACGAGCAGGTCGGGGATCAGCCTGCGGACCGAGTCGATGTCCTCGCCGGACCACTCATCGGTCTGGCTCGCGAGGTCTTCGGCCTCGCACAGGTGGTTGTAGAGATCCAAGCTGAGCAACCGGAACGCGTCGGCGTGCACTGCTGAAGTCGTGTCCATCGGCTACCTCCCCGGGTTCGGCGAGATCCGTTACCCCGCCGACGGTCACACAACCGGTTGACCCAGGGGCACGCAACACCCAATTCTGCACGCCGCAGGCTGCTGGCGCAGAATCTGATGCCGAGGGAGGTCATCATGGAAGATCGTGAGCCGACGGTCCGCAGCCGCGAGCTGGGCGAGGGACTGCGCCGGGCGATGCACAACGCCGGGCTGAGCGGCAAGGACGTCGCCAGACTACTCGACCTGTCGCCGAGCTGGGTGTCCCGGCTGATCTCGGGCAAGCGCAGCGTCACCGCGGTGCAGGCCTCGGCATTCCTGGCCGTCTGCCGGGCACCGAGCGCCGAACGGGAGCGGCTGCTGGAGCTCTGCGACGAGCAGCACACACCGGGCTGGTTCCAGCAGCACGGCTCCCGGCTGCCCCTGCAGCTCGTGACCTTGATCGACCACGAGAACAAAGCGGTGGCGATCAGCAGCTTCGACTCCACGTTGGTGCCCGGCCTGCTGCAGACCGGCGACTACACCCGCGCGCTGCTCAGGGACGCCGGCCGGGTGCCGGCCGAGGAGATCGACGACCGGGTGGCCGCCCGGCTGGCCCGCCAGAGCCTGTTCAGCCGGGACCGCCCCGCCGCCTTCACCTTCTACCTGCACGAGTTCGTGCTGCGGCTGCCGGTCGGCGGCCCGGCGGTGATGGCCGATCAGCTGGACCTGCTGGAGCGGATGTCCCGGCGGCCCCATCTCACGCTGCGGGTGGTTCCGGCCGCGCTTGGCGCGCACGCCGCGACCGCCGGATGGTTCACCTTGATGGAGTTCGTCGAGTTCAAGCCGGTGGCCTACTTGGAGAGCGAGACCTCCAGCGTGTTCCTGGAGAAGCCGGTGGAGATCGCCGCCTACCAGGACATCTTGGCCGCGCTGGCGCAGACCGCGCTGGGTGAGGAAGAATCAAGGAAGCTGATTGCCACCCTGGCAACCGAGCTCTACGCGGATCGAGAGGATTATGATGACCGCGCCTGAGCCGGACGGGATTGTCTGGCACACGAGCAGCTACAGCAACGGCGGCACCGCCTGCGTCGAGATCGGCTGGCGCACGAGCAGCTACAGCTCCAACGGCGGTGACTGCGTCGAGGTCGCCCCCGTGCCTGATGCCGTGCTGGTCCGCGACTCCAAGGACCGCACCGGCCCCGCCCTCGCCGTCCCGAGCACCGCCTGGCAAGCCTTCCTCACCAGCCTCGCTGGCTGACCAAGGCGAGGACGACCCAGCGGGGTATCCCGATAAGGTATACTTAACGGTATGCCCACGACCACGATCAAGGTCGATATGTCGACCCGGGATCGGCTGGCCCAGCTCGCGCGGGCACGCGGTACGACGATGAGCGTGTTGCTGGCCGACGTCGCCGAGCGGCTGGAGACCGAGCAGCGCTGGTGCGACATCGAGGCTGCGTACGCGCGGATGCAGCGCGAGGAACCGGACGAGTGGGCCGAGTACCTCGGTGAGCTGGCTGGGTGGGAGGTCGGCGCCGCTGCCAGTGACACCTCAGCCGCCCAGGAGTGGCCGGAGTACAACCGGTGAAGGTCGCGCATGGTCAGATCTGGTCAGTGACGCTGGACCCCACCGTGGCCAACGAGCAGCGCGGCACCCGTCCCTGTGTGGTCGTGTCCATTGACAGGTTCAACGCCCTGCCGATCCGGCAGGCCATCGTGGTCCCGTTGACGACCCGGGAGCGCGGGTTCCCGCACCACGTCGCGATCGCCGACGATGGTGGGCTCAACCGGCAGAGCTGGGCCATGTGCGAAGCCGTCCGAGCGGTGTCGCTGGAACGCTTCGGTCGGCTCATCAGCACCGCCAACGGCCTCACGGTCGCCACGATCACCAACCAGTTGGCGCTCTGGCTCGGCCATCCCGCCTGAGACCAGCACCCGTCGCGCCCACCACCGCGTGGTGGACCGGGCTGATCCGAAGGCGGTGGCGAGGGATGGTGTCAAACCCCTGGCTCACCTGGTGCGCGGCAAGCACGGCGTGGTGCAGCCCAGGGTCGAGTGCCGCGGGGCCGGGAGTACCCGCGCATCATCTCCGGGCCCTGCACCTCGGGCGGACCATCGTGCTCGACGGATTCGGAACCGAATCGCGGCACCCGTCCAAACCGCCCCGGTAGTCCGATGGCAGGACTGCCGGGTAGATAGCGTTGTCCCATAATACGAGATGATCTGTTCATTATGCGAGATTTGTTTAGTCTAACAACCATGGCTACTCACCGCCCGCGCGAGTGGGATGCCACGACCTACGACTCCTTGCCTCTGCCGCACCGACAGTGGGGTCGTGGGGTACTGGCCTCGCTGCCCTTGCGAGGCGACGAGCGGGTGCTCGACGTTGGCGCCGGCACCGGTCGGGACACCGCGGCGCTGCTCGAACGGCTACCCCGCGGCCACGTCGTCGCGGTGGACGGCTCGACGGCCATGCTCGCTCAGCTTCGCAACCGCCTCGCCGGCGTCGGGCCCGATCGGCTGACGACCCTGCTGGCCGACCTCACCGCCCCGCTCGTGCTCGACGAACCGGTCGATGCGGTGTTCTCGGTCGCGACCCTGCATTGGATGCCCGACCACGGATCGCTCTTCCAGTCACTGGCCGGGGTGCTTCGGCCCGGTGGCCGGCTACGGGCCGAGTGGGGCGGTGCCGGCAATGTCGCCAATGTCGAGGCCGTGCTGGTCGACCTCGGACTACCGCGAATCGGCGAGGCATGCAATTTCGCCACCGCGGACCAGACGGCCGAGCGGCTGGCGGCGGCCGGTTTCACCGATATCGACGTGGTCTGCGTGCGGGATCCCGCTCGGATGGAATCCGCCCCGCAGTTCGAGGCGTTCCTGACGAGCGTTGTTCTCAGTGCTGTCCTCAACACCATTGCGGCCGGCGAGCGCCAGCAGGCCGTCCGGGACGTGGCTGCCCGGCTGCCGAGCCGCAGGTGGATTTCCAGCGATTGCAGGCGTCCGCGCGTCGCCCTGCCTGAGAGCACGCCGTGCTGCTCGTGCACTACGTAATCGCCGCTGCTCAAGATCGTGATATGGGTGCCGTGCGCGACATGACGTGTCGTCTACGGCACACAAACCGCGATCAGTCCCCGTAGCGTTGTCGTCAATGACGACTGCGCCCGCGGACCCGCTGGCCCCGCTGATGGATCTTCCCGGAGTTCGGGACGCCGTCACTCGCGCCCGCGACGCGGTGACCGCTGCGCACCGGCACCCGGCCAACCGGCGTGGCTGGCCGACCACCGCGGCCGAGGCGTCGGTACGCGCCGCCCGGGCTTCGGCCGCGCTGGACGGCGGTAGCCCCGCGTTGCCCGGCGACGGGTCGGTGCGCGACCCGGTGCTGGCCGGTGCGTTGCGGGTGGCGGAGGCCTTGGGTGGTCTGCTCAGTACCTGGCGACGGGCTCCGCTGCAGGCCCTGGCCCGGTTACACGTGCTCGCCGCGGCGGATCTCCTGCCCGGTCCGCAACTGGGCCGGCCGGACTCGTCACGCGACATCACAGTTCGGCTCGAGGGGTTGGCGAGTCTGGTCACCGGGGGGAGTCAGGTTGCGGCGCCGGTGCTGGTCGCGGTGGTGCACGGTGAGCTGCTCGCGCTGGCGCCCTTCGCGCGGAGCAACGGTGTCGTCGCCAGGGCTGCGGCCCGCCTCACCCTGGTGTCCAGCGGTCTGGATCCCAAGGGTCTGATCGTGCCGGAGGTGGCCCACCTGCGCCGTGCGGGGCAGTACCGGACCGCAGCGGCTGACTTCGCCAGCGGTGATGCGCTCGCGGTTGGCCGGTGGATCGTGCACTGCTGCACCGCGCTCGCCGCCGGGTCGCGGGAGGCGGTCTCGATCGCTGAGGCGGTCACTGCGAGTAGCGGTTAGCCTCTAGCTCGACCGAAAGCAGCTACACCGACGGCGCGACCCCCGGGGCCGTTGGTGTGGACTCAGATATGACGACGGCGGCGCTACTGGGAGCCCATCACAAGCTTCCAGTGGCGCCGCCGTCCGCACGGAGTGCCGGGGTACCAATCGTGCAACTCGTGTCGTACCCTGCGGTGTCTCGGCGCCCGCATCCCCAGAGGACACGGCACGCAGACCCTTGACGACAAGCCTCCCGCGGCATGCTGCGCGTGGGGTGCCCGACGCCCGTGCACGGAGCTCCAGAAGGGGTTGACGGTACTTCTCTGCCGCACCGCCCCTGGCCTTCCAGATGTCCGTGGGGTCATGTCTACTCCGTGCCCGGGGGCACAGCAAGAGGCCCGATCAGGCATTGCCTATCGATTACTCCCCGGATAAATTGTCGGTAGGAGTCACCCGTTTGACCTAAGCGGCGACCCGTTTGAGCCGAGTCGGCTCAACGTTGCCGCCGGCGCAGTCCGTACCAGGCGACGCCCGCAGCGGCCGCTGCGCCCAACCCCACAGCGGCGGCGATCTGGGCACCGGATGGCGCTGGAATCCGGGTCCGTAGCGAGACCGGGTTGGAGAATGCGAGCACCGGCCAACCCCGCAGTAGCGCCTCCTTGCGCAGCGCCCGGTCCGGGTTCACCGCCGTCGGGTGACCGACCGCCTCCAGCAGCGGCAGATCTGTGATCGAGTCGGAGTAGGCGTGGCAGCGTGGCAGGTCGAAGCCGCGTTCCTCGGCCAGCTCCCGCGCGGCGAGTGCCTTGTTTTCTCCCGCGCAGTAGAACTCCACGTCTCCGGTGTACCGACCGTCGTGGGTCACCATGCGAGTGGCCAGAGTGTGTGTGGCGCCGATCATCGTGGCGATCGGCGCCACGACCTCCACCCCGGAGGCCGACACCACGACGATGTCCTCACCCCGTTGCCGGTGTGCGGCGATGAGCTCGGTCGCCTCGGCGTAGACCAGCGGGTCCACGACGTCGTGCAGGGTCTCCTCGACGATCGCCGTCACCTGGGCGATGTCCCAGCCGGTGCACTGGGCGGTGATGTGTGCGCGCATCCGCTCCATCTGCTCGGTGTCGGCGCCCGCCAGCAAGTACATGAACTGGGCGTAGGTGGCCTTGAGCACCGCGCGCCGGTTTATCAAACCTTCCTGGAAGAACGCTCGGGAGAACACAAACGCACTGGACTTGGCGATGATGGTCTTGTCCAGGTCGAAGAATGCCGCGATGCCCGAGGTGCTCGGGTTGAAAGAGCTCACGGCAGGCAGCATAAGAGGCAACGTCCGCGCTCTATCCACAGCGCTCCAGTTATCCACATGTTGATCATTAGCTGCTGGTCTGGGCGGCCCGGCGCGATGACAGTGGCACCCGGACGCCCCGGGCAGCGCGGGGCCGGGAACTGTGGGGGCAACAGTGCGGGCAAGCGGCGGGCACCCGACGGCTCGACGACCGATGATGATCATGACTCCAGGAGGGCTGGCCGACGAGGTAGCTCGACTCGCGGCCGCAGCGGGGTGTGACCCGCAGCGGGTCACCGACCCCGTGACGGTCCGCGAACAGTGGAACTGCGCCGCCCTGATTCTGCTCGACGTCGACGCGGCCAGGGCAACCGCCGGCGCCGACCTACCCCGCAGAGACGGCGTGGTGATCGTGTCCGCGGATGGTGATCCGGACGTGTGGCGCTCGGCGGTAGCGGTGGGTGCCCAACACGTAGCTGTGTTGCCGGACGCGGAAGCATGGCTGGTCGGGGCGTTGGCCGATGCGGTGGAGTCACCGGCCGAGCCGGGACGAGTGCTGGCCGTGCTCGGTGGCCGCGGTGGTGCCGGAGCGTCGGTATTCGCGACCGCGGTCGCCGTGGCGGTCGCGGAAGCGGGACGCCACGCCATGCTGGTCGACTGCGACGCGCTGGGCGGTGGCCTGGACCTCGTGCTGGGCGCCGAGAAGATGACCGGACTGCGGTGGTCCGGGCTCGCTCTGGGCGGCGGCCGGGTGCCGGCGGCCGCGCTGCACGCGGCACTGCCCACGCCGCGCGTGGGCGGTCGGGGTGGGCTGACGGTGTTGTCTCACGGCCGGTCAGATCACGGCCGACCGGATCACGGCCGGCGGTCGGACTCCGGTGAAGACGGTCCAGGACCAGACGGCGTTGCGGTGCGCACGGTGTGTCTCGTCGGCCGCCGAGCCGGCGAGACAGTGGTCTGCGATGTGCCTCGGCATCCCTGCGAGGCGGGTACCGCTGCGCTGGAGTCCGCAGATTTGGCGGTGCTGATCGTGCCGGCAGAGGTCCGGGCCTGTGCTGCCGCCGCGACGGTGGCGGCGCGCGTGCGGCGCCACGGGGTTGCGGTGCAGTTGGTGGTCCGGGGACCGGCACCGGGTGGGATCACTCCCACCGACATCAGCCGGGCCCTGGACCTACCCCTGATCGCCGCCATGCGCCCGCAGCCTGGCTTGGCCGCCGCGCTGGACCGCGGTGTGGTGCCGGGACGGTCCCGGGGGCCGCTGGCCGCCGCCGCCTGTCAGGTGCTGGCGGTACTTGACGATTCCAGCCGCTTGCAGGGCGTGGCTGCGTGACCGCGTCCGGGCACCAAGCCCACCCGCTGTCCGGACAGATGGTCGACCGGGTCCGGCACCGGTTGGCTTCCGCTGGCGTGGCGGTCTCTCCGAGCGCGGTGGCCGCTGCGGTGCGGGCCGAGTCCGATGGTGTGCTGGCTGATCTGCAGGTGCTCTCGGCGCTGCGCGAGCTGCAGCAGGAGCTCGTCGGGGCCGGCCCGCTGGAGCCGCTGCTGGCCGACCCGGAGACGACCGACGTGCTGGTCAGCGGTCCCGACCAGGTGTGGGTCGAACAAGCCGGCGAGTTGCGTCGCACCGACGTGCGCTTCACCGATGCCGATGCGGTGCGCAGGTTGGCTCAGCGGCTGGCGCTGGCCGCGGGCGCCGCCTCGACGATGCGTCGCCCTACGTCGATGCTCCGCTGCCCGGTGGCGTCCGGCTGCATGCCGTGCTGCCGCCGATCGTCACCGGCTGCACCGCCATCTCGCTGCGAGTGCTGCGGCCCACCACCCATGGCCTCGACGCGCTCCAGGCGGTGGGCAGCGTGTCGCCCGAGGCCGGCAGGCTGCTGCGCGCCATCGTCGCCGCCCGGCTGGCCTTCCTCGTCGTCGGTGGTACGGGTAGTGGAAAGACCACACTGCTCGCTGCGCTGCTGGGCTGCGTGCCCGCCGGTGAGCGGATCGTGTGCGTCGAGGAAGCTCCCGAGCTGGCGCCGAGGCACCCGCATGTCGTCCGGTTGACTACCCGGGCGCCCAACGTCGAAGGCGCCGGTGAGGTGACGCTGCGCGACCTGGTGCGCCAGGCGCTGCGGATGCGCCCGGACCGGCTGGTGGTCGGCGAAGTGCGTGGGGCGGAGGTGTGTGAGCTGCTCGCGGCGCTCAACACCGGGCATCAGGGGGGTGCCGGCACGCTGCACGCGAACTCGCCCGCCGAGGTGCCCGCCCGGCTGGAGGCGCTGGCCGCGTTGGGCGGTATGGCGCGCCACGCGTTGCACAGCCAACTCGCAGCTGCCGTGCAGGTGGTGCTGCATGTGGTGCGGCGCGACGGGGTGCGTGGACTGGCCGCGGTGGGAGTGCTGCATCGCGACGGCGATCTGGTTCGCGTCCTCCCGGTATGGCAGGGCGGTTGCTGGGGACCGGGGCGCCAGCGCCTGCGAGACCTGCTCGACGGCGCGCCTTGTGTCGGCTCGGCCGACGGTGCACCTAGTGTCGGCTCGGCCGACGGTGACGGTGTGCCGTGCTGAGCCTTGCGGTGGCCGCGCTGGCGGCCGGGGTGTTGTGCTGGCCGGCGCAGGCGGGTCGCGGCCGGCTCACCGGGTTGCGCCGCCGGGAAGCTCACGCACAGATATCCGTGGCACGCAGGGGCTGGGCCACCCGGCGTTGCGGCCTGTTGCTGGTGGCTCTGGCGGCTGGAGTCGGTGCGTCGCTGGCCGGCCCAGGCGGCGGACTGGCCGCCACCATGGTGGCCGGCACCGGCGTCGCGCGCCTCCGGGCTCGCCGGGATTGCCGGACCGGGACCACGGCGGCCACCGGGCTCTCCGATGCGCTCGGAGTCCTGGTCGCAGAACTGCGGGCCGGCGCCCATCCCGGTGACGCGATCACGGCTGCCGCCGACACCCACGGCGGCGGATCTCCGAACGCGGGTACCGACGTTGGCCGGGCACTGTCCGTGGTGGCCGCCGTAGCCAGACTCGGCGGAGACGTCCCGTCGGTGCTGCGCAGTGCTGGTCCAGTGCCGTTGCGTGCGTGGCTGGGCCGGCTCGCCGATGCGTGGTCGCTGGCCGAACGCTACGGGATCCCGCTGGCGGATCTGCTCGACGCGGTGCGGTCGGACACCGAGCATCGGGTGCGATTCGCCGCGGAGGTGCAGGCCCGGCTCGCGGGGCCCCGGGCGACCGCTGCGGTGCTCGCCGGGCTGCCGCTGCTCGGGCTGGCGCTTGGCCAGGCCGTGGGGGCTTCCCCATTGCACGTGCTGTGCGAGACCGTGGTGGGCCAGGTGCTTCTGGTGATCGGCACAGCTGTGGCCTGCGCCGGCGTGCGGTGGAGTGCGCGGTTGGTCTCCGGGGCGGTGCCGGCATGACGCCACAGGCGCTGGCCACGCTGCTGTTAGCCACGGCACTGCTGACGGCGCCCGGTCCGGCTGGTCCCCGATCGAGATTGCCGTCGAGGTCGCGACAACCGGCCACCGCCGCTGCCGCGTCGGGCTGGGTAGCCCGGTGGGCGCGACGCAGGGCGGACACTGGCGTGGAGTCGTTGGCGTTGGCTGGAGCGTGGGAGTTGCTGGCGGCCTGCCTGCGAGCCGGAGTGCCGGTCCCGATGGCCGTGCGGGCGGTCGCCGAGGGGCTCGGTGAGCCGGCGGGGCCGGCGCTGCTCCGGACCGCGGATCTGCTCGCCCTGGGTGCTGATGGCACGCAGGCCTGGTCACCCGCGCTGGAATGCACCGCGACTGCGCGGCTGGCCAAGGCCGCCCGGCGCAGCGGTCGCAGCGGCACTGCACTCGCCGAGTCGCTGACCCGGCTGGCGACCGAGGTGCGAGCTGACGCCCGGGAGCAAGCCGAAGCGCGAGCACAACGCGCCGGAGTGCTCATCGCGGCTCCGCTCGGGCTGTGCTTCCTGCCCGCCTTCCTCGTGATCGGCGTCGTTCCGGTGCTGATCGGACTAGCCGGCGGCCTGATGCGGCAGTGGTGAGACAGCTGTTCCGACCGAAGCCCACAGACACCCACACGGACAGGAGCTGATCCGATGACAATCCAACGCGGCGACGTGACCAGACGGCGGTGGCGGCGGCTGGTGATCGCCCGGCTGGCCGGTGCGGTCGACGGCGAGGCCGGCATGAGCACCGTCGAGTACGCGATCGGGACGATCGCCGCGGCAGCCTTCGCCGCTGTTCTCTACAAGGTGGTGACCGGCGACATGATCGTCGGCGCGCTCAACGACCTGGTGCAGCGGGCACTGTCGGTGACGTTCTAATGCGTGCCGGCGACCGGGGCTCGGTCACCGTGGAGGCGGCGCTGGCCCTGTGTTCGCTGGTGGTGGTACTCGCCCTGGTCCTGGCCGCGGTGTCGGCGGTGGCGGCGCAGCTGCGTTGCATCGACGCCGCCCGCGAGGCGGCCCGGCTGACGGCTCGGGGTGAGCAGGACCGCGCCGAGGAGATCGCCCGGCGGATCGCTCCCCGCGGCGCGGTAGTGGCCGTCACCGTCCGCGGTGACGAGGTCACCGCGCGGGTCTCGGCGAATCCGGCCGCTGGGTTGTTGCCGGGCGTTGAAGTCGGGGCCGAGGCAGCGGCGGCACTAGAACCGGGGCCCCTGCCATGACCGGAGGTGTCTATAACGACCGTGGGATGGCCACGGTGTGGGCAGCCGGGGCCATCGCGGCGCTGGTCAGCACGGCAGTCTTCGGGTTGCACCTGGGTGAGGCGATGGTGGTCCGCCACCAGGTCGAGTCGGCGGCTGATCTGGCCGCGCTGGCCGGAGCCGCGGCGGTCGTCGCCGGTGAGCAGTACGCCTGCACCCAAGCCCGTCGGGTGACCGACCGGATGCGGGTACAGCTGGCGTCGTGCCGAATACGGGACTGGGCAGTCCTCGTGGAAGCTACGGCCCGACCCGCCGGCTGGCTGGGCACTCTGGGCGCCGCGACCGGCCGGGCCCGCGCGGGCCCGGCCGCACCAGCCGAGCCCCGGTCCACGTCGTGAACTCGACACCACCGACATCCTGGTCGGCGGAAAGGGCCGTGGTGTCGAGTTCACGCCAATGCGGCTACCCGGTTCCTAGCGCCTGGCAGACAGGACAGGACGGTGTCGAGCACCACGATGGCACCGGCCTTGTCCAGTGGGTCGTTGCCGTTGCCGCATTTGGGCGACTGCACGCACGAGGGGCAGCCCGAGGGGCACTCGCAGGCGGCGATGGCATCTCGCGTTGCGGTCAACCATGTGGTCAGCGCAGCGTGACCCCGGTCGGCGAAACCGGCGCCGCCGGGGTGCCCGTCATGAACGAAGATCGTCGGTTCTCCGGTGTCGGCGTGACGCGCGGTGGAGACGCCACCGATATCCCACCGGTCGCAGGTGGCGACCAGCGGGAGCAGACCGATCGCGGCGTGCTCGGCGGCGTGCAGGGCGCCGGGCCATGCGGCTACCGGCAGCCCGGCGGCCTCGAGCAGCTCCTCGGAGACGGTGAACCAGACCGCCCTGGTTCGCAGTGTCGACGGGGGCAGCTCCAACGGCACAGCATCCAGTACCTGGCCCGACGGCAGCCGCCGCAGGTAGCCGACCACCTGCGAGGTCACCTCCACCTCACCCAGCGTCACCGAAACCCCGCCGCAGCGCCGCTGGTCCAGAGTCGATACCACACAGATGTCCGTCGTCGAACGAGGCGAGGTGTGCCACTCCGGCTCATCGGGATGTACCAGGGCGACGCCGGAGTCCAGGTCCAGCTCATCGACTATGAAGGAGTCACCCCGATGCAGGTACACCGCGCCCGGGTGGACGGCCGTACAGGCAGATCCGGGGTCGACGGTGCCGAGCAGGCGACCGGTGTCAGCCTCCACCACCGCCACCGGGTGCCCACCCGAGCCGCGAATGTCCACTTCGGAATGCGGGCGCTGGCGTGCAGCGGCCCAGAACCAGCCCCCGGACCGGCGCCGCAGCATCCCTTCGGCGACCAACTCGGCAACCACGGACCGCGCCACGTCCCCGCCCAACGAATCGACGCAGGCGTCGGTCAGTGGCAGTTCGGCAGCCGCGCAGGCCAGCTGTGGGCGCAGCACGTAGTGGTTCGTCGGGTCCAGCACGGTGGTCTCGACCGCCGTGCCGAGCAGGGCCTCACTGTGGTGCACCAGGTAGGTGTCCAGCGGATCATCCCGGGCGACGAACACCACCAGCGCTCCCGCCCCGGCCCGGCCGGCCCGCCCGGCCTGCTGCCAGAACGACGCCCGGGTGCCGGGGTAGCCGGCCAGCACCACCGCGTCGAGCCCGGTGATGTCCACGCCCAGCTCCAGCGCGTTGGTCGAGGCGACCCCGAGCAGCTGCCCGGAGTCCAGCGCGGCCTCCAGGGCCCGGCGCTCCTCGGGAAGATAGCCCGCGCGGTAGGCCGCAACGCGGGGAGCGAGTTCTTCCGCCGCAGCGGCGGACAGCGCCCGCTGGGCGCCCAGCGCGGTCAACTCCGCGCTGCGCCGGGAGCGGACGAACACCAGGGTGCGGGCCCCCTCGATCACCAGGTCGGCCAGCAGCCGGGCGGCCTCCGCGCCTGCCGAGCGGCGCACCGGCGCCCCGTTCTCACCGGTCAACTCGGCCAGCAGTGGCGGTTCCCACAGCGCGATCGTGCGCTCGCCGCAAGGGGAGCCATCCTCAGTGACGGCCACGGTGTCCAGGCCGGTGAGCCGGGCCGCCGAGACGCCCGGGTCGGCGACCGTCGCCGACGCGAGCACGAACACCGGATGCGCGCCGTAGCGGGCCGCGACCCGCCGCAACCGGCGCAACAGCAGGGCGACGTGCGAGCCGAACACTCCGCGGTAGGCGTGGCACTCGTCGATCACCACGAAACGCAGCCGCCGCAGCAGCCGCGCCCAGCGGTCGTGCCGGGCGAGCAGGCCGTAGTGCAGCATGTCCGGGTTGGTGAACACCCACCGGGCGTGCGAACGTGCCCAGTCCCGTTGCGCCATCGCGGTGTCACCGTCGTAGCCGGCCGGCCGCACCCCGGGCAGGTCCAGCGCGGTCACCGCCCGGATCTGGTCGGCGGCCAACGCCTTGGTGGGAGCGAGATACAGCGCGGTGGCCTGCTGATCGGCCAGCAGGTGGGCCAGCACCGGCAACTGGTAGGCCAGCGACTTGCCCGACGCGGTGCCAGTGGCGACCACGACGTGGCGATCCGCCCGAGCTAGTTCCGCGACGGCGACCTGGTGCGCCCACGGCGCCGCCACACCCGCCGCGGCGAGCGACTCGCGCAGCCGGTCGGGCACCCAACACGGCCACTCCACCGCCGTCGCCGCGCGGCTGGGAATCGTTGTGACGTGCCGCAACGGTGATTCGCCCGCAAAGCCGGCGGTGGCCGGATTGCCGGCTGCGCCGGCGGCGAGCAGGCGCTGCAGCAGTTCCTGCCCACACACACCTCCGCGTGCCACCGCCTCAGCCCTCACGTTCGAAGACGCTAACGCTCTACGCTCGGCGACGCTGCCGCGTGGGTGCACTGCTGTCGCCGAGTTCGAGAGGAAAGCTCTCAGACCGGGCCTGGACAACCCTCTTGTCGAACTCGGCGGACGGGGGGTGTCGAGGCCCGGCGGCGGGGGTGCGCGTGCGGGTGTGCGACACCGGGGGACGTGGGCGGCGGCGGCATGCCTAGACTGATCGGCCGTGGCGCCGTCTTGCGGGGCGGCCCAGTCAGCGTACTGCACGGAAACCATGGAGGACCGATGTCCCGGTTTGTCCTCGCCCAGGGCGGGGGTCTCGACTTGAGCGGGGGTGACTACACCGTCGTCGGTGTGGTCGCCGTTGTCGCTCTCGCCGCGCTGGCCGTCGGTGGCGTGTTGATGCGAGAGGTACTGGCCGCCGGCGAGGGCACCGCGCGCATGCAGGATATCGGCCGAGCGGTCCAGGAAGGCGCCTCGGCTTACCTCAATCGCCAGTTCAAAACGCTCTCCGGGTTCGCAGTGGTCGTCTTTCTGCTGCTGTTCGCGTTGCCCGCCGAAGACCTCGGCGAACGGATCGGTCGCTCGATCTTCTTCCTGGCCGGAGCGCTGTTCTCGGCGTCGATCGGCTATCTCGGCATGTGGCTTTCGACCCGAGCGAACATCCGGGTGGCGGCGGCCTCGAATGAGGCAGGTGGCCGGGAGACGGCGATGCGGATCGCGTTTCGCACCGGCGGCGTGGTCGGCATGGCCACCGTGGGCCTTGGACTGTTCGGGGCGTCGCTGGTCGTGCTGGTCTACGCCGGACACGCCCCCCGGGTGCTGGAAGGTTTCGGTTTCGGCGCCGCGCTGCTCGCGATGTTCATGCGGGTCGGCGGTGGCATCTTCACCAAAGCCGCCGACGTGGGTGGTGACCTGGTCGGCAAGGTCGAGGCGGGGATCCCCGAGGACGACCCGCGCAACGCCGCCACCATCGCCGACAACGTCGGTGACAACGTCGGTGACTGCGCCGGCATGGCCGCGGACCTGTTCGAATCGTATGCGGTGACGCTGGTCGCGGCGCTGATCCTGGGTACCGCGGCGTTCGGTCTCAAAGGCCTGCTGTTCCCGCTGATCGTGCCGGCGATCGGGGTGGTCACCGCGGTGATCGGCGTGTACGTCACCAAGGGCCGGGTCGGCGAGCCGGGGCTGCGCGCGATCAACCGTTCCTTCTACATCGCCGCGACGATCTCGGCGGTGGCCTGCACGGCGGCCGCCTTCCTCTACCTGCCCAGCAACTTCGGCGGGCTCGCCGGAATCAGCCAGATCGACGGTCAGCCGCTCGGTCAGATAGCCGGCAGCCCGGCAGTGATCGCAGCGGTCGCCGTGCTCATCGGCATCGTGTTGGCCGGGATCATCCTGTGGCTCACCGGCTACTTCACCGGCACCGAACACCGGCCGGTCCGCGACGTCGGTAACAGTTCTTTGACCGGTGCCGCCACGGTGATCCTGGCCGGTCTGTCGATCGGCTTCGAGTCGGCGGTGTACACGGCCCTGGTCATCGCCGGCGCGGTTTACGCGGCATTCTTGCTGTCCGGATCAGTCACCGTCTCGCTGTTCGCCATCGCGCTGGCCGGGACCGGCCTGCTCACCACCGTCGGCGTCATCGTCGCGATGGACACCTTCGGTCCGGTCAGCGACAACGCCCAGGGCATCGCCGAGATGTCCGGCGACGTCAAGGGCGAAGGCGTAGCCACCCTCACCGAGCTCGACGCGGTGGGCAACACCACCAAGGCGATCACCAAGGGCATCGCGATCGCCACCGCGGTGCTCGCCGCCACGGCACTGTTCGGCTCCTACCGCGACGCCATCCGGTCGGCAACCGCGAACATCGATCTCAACGCGGTGTTCAACGTCTCGGTCCCCAACGTCCTGGTCGGCTTGACCATCGGTGCCGCCGTGGTGTTCATGTTCTCCGGGCTGCTGATCAACGCCGTGTCCCGGGCCGCGGGGGCCGTGGTCTACGAGGTGCGTCGGCAGTTCCGGGACAATCCCGGAATCATGGACGGATCGGTGCGGCCCGAGTACGGCCGGGTGGTCGACATCTGCACCAAGGACTCGTTGCGCGAGCTGACCACCCCGGGCCTACTTGCGGTGCTGTCACCGATCGCGGTGGGTTTCGGCCTCGGTGTCGGCCCGCTGGCGGGTTTCCTGGCCGGGGCGATCATCACCGGCACCCTGATGGCGGTCTTCCTCGCCAACTCCGGCGGGGCGTGGGACAACGCCAAGAAGCTGGTCGAGGACGGCAACCATGGTGGCAAGGGCTCCGCTGCGCACGCCGCGACCGTGATCGGTGACACCGTCGGCGACCCGTTCAAGGACACCGCGGGTCCGGCGATCAACCCGCTGCTCAAGGTGATGAACCTGGTTTCGGTGCTGGTCGCGCCGGCGATCGTCACCATCGCGGCGCTACCGAATGGTGGCCCGATTCGATTGGGCATCGCCCTGCTCGCCGCCGCAGTGGTGGTGATCTCGGTCGTGGTATCCAAGCGCAGGTCCACCTCGCTGGTCGACTCATCGCCCACCCAAGTCAGAGCGTGACCCCATTCACCATGCCCCGGATCGCGACACCTGGACAGCAAGGGAGTTCCCGTGCCCACATCACGCCGCGGTAGGGGTGTAGCCGCTGGCCGAGCCGGCAACTGGGCAGTGGCCGTGATGGCCCTGGGCCTGGCGCTCACGGGCTGCGGTGGCTCCGCCAACGTCGCGCCGAAGCCGCCGGCTGCCCCGCCGAGTTCTGATCCGGTGGCCTGGGCGGGTACGTTCTGTGGTGGTCTGGGCGAGGTGATCGGTGGAGTGTCCGCGATCGCCAAGGCGCAGCCGACCCCGCAGGGCCAGAAGGACGGGTTGCTGGAGTTCTCCGATATCGCCCAGCGGGCGTTCGCCAACACCGCCCAGAAGCTCCAGCAACTGGGTCCGCCGCGGATCACGGACGGCAAGCAGGTCCAGGACACCGCGGTGGGTTTCTTCAACAACGCGTCTCAGACAGTCGGCGCCCAGCGCACGAAACTCGCCGAGCTGGACGCGAATGATCCGGATTTCGTGAACAAGGCCAGTCACCTCGCCGGCCCCGATCTCGGTGCGGCCAGCACCCAGATGCACGAGCTGACCAGCAACAAGGAACTGGCCCCCGGGTTTCGAACAGCGCCCCAGTGCCAGCAACTGAGTGCTACCGCAGGTCATCGATAGAGGTGTCAATGCGCTGAAATGACCCGCGTGGCGTAGGGCTGGATTGTTGGCCGTTCGCGGTGGGTTGTGCGACGCTGGCTGCCCCGCGAAGTTGCAAACCCATGGGTGGCGAAAGTTGTGCACACTGGGGCGCGGGGGTCGGGGCATAAGGGAGTCGTACACCAAGGTGGGTTGAGCGTGGCACGTTCGAAAACGGCGCAGGATCCGGGCGGCACGTCCGGCGGTGGCGCGCGCCGCCGTACCGCGGCTGGCCGGTCCAACGGTGCACCAGCTAACGGTGCACCAGCTAACGGTGCACCAGCTAACGGTGCACCAGCTAACGGTGCAGGGTCCCACGGAGGCCAGGCCAACGGTGGTCAGTCCAACGGTGTTGGCCGCCGTCTGGTGATTGTGGAATCGCCCGCGAAAGCTCGCAAGATCGCCTCCTATCTCGGACCGGGCTACGTGGTGGAGTCCTCGCGGGGACACATCAGGGACCTGCCCCGAGGCGCCGCCGATGTGCCCGCCAAGTACAAAGGCGAGTCCTGGGCGCGGCTGGGAGTGGACGTCGATCACTCCTTCGAGCCGCTGTACGTGATCACCCCGGAGAAGAAGTCCACGGTCACCGAGCTGCGCAATGCGCTCAAGGGCGTCGACGAGCTCTACCTCGCAACCGATGGTGACCGCGAGGGCGAGGCCATCGCGTGGCACCTGATGGAGACCCTCAAGCCGACCGTTCCGGTGCGCCGGATGGTCTTTCACGAGATCACCGGTCCGGCCATCCGCGCGGCGGCGGAGAACCCGCGTGACCTGGACAAAGATCTGGTCGACGCGCAGGAAACCAGGCGCATCCTCGACCGGCTCTACGGGTACGAGGTGTCCCCGGTGCTGTGGCGCAAGGTGATGCCGAAGTTGTCCGCCGGGCGGGTGCAGTCGGTGGCCACCCGCATCATCGTCCGGCGCGAACGCGAGCGGATGGCGTTTGTGGCAGCGTCGTACTGGGACCTGGCCGCCACTGTGTCGGCTGCGTCGTCCTCGGACGCTGACGCAGCCGATGCCGCGGCTCCTCGTACGTTCGGGGCTCGGCTGGTCGATGTGGACGGCCATCGGGTGGCCACTGGGCGGGACTTCGGTCCCGATGGTCAGCCCAAGCGCGCCGACAACGACCTGCTGATCGTCGACGAGGCGTACGCCGGACGGCTTGCCGAAGCGTTGGTCGGCTCACCGCTGACCGTCTCCAGCGTCGAGGAGAAGCCCTACACCCGGCGGCCCTACGCGCCGTTCATGACCTCCACCTTGCAGCAGGAGGCCGGCCGGAAGTTGCGGTTCTCGGCGGAGCGAACGATGCGCACCGCGCAGCGGCTCTACGAGAACGGCTACATCACCTATATGCGTACCGACTCCACCACGCTGTCGGAGACGGCGATCGCGGCGGCCCGGGCTCAGGCCGCCGAGCTCTACGGCGAGCGCTACGTCCACGACGGACCGCGGCAGTACACCCGGAAAGTCAAGAACGCCCAGGAGGCGCACGAGGCGATCCGCCCGGCCGGGGAGACTTTCGCCACACCAGGTCAGCTGGCCGGCGCGCTGGACGCCGACGAGTTCCGGCTTTACGAGCTGGTCTGGCAACGCACCGTCGCCTCCCAGATGGCCGACGCCCGCGGCACCACCATGAGCGTGCGGATCACCGGCACCTCCGCAACGGGTGAGCTGTGCTCGTTCGCGGCGTCCGGTCGCACCATCACCTTCGCCGGGTTCCTCAAGGCCTACGTCGAGACCGTGGACGACGAGGCCGGCGGGGAGGCCGACGACGCCGAGCGCAGGCTCCCGCGGCTGACCGAAGGCCAGCCGGTCACCGCCACCGAGTTGGTACCTGAGGGACACACCACCACCGCGCCGCCGCGCTATACCGAGGCGAGCCTGGTCAAAGCCCTCGAAGAGCTCGGCATCGGCCGCCCGTCGACCTACGCCTCGATCATCAACACCATCCAGGACCGCGGGTATGTGTGGAAGCGCGGTTCGGCCCTGGTGCCGTCCTGGATCGCCTTCGCCGTGATCGGACTCCTGGAGCAGCATTTCGGCTGCCTGGTCGACTACGACTTCACCGCGGCCATGGAAGACGAGCTGGACTCCATCGCATCCGGCGCCCAGCACCGCACCGACTGGCTGACTGGTTTCTACTTCGGCTCGGAGCAGGGCGGCGTCATGTCGGTGGCCCACCTGGGTGGCCTGAAGAAGCTGGTCGGGGTGAACCTGGAGGAGATCGACGCCCGGGAGGTCAACTCCATCCCGCTGTTCATCGACGACGCTGGGCGTGACGTCGTGGTCCGGGTGGGACGCTATGGCCCGTACCTGGAACGGGTCGTCGGCGAAGAGCAGCAGCGGGCGAACCTGCCTGACGACCTGCCGCCCGACGAGTTGACCGCCGAGATTGCCGAGAAGCTCTTCGCCACCCCGGTGGAGGGGCGATCGCTGGGCACTGATCCGGCAACTGGGCACGAGATCGTCGCCAAGGAAGGCCGCTACGGGCCCTACGTCACCGAGGTACTGCCCGAAGCTGCGGTACTGCCCGAAGATGGGGCGCCAACAGATGCGCCGAAGAAGGCTTCCGCTAAGGCAACCGTCAAGAAGCCGAAGCCGCGAACCGGCTCGCTGTTGAAGTCCATGAACCTGGAGACGGTGAACCTCAGCGATGCGCTGCGGCTGCTGTCGCTACCGCGGGTGGTCGGCACCGACCCGGGGACCGACCAGGAGATCACCGCGCAGAACGGGCGCTACGGTCCCTACCTCAAACGGGGAACGGACTCACGGTCCCTGGCTGACGAGGAACAACTGTTCACGATCACCCTCGACGATGCGTTGAAGATCTACGCCGAGCCCAAGCGTAGGGGCCGCCAAGCCGACGCCAAGCCGCCGCTGCGCGAGTTGGGTGCGGATCCGGTCACGGCAAAACCCATGGTCGTCAAGGAGGGCCGCTTCGGACCGTATGTCACCGACGGCGAGGGGGTGAACGCATCACTGCGCAAGGGCGACAGCGTGGAGACGCTCACCGACGAGCGAGCCGCTGAACTGCTGGCCGAGAAGCGGGCCAAGGGTCCCGCTACCCCGCGCAGTGGCGCTCGACGGGTCCGCGCCTGACGGGAAACAGTAATATTACACTGTTTCCCCTCTCACGAAGTGCTCCGGTGCGTGGCACGATGGCGGGGTGAGCGAGTACTCGGGCGACGGCTTGTTCGGGGGGCCCGACGGCACCGGGCCGCCCGGGCCGCTGCCGGATCCCGCGGGCCGCGATGGCTGGCGCGACGCGCCTGAACTACCGCCGTTCGCCCTGCCCCCGCTGCCGAATACCCGCCTGATGCGGGAAGCGATCGCCGCTGCACTCGGCGAAGACCCCACCGGCCTGGTAGATCAGGATCCTGGTGCGGAACCGCGTCCTGCCGTCCCGTTCAAGGTCGCCCCACCCGCCGTTGCCAAGCCGACTGTCGTCGCGCCCAACGTTGCGCCGACGAATCTCACGACACCGCTGCCTCGGCCGGCTCCGCAGGTGGGAGGACCTTCACGCGCGCCGGGCCGCAATGTGCGACCGATCGTCCCCGCGCCGGTCCCGTCCGATGCGCCACCGCCGCGCACACTCGGCGGGCTGCGTGCGCGTTACCGTCCGCCGCTGGCAGCCGGGTCCCGCACACCCGTGCAGCTCGGTGACCTCCGCCGTCGAGTCAGCCTCCAACGCCCGGGCTTGCCCTTGCAGCTACAGAGCCATTCCAACGGCGGCGCGGGTGCCTTCTTCGCCATCTCGTCAGTTCTCTTCGTTCTGCTGGCTTACCTCGTCGTCACCGGAATCATGGATGCGATAGTCAGGCTGCTGCCCTGACCGTCGCCGGTGGGCTTGCGCAGGGCGCATGGCAGACTCCGCGCGGTACCCACCGGCGCTCGGGGAAGCAGTGATGTTATGCGTGCCGTCTTGGTTGTGCTGCCGTTAGCCGCTGTGCTGGCCAGTTGCTCGACGGGCGGCGGCCAGTCCGATGCTGGCGCTGGGGCAGACCCTGACTCAGGGCTTTCCGCGGCATCGGGAACCAGGGCGGCGGACGACCCCATCCCGCCGGTGCGCAATCCCAAGAACCTGACCGCCATCCCACCGTGCCTGTTGGTCACCCCGGCGCAACTCGACGCCAACCGGATCGACCAGCCCGGCGACCCCAAGGACGCCCTCGGCAGCGCCGGTTGCGAGTGGACCGACAAAGCGCACACCCGCGAATTCGCGGTGTTCGTCGACATCGGCAACGACGTGCTGCGCAATGTGTACAGCCAGCGCGACTCGATCCCGGTTCTCGAAGTCACCCAGGTGGCCGGGCAGCCCGCGATCCGCACCAAGGACGACGCGAACAGCACCAGTTGTTACTTCCGGGTCGCAGCGGCCGAGACCCAGACGCTGATCATCCGGTACACCTCGCTCGGGCAGCGCCGCGAGGATCCCTGTGTCCCCGCGAAGGCGTTCGCCGAGACCATCATCGGCAACCTGCCCCCGCTGACGGGCTGACGCGCGACTCACCCCCTCGGTGGTGCCGGAATCAAGGGGATGCTGCGGTGATCACCGTCCGTGTGCCGTAGACGACCTGCGATGTCGCGCACGGCACATAAATCGTGATCATGGGCCGTGGGGCGCTGCCGCAGGTGAGCGTTGTGGCAGACTCTGCGCGGCGGTGCTGCCGGTGGGTGAGGAGGAACGTCACGATGAGTGAGCAAGGTGGGTTCGGTGCGCCCACGCCCTCCGGCGGGATGACCGAGAACCTCGACGGGCTGCTGCATCCGCCGACCGGTGGGCCGCCGCCGACGCAGGACCTGGCCTCGATCCTGGGCGATCCCACGCAACACTTCCGGCTCGACATGGACCAGGCCCCCCAGACAATCGCCACCTTCCGGCAGGTTGCCCAGGGAATGCGCGACCTGATGGTCGAGGCCGGTCGGTTGGCCGAGGTCCCGGCGCCAGGCCTGGACGCGGTCAGCATCAACGCGGCGAAGGAGATCGGCCAGTGGGCGGCCAGCGAGGATCCGGGTTCACTGAGGTGGTCGCTGTCGTCCGGCGCGATCCAGCTGGACAAGGCAGCCGACGCCCTGGAGCAGTCGTTGGCCACTCATCGGCACACCGATGAGGTCAATGCTGCCCACCTGAGGCGGACCGAGCTGTGATGCTCCGCGTCTCGGTGGTGCTGGTGCTGGCCGGGGTGCTGGCCGGCTGCTCGACGGGTGCCCCCCCGCCCACTGGCCAGGCGGCGCTCAGCACGGCGGCCAGCGCACCGGCTGATCCGATCCCGCCGGTACGCGATCCCAAGAACCTGGCGGGCACGCCGCCGTGCCAGCTGCTGACCCCAGCGCAGCTCGCGGCCAACCAGATGGACCTGCCCGCTCAGCCCAAGAATGTGCTGGATGCCCCCGGCTGTGAGTGGGACAACCGGGCCCACACCCGCGAGATCAGAGTCTATGTGGACACCACCAATGACGTCCTGCACAACGTCTATGCCCAGCGCGCGACCTTCCCGGTCTTCGAGGTCACTCAGGTCGCCGGGCATCCAGCAATCCAGACTAAGAACAACGCTGCTGACACCAGCTGCACTCTTCGAGTCGCCGCCGCCAAAAGGCAGACCTTCGTCGTCGTTTTCACGTCGTTGCGGCAGGGGTTGGAGGAGCCGTGTGGGCCGGCTCGGGCGCTGGCGGAGGATGTCGTGGCCAATCTGCCGCCGCTGAAGGGTTGAGGGAGGGGACCGCAGTGGG
>JALYTS010000134.1 GCA_030854185.1 Actinomycetota bacterium | reverse complement strand
TCTTCGAGTTGATCGGCGTTCCCATCCCCCTCACCCTCGCCAACACGTAGCCACCAAAATCAGCCTGACCGACGCCGAACCCCCAGCTCACAGCCACACACGCCCACGAAGATCAAGTAAGTTCGGCCTAGTCGGCGGTGCCGGTACGCGGTGCGGTGTCAGCGCGCCAGGTAACCGCCGTCGACGGTGAGCACCGTGCCGGTCATGTAGGACGCCGCCGGTGAGGAAAGCCACCCGACCGCGGGTCGGGGATCTGCCCAGCCAGTCGCACGATCCGTCACAGGATCGAAACTTAGGAGTGATGAACTGGGGGAATCGTCGAACCGGCCATAGGCTGAGCGTTGACACCCCGCAGCGGATGGCCGCGGCCGCCGCCGCGAAGGCCAAGCGGTTGTGGCCTGGAGCAATCGGCGAGGTGCTCGCGGACGAGATCATGGCGCTGCTGGACCTGCCGGCGTGGATGCGATCGCAGACCCGCACCCAGCGGCTCATCGACGCGATTGAGAATATCGCGGAGGAGCCAGCGGCAGCCCGCGACGAGAGACCGGCTGCTTAGCTGGTGGAGGGCAGGCGGACCACCTAGCCTGGGCCGAGTGTGCGATCTTTAAGACACGTCTAACACCAGCGTGATCGCTCAGTACCTTCGGCGGGGTGAGATGTTGACCTCGCCCCAGATCTGGCCCTCGGGCCACTGATCGACGAGGTGGTGATGACAACGTGGGATGCAACCCACTCCATCGCCGCCGACGACCTTCGCGATCTGCTCCGCGGTCGGGTAGTCACCGACCCGGACCCACGGGGATTGCGCCTGCGCGCTGCCCGCATCCGCGGTCGACTCGACCTTGACAACCTCGCCACCACCGTCAAGCTGACTCTGCTGGACTGTCTATTGGATGAGGGAATTACCGCCGAGGCCGCTCATCTGCCGGGCCTGTCGCTATGGCGGTGTCTCGTGACTCACACGTCGAAGACGGCGCTGTCCGCCGACGCATTGCGCACCGATGCCGGGGTGTCATTGAAGGGATCGACGATCCTCTCTGCCACTGCTGACGGCGCGATGCGGATGGTCGGGGCGCGCATCGGCGGCTCGTTGGACTGTTCCGGCGTTACCATTCGTAATCCCTCTGGCTCGGCCCTGGACGCTCCGGGCCTCCAGGTCGAGGGCAACGTCTTTCTGTGCGGGGATTTCACCGCCAACGGCGCTTACCGGCCGCGGCGATCGACTGTGGGTTAGGACTACTGGCATCACACTCGGCTATGGCTATCAGCCCTGGCGCGCGCTTCTGTTTATGGTATGCGCCGTAGCCACCTCAGTAGTGCTTGCTGTCAGCCTTGGCGCGCACGGAGCGCTTGTCCACCCTCCGGACCCCACAAACCCGGCAGCACCAACTGTACCCTGTGCAGCCACCGAACGAATTGACGTAGGCCTTGAGGTCGGCGTCCAAATATTGGACACACACGCCCGGGACCGCTGCATCACAACGAACACCGCCATGGGCCGCTGGCTCGCTTACAGCATTTGGAGCTTGCAGCTCCTCACTGCGGCATTTGCCGCCCTGTTTATCGCCGGCTTCACCGGCATCGTGCGCAAGACTTAGCGATTGGACGTGTGACCAGGATTCCGCTCAGTAAGTGTTTGTTGCACATCCCAGCGCGCCGGCCCACTCACCTTGCCCTTCGATTTGACTGGGATCGCTACCTGACCCTGATAATGCCGTTTGACACCACTTCAAGGGCCGAGGGCACCCGAGGTTCACCACCCGTAGGCTCTGTCCGTGCCTCCTCCAATCGTGCGTCGGGCGAGGGTCGGGGACGTCCGCCGGATCAAGGATCTGGTGGACTGCTACGCCGGCGCGGTGCTGCTGAGCAAACAGCTCGTCACGCTCTATGAGGACGTCCAGGAATTCTGGGTGGCAGAACGGGACGGGACGGTGCTGGGCTGCAGTGCGTTGCACGTCCTCTGGGAGGACTTGGCTGAGATCCGCACCTTGGCTGTACACCCGGACGCCGTAGGCCAGGGGGCAGGACACGCGCTCGTCGCGCAGCTCGTGGAGCAGGGACGGGTGCTGGGGTTGCGCCGGCTGTTCGTGTTGACCTTCGAGGAGCGCTTCTTCTCCCGGCACGGGTTCCGGACCATCGAGGGGGCGCCGGTGACCGCGGAGGTCTACGAGGAGATGCGCCGCTCGCACGACGAAGGCGTCGCTGAGTTCCTCGACCTTCCCTACGCCAAACCCAACACCCTGGGCAACACCCGGATGCTCCTCGAACTGTGACTCCCAGGCTCAGTCCGCCTCGTCGCCGCTGCCGGCGCCACCGGGGGCGCCGCCGCGAAGCAGGTACAGCAGCCCGTCGAGCTCATCAGGCTTGGCGAGGACCTCGCGAGCCTTGGACCCCTCCGAGGGACCCACCACTCCCCGACTCTCCAACAGGTCCATCAGCCGGCCCGCCTTGGCGAAGCCGACTCGCAACTTGCGTTGCAGCATCGACGTCGAGCCGAACTGCGACGTCACCACGAGCTCGGTGGCCTGCAGCAACACGTCGAGGTCGCCACCGATATCCGGATCGACCTCCTTGCGCTCCCCCGGCTTGGACGCGGTGACCCCGTCGGTGTACTCCGGGGTGGCTTGATCCTTGGCGTAGGCGACGACCTTGGCGATCTCGGCGTCACCGATGTAGGCGCCCTGGATGCGGACCGGCTTGGACGCGCCCATCGGCAGGTAGAGCCCGTCGCCCATGCCGATCAGCTTCTCCGCGCCGGGTTGATCCAGGATCACCCGGCTGTCGGTGAGCGAGGAGGTGGCGAACGCCAGCCGGGACGGGACGTTGGTCTTGATCAGTCCGGTGACGACGTCGACGCTGGGCCGCTGAGTGGCCAGCACGAGGTGTATCCCGGCGGCCCGAGCCTTCTGCGTGATGCGGACGATGGCGTCCTCGACGTCGCGCGGAGCGGTCATCATCAGGTCAGCCAGCTCGTCGACGATCGCCATGATGTAGGGATAGGGGCGGTACTCGCGCTGCGAACCGGGTGGCGCCGCGACCTCGCCGCTGCGCACCTTGGCATTGAAGTCGTCGATATGGCGCACCTTGGCGGCCTGCATGTCCTGGTAGCGCTGCTCCATCTCCTCCACCAGCCAGGCCAGCGCTGCCGCCGCCTTCTTCGGCTGGGTGATGATGGGCGTGATCAGGTGCGGGATGCCCTCATAGGGGGTCAGCTCCACCATCTTCGGGTCGATCAGGATCATCCTGACCTCGTCCGGGGTGGCCCGGGTCAGCAGCGAAACGAGCAGCGAGTTCACGAAGCTCGACTTGCCTGAACCGGTGGAACCGGCCACCAGCAGGTGCGGCATCTTGGTCAGATTCGCGGTGACGAAGTGACCCTCGATGTCCTTGCCGAGTCCGACCACCATGGGGTGCTGGTCGCGGGTGGACGTCGGCGCGCGCAGCACGTCACCCAGCCGGACCATCTCGCGGTCACTGTTGGGCACCTCGATGCCCACCGCGGACTTGCCCGGGATCGGGGCCAGCAGCCGCACGTTGTCGGTGGCCACCGCGTAGGCGATATTGCGGGTCAGCTGGGTGATCTTTTCCACCTTGACCCCGGGCCCCACCTCCACCTCGTACCGGGTGACGGTCGGACCGCGGGCGAAACCCGTCACCTGGGCGTCCACCGAGAACTGGTCGAGCACCCCGTTGATCGCCTCGATCATCGCGTCGTTGGCCTTGCTGCGCGCTTTCGGCGGGTCGCCCTTGAGTAGCAGATCGGGCGGCGGAAGCCGGTAGTCACCTTCGACCATCCGGTGCGTGGATGTCGCCGGGCCGGGCTTATCGCCGGCTCGCTCCTGGACCGGCCCTTCAACCAGCGCGGCAGGTTTTGGCTCCGCCGGGAGTTGCGCGGCTGGCGCGGCGGTAGCGTCCAGTGGATCCTGCTCGGTCTGGGTACCCTGCCGACGCCGTGCCGGCCGGCGCAACCGCGCGGTGGCCGGATCGGCGCTCGTCACGCCGGTATCGCCGTCCGCCTTATCTGCCTCGGTGTCCTGATCCGGCCGCGCTCCGCACAGCCTCCGGATGCGTTCGGGTACCGCTCGAACCGGGGTTCCGGTCAACACCAGCAACCCGTAACCAGCGAGCAGCGCCAGCAGCGGCGCCGCCACCCAGATGGTGAACCCGCCGACCAACGGATCTGCCACCAGGGAACCCACTGTGCCGGCAGCCTGGGACCTACCCGCGCTGTCCGCGGGGGAGCCTGCCGCGAGATGCCACAGCCCTAGCGTCCCCAATGTCAGCAGCAGGGTGCCGACGGTGCGGCGGGGCCGGGCCGTCGGGTCGGGTTCGGTGCGCATCAGGGTCACTCCGACCGCGGCGAGCACCACCGGCAGCCCCACCGACGCGGCACCGAACAGAGCACCCAGTGCACGCTGAAGACCGGCACCGACCGGCCCCCCGGCGGTCCACCACACTGCAGCGGCGACGACCACGGCGAACCCCACCAGGCCGAGCGCGAGGCCGTCGCGGCGGTGCTCAGGTTCAAGCTCGCGGGTCCGCCCCAGCGCCCTGACAAGCCCGCCGACGCCGCGGGCCAGCGGAGACCACGCACTGCCTAGACCTCGGCGGCCCCGCCCAGACCGCGGCGTTGCTCGGCCGGCTGGTCGTTGAGGGCTCGACCGCTGCCTCGGCCTGGCCCCCGCGTCCCGGGACCGCGCGGCCGTGGTCTTCGTAGAGCTCCGCCCCCTCATGTAGGACACGCTAGCCCGTTCGCCCCTGTCCACATCAGCACGCCACGCCACAGCAGCCTCAACAAGCACGGCCGCCACGATGACTGCGGCCTACCACTGAGCCGCTCGCAGCCGCTAGCCCGCGGCGGGTTGGTAGCCGGAAAGTGCAGCTAGGGCGGGGGTTGGCGGTACTTGAAGGGCGACCGACTGGTCAGCCGACGGGCAGCACCGTGGGGACGATCATCGGTCGGCGACGGTAGGTATCGGCGACCCACTTGCCCACTACGCGCCGCACCGCCTGGGCGATCCGGTGCGGGTCGGTGATCCCCTCCGCTTCGGTGCGGGCCAATTCCATCTCGACCAGCGGCACAACGCCGTCGAGCGCCTTGGGATCGTCGGAGAACCCGCGGCCCGAGATCGTTGGCGGCGCCACCGCCCGGCCGGTCGCGGTCACGATCACCACGGTGATCGCGATGAACCCACCCTCACCGAGGATGAGCCGGTCGGACAGCGTGGAGTCGCCCACGTCACCGACCGACAGCCCGTCCACATAGACCTGCCCCACCTCGACCCGGCCGGTGATCTCCGCCCGGCCGTCCACCAGGTCCACGACGACGCCGTCCTCGGCGATCACCACCCGCTCCTCGGGTACTCCGGTGCGGACCGCGAGAGCGGCATTGGCGCGCAGGTGCCGCCATTCACCGTGCACCGGCATGACATTGGACGGTCGGATCGCGTTGTAGAGGAACAGCAGCTCGCCGGCCGGCGCGTGCCCCGACACGTGGACTTTTGCGGTGCCCTGGTGCACCACCACGGCGCCCAGCCGGGTCAGCCCGTTGACCACCCGGAACACCGACGTCTCGTTGCCCGGGATCAGCGAGCTGGCCAGCACGACGGTGTCCCCGGGGTGGATCCGGATCTGCCGGTGCTCGCCGCGAGCCATCCGGGACAGCGCTGACAGTGGTTCGCCCTGTGAGCCGGTGGAGACGAACAGCACCCGCCGTTCGGGCATCTCCATCGCCTCCTCAAGGTCCACCAGCAGACCCGGCGGCACCCGCAGCAGCCCGAGATCGGCGGCCACGCCCATGTTGCGCACCATCGACCTGCCGACCAACGCCACTTTGCGTCCGTGCGTCGCGGCGACGTCCAGCACCTGCTGGACCCGGTGCACGTGGCTGGCGAAGCAGGCCACGATGACCCGCTGGGTGGCCTTGCCGATCACCGAGTCGAGCACCGGGCCGATGTCGCGCTCCGGAGTGACGAAACCGGGCACCTCGGCGTTGGTGGAGTCGATCAGGAGCAGGTCCACTCCCTCGTCGCCCAGCCTGGAGAACCCGGCGAGGTCGGTCAGCCGCCCATCCAGCGGTAGCTGGTCGAGCTTGACGTCGCCGGTGTGCAGCACCAGTCCGGCCGGGGTGCGGATGGCCACCGCCAGCGCGTCGGGAATGGAGTGATTCACCGCGAAGAATTCGCAGTCGAATGGCCCGCAGCGATGCCGACCACCCTCCGCGACCTGCACCAGTTGCGGTTTCTGGCGGTGCTCGCGGCACTTCTCTCGCACCAGTGCGAGGGTGAACTCAGAACCCACCACTGGGAGGTCGGGCCGCAACTTCAGCAGGAACGGCACGGCACCGATGTGGTCCTCGTGCCCGTGGGTGAGGACCAACGCCTCGACGTCGTCGAGCCGGTGCTCGATCGCCCGGAAGTCAGGCAGGATCAGATCGACCCCGGGCGCGTCGTCCTCGGGGAACAACACCCCGCAGTCCACCACGAGCAGCCGCTCGGCGTGCTCGAAGACAGTCATGTTGCGGCCGATTTCGCCGATGCCGCCGAGTGCGACCACCCGCAGACCGCCGTCGGGCAATGGCGGTGGTGCCGTGGTGGGTACACCCGGCACGGGCAGCGGGGTGCCGGTAGGGACAGCGCTCATGTGAGAACTCCGGCCTCGGCCAGCGCCGAGGCGATCGCGGTGACTTGGTCATGGTCGGCGGCGACCTGCGGCAACCGAGGGTCACCGACGTCAAGCCCGGTCAGGCGCAGGGCGGCCTTGCCGAAGGCCACCCCGCCCGCCATGGAGAAGGTCCGAATCAAGCCCAGGGTGGAGACGTGCACCTCCAGTGCCGTACGTAGCTCGCCGGCATCGAATGCCGTGATCATGGTCCGCAGCCGATCGGGTACGACATTGCCGATGACGCTGGCGAACCCCACCGCACCCACCGACAGCCACGGCAGGTTGAGTGCGTCATCCCCACAGTAGTAAGCCAGGTCGGTGCCGGCGATGATCTCCGCGCCCAGGGCGAGGTCTCCCCTGGCGTCCTTGACCGCGACGATCCGTGGGTGTTGCGCTAACCGGTAAAGGCTATCCCTCGCGATCGGCACCACCGAGCGCGGCGGGATGTCATAAAGCATCATCGGCAGATCGGTGGCGTCGGCGACCGCGGTGAAGTGCGCGAGAAGCCCCGCCTGCGGTGGGCGGGAGTAGTACGGGGTCACCACCAGCAGGCCGTGCGCGCCGGCCTGCGCCGACCGCCTGGCCAGCTCGACGCTGTGCGCTGTGTCGTAGGTTCCGGCACCGGCCACCACGGCCGCAATGTCCCCGACTGCCTGCACCACCGCCCGCACCAGATCCGCCTTCTCGGCGTCGGTGGTGGTTGGCGACTCACCGGTGGTGCCGTTGACCACCAGCCCGTCGCACCCCCGCTCCACCAGTTGGTGGGCGAGCTTGCCCGCGGTGTCCAGATCAAGCTCACCATCAGCGGCGAACGGGGTGACCATGGCGGTGAGCACCCGACCGAAGGGTCGGCCGGACGCAGAGGTCGGCGCAGTACTCATACCTGGACGCTACCGTTGCCCGCCAGCACACACCGATGGCGACTCCTCGCCGGTGCCGACTAGAACCCCCGCTGGCTGTCCTGGAGCTGCTGGACGTCCATCGGGTCACCTTCAACGTCGACCAGCGCCTCAGCACGGCCGTAGGCGTGCAACGTCAGCTCCTCGGGCGGACCGACGACGGTAACGCTTCGGCGACCGCGGCGTGCGACGCGCTCCGTGCCGTCCGGGCGGCGCAGCACGACACCGACCGGCGAGCGCCGGTAGCACAGCCGGGCAAGCCGGGACAGTACCGCCCACAGCGCTTCGGCACGGTGCGGGTCTGCCGGCCGCCGTTCCCACCCCCGACCGACTCGCCGCACATCCTCATGGTGGACGAAGAACTCAACTCCGTTGATCTTCTCCCCCAGCGGCCCCAGCCGCATCAACGACCACCAGGGCGGACCATTGCGGACCAGTGCGACGAGCTCTGGCCAGGGCCGTTCGGCGGTGCTGCGCTGCACCCGAGCCGTCAGCGGAGCCAGTGGTGGTAGCAGAATGCCCACCGCGGCCGCCGCTCGACCCTCCCTGACCACCAGATGTGCCGCCAGGTCGCGAGTCGTCCACCCCTCGCAGAGCGTCGGGGCGTCTGGGCCCAGCTGATCCATCAGATCGCACAGCTCATGCCGCTCGCCGGCGGCAAGCGTCTTGTCCCCCACGCCTCACATCACCCTTCTCGGTCAGGCCCGGCCGAGGTGAGCTCGACCTGCAAGAGCACTCGCTGGTCACGCTCCATCGCCGCCCGGTAGTCGTCCCAGTCCGGGTGTTCACCGGACACCCTCCGGTAGTAGTCCACCAGTCCTTCCATCGCCTCCGGCAGCTCGACTATCCGCACCGAGCCACCGACCTGGACCCAGCGGCCGCCGTAGAACCCGTCAGGCAGCACGCACAGCCACGCTCGGGGGTCCCGGCGTAGGTTACGCACCTTGAACGCGGTCTTGCGGGTGCTCACCACCACCCGACCCGTTCCGTCGACCGCTGCCGCCACCGGGGACATCTGCGGCGTGCCATCGCTACGCAGCGTAGTGAGCACCGCGTGGTGCTGCTCGGCGACCACCGCCCGCGCCTCGTCGAGATCCATGACTGCACGCTACTTCAGCCCTCTGACACAAAGGGGCTCGAGGCGATTTCGGTACCGTCTGGCAGGGCGCTGATCTCGAAGTCGCCGAACGCGTTGGGTGCGGCCTTGTGCAGCTGGCGCAGGCACTCCACGGCCAGCGCACGGATCTCGACGTCGGCGTGCTCGGTGGCCCGCATCGCGATGAAGTGCCGCCAGGCCCGGTAGTTGCCGGTGACCACGATTCGGGTCTCAGTGGCGTTGGGAAGAACCGAACGAGCCGCCTGGCGAGCCTGCTTGCGACGCTGTGTGGCGTTCGGCTCGTCGGCGAAGCGTTCCTCCAAACCGGCGAGGAGGTGGTTGTAGGCCTGCCGGCTGGCCTGGGCCGCGGCGTGGAACCGCTGGTGCAGCTCGGGATCATCGGCGATGACGTCCGGCTCGACCATCGCGGCGGTCCGCTCGGGAACGTAGCGCTGGGACAGCTGCGAGTAGGAGAAGTGCCGGTGCCGGATCAGCTCGTGGGTCAACGACCGGGACACGCCCGTGAGGTAGAAGCTGACCGTGCCATGTTCGAGCACTGACAGGTGGCCGACCTCGAGGATATGTCTGAGGTACCCGGCGTTCGTGGCGGTCACCGGGTTGGGCTTGCGCCACGACTGGTAGCAGGCTCGACCGGCGAACTCGGCGAGTGCCTGCCCGCCGTCGGCATCGGTGGACCACGGCACTTCAGCCGGCGGGAAGAATTCGGTCTTGCCGACAAGCTGGACCCGTAACGCCACCGTTCTCACCACGGTGTCATTCACTTCGGTGTCATTCACTTCGGCGTCATCCGCGCTCACTGTGCACTCCTCTCAGCCGGCCCCGGTTCCGAGCGCTCCGCAGCGTACTGGGACACCAGTGACGTCTTGACTGACGTCACCTGTGACGCCATGCTTGACGTCATGGATCTCACTCCGTACATCTCACAGCTGCGCGAAGATCTCACCGCCGCAGCGTCTGCGGGCGACGAGCAGACCCGCCACACCGCGGCCGTGCTGAGCGCTGCCCTAGGCCCCGCTGCCCGCTTGGCCATCATGACTGCGCTGTCCGACCTCGCCGCGGAAGTCACCGCGGCGCTGGACGACCGGGTGGTGGAAGTGCGGCTGGACGGCCGGGACGTGCGGATCGCGGTGACCGCTCCGTCCGACACCGGCTCGGGCGATAACGGGATGCATGGCACCGACCCCCGGGCAGATGGTCCGCCGCCACCCTTCGAGCCCGGCACAACCTCCTTCGGCGACGCCAGCGGCGACATCCGGCGGATGACCCTGCGGCTGTTCGACCAGCTCAAGGGGCAGGCTGAGCGGGCCGCCGCCGAACAGGGCGTGTCCCTGAACACCTGGGTCTCGCAAGCCGTTGCGGGCGCATTGCGCGGTGAGCCGTGGAACGAGTCGCGCCGGGGCCCTGGCGATCGCCGGGGCCACAACCGGGTCCAGGGATGGGTCCGAGGCTGAGCTACGTCCCAGGTTGACCAATCTCGTTGAGGAGAATTCGTGGAACACGACGACACCGACGCATCGGTGGTTCGGCAGCAGGACTTCGAGTGCCAAGGACCGATCGACATCTCTGTCGAGCTCGATGCCGGACGGCTGGACATCACCCTGGCCGACGACGCCGCGGACCGTGGGATAGCCGTACAGATCCGCCCCGACCCGACCAGCCAGCCGCCGTGGAATGTAGCGATCGGTGGCCTGCGGAACTGGCTGGGCGAGCAGACCGGGGCCAGCCCACTGAACGCGGTGGCAGCCGAGGCGGTGCGGCGCACTGTGATCGACTTCACCGGGCGGCGGCTGACGGTACGCACTCCGCGGGAAGGCCCGCTGCGCACCGTTGCGCTGATAGTCCAGGTGAGCGCACCGGCGGGCTCGTCGATCAACGCTCGAAGCGGCTCCGCGGACGTCGCCGTTACTGGAGCTGCCGCCGCCCTTGACGTCGTGACCGGAGCGGGGCAGGTCCGGGCGCAGCGCTGCATCGGAGCGGCCGAGATCCGCACCGGCTCGGGGGACGTCCGGTTGGGCACCGTCGGGGGCCAGCTGCGGGTGCGGACCGGGTCCGGAGAGGTCGACGTGATCAGTGTCGAAGGCGCGGGAGGCAGCGGCACCGTGCACACCGGTTCCGGCGACGTCCGGCTTGGCGCCGTCACGCACGACGTCAGCGCGCGCACCGGCAGCGGTGACCTCACGGTGGTCGATGCCAGCGCCGGTGGACTCGAGCTCACCACCGGTTCGGGGCAGCTGCGAGTCGGGATCCACCCCGGAGTGCTGGCCGAGCTGGACGTCAGCTCCGGGTCCGGGCGGGCGCGCAGCGACCTGCCGGTCGGCGGCCCGCCCGCCGAGGGCGACGTTGCGGTGCGGGTG
>JALYTS010000051.1 GCA_030854185.1 Actinomycetota bacterium | reverse complement strand
TCCAGCTTCACTTCGCCGCTACGACGACAAAGAAATGGACGGCCTCTCACCTCCATCCGAAACAACAGCGCCTCGTGGCGCACCCGGTAGTACAGCCACACTGGACACCGCGGCGAGCACGGGGTGAGTTGTAGTTCGGTGTGCAGGCGCCGGGCGTGGTCGCGTTGGGCGTCGGTGGCGTGTTCACCGAGTCCAGCGGCCTGCCCGACGCTTTTGGCCAAATATTTCGTGAGGTATCCGACGTGCCGACCAGCTTCCTCGGTGCCCCTAGGATGCCCTTGACGTGCACCTGCGCCCCGAACCGGACCACGTGGGCGGGTTCGGTCAGCTCCTCACACGCTTGGTCCCAGGTCGGCAGCGGCGCCTCGGTGTCGGGATCAGTGAAGGCTTTCGCGCGGGTATCCCACACCGGTAGTCGCTGTCCGCCGTAGAGGATCTGGTCATGGGCCGGCCACCACACTTGGTGATAGGTCGCCGCAGTGATGGCCCGCAGCTCGGCACGCGGGATAGCCCCCCGGATGGCGGCATGGAAATGCGGAGCGCCGCGCTTTTGGGGCTCGACAGTGCCGAAGTACTGCACCTCCCACCCGACGCAGCGCCGGGTGTTCTGCCAAAACCGATACCAACGCCGGGAAATGAATCGCATCCCGCGCCGCCCGCCGGTAGTCATACCGGTCCGGATCTACCGCCGCGCCCTCGTTGTCCACCCGCCCGTAGGAATCGAGGGTGAGCGTGAGGAAAGTGGAGGGCCGGTAGCACCCGGCGAACACCCGTCCCACCGTCCGTTTGTCGACCGGTCGGCGAGGCAGATCCGGAGTGTCTTGGCGGCGCCGGGTGGAGCGCTTGACCGGCTTGGGTGACGGATCGAGCAACCCGGCCTGATCACACATCGAGACCCCTTGACGGCACATCGTGCGCAGCGACGGCAAGGGTTACTGCCTCGTCGACGCGAGTACCGAGAAGACAGGAAGCTCGCCGAATCCGTGCCCTCCACGTGCCCCGCATGAGGGGTACCTATGGTCTCTCACGGCCAGTCACTGCTGACCGGAACCGCTGCCAAGAGCCCTGTCCTGCCCGAGTCATGTTGTTCCCAAGCTCACGATCAACGCGTTGCCGAGGCTCTTCCTCGCCACCCTCGGGCGCTGGTCCTCGGCCCGTGGTCGCTGTGTTAGTCGAGGTAGCCGCGGAGCGCCTGGGAGCAGGAGGGTTGACGCAGCTTGGCCATCGTCTTCGCCTCGATTTGCCGGACCCGCTCCCGGGTGACTCCGTAGACCTGGGCGATCTGGTCCAGGGTGCGCGGCTGGCCATCGGTGAGGCCAAAGCGCCGTCGAATAACGTCGGCCTGCCGCTCGGGCAGCGTGGCCAGCACCGATCGCAGGTCGTCCCGGAGCAGGGTGGATGACACCGCGTCGACCGCGACCACGGCCTGGGAGTCCTCCATGAAGTCACCGAACGTGGAGTCACCGTTCTCTCCGGCGGTCTGGTCCAGCGAGATGGGTTCCCGGGCGTAGCGCTGGAGTTCCAGCACTTTCTCCGGGGTGATGTCCATCTCCTTGGCCACCTCCTGCGGGGTGGGCTCGCGACCCAGCTCCGCAAGTAGCCTGCGCTGGATACCGCCCAGCTTGTTGATCACCTCGGCCATGTGTACCGGGATCCGGATGGTGTGAGCCTGATCGGCCATCGATCGGGTGATCGCTTGGCGGATCCACCAGGTGGCATAGGTGGAGAACTTGTAACCCCTGGTGTGATCGAACTTCTCCACCGCGCGGATCAGGCCCAGGTTTCCCTCCTGAATCATGTCCAGGAAGGGCATGCCGCGGCCGGTGTAGCGCTTGGCGACCGACACGACCAGGCGAAGGTTGGCCTCCAGCAGATGGTTCTTCGCGCGCTGCCCATCGCGCACAATCCGGCGCAGGTCCCGGCGCAGCTGCGGGGAAAGCCTATCGGTGTCGGCCGTGCGCACCCGCTCAGCGGCGTAGAGACCGGCCTCGATCTGCGTGGCGAGCCGCACCTCATCGGCGGCGTTGAGTAGCGCGACCTTGCCGATCTGCTTGAGATAGACCCGCACCGAGTCGACCGAGACGCTGAACTCGGCGTCCTTGCGGGCTTGGCGCAGCGCCTGAGACTGTTCCTCGTCCCACACGCCATCCCTGGACGCCTCGGCGTGGTCCAACGGCTCCGCACCATCCGCAGCACCCCCAATGGCTACCGAAACGTTGTCCCTCGACAGGACCAAAGACACCGGACCAGGCCTGCTGCGCTCGAATTCCACAGCCTCGACCGGACCCGCGGCGTGCTGCCGGTTGATCACCGGCGCGGGGTGGGGATACCGGTGCCCACCGTTGGTGTGGTGATCAGCGCGGCTGCCTCGGCACGGAAAGTTTCGATGAGCACGGCGATGGCGCGCGCTGCCTCGTGCAGGGCCGTGTGTGTGTGGTTGGCGTGCGTCAGGGCGGGGGACGGTGTGTCCTCGTGGCCGGCGACGAACCATTTCTCCAAGCTGTGCCGAGCCACCTTCATCGCCAGCTCAGCGTCGTGCCACTGGGTGCTCGCTGCGATCCCGCGGGGGGTGCCGTCGCCCTGGGCCGGATGGTGCCGCGGGGAACCGTCTGGGTTCATGCCGTTGGTCCTTGCGGTGCGGCGGTCGTGGGCTCGGGTGTTAGGGGGTTGGGTCTGGGCGTGGGGCAGCAGCACCACCCGCCCCCGGGTCGCTGGTGGTGGGCCATTGGCAGTCGCCGCGGGTTGCAACGCGCTCAATGTCTGGTCTTGGACCCGGCGTATCGCGGCCGGTGTGACATCCAGCGCGGCCACGATGTCCGGGATGGACACACCGGCCACGACTCGTAACAAGACGATCTCGCGATCCGGGCTGGCCAGCGTGGCAATCAGCGCCGGGAGCCGGGCGCAATGCCGGGCCTCGACTCGCCGCCGGCTGGACGCGGCGGAAGGTGTGGACGCGGCGGGCGCCGACTCAACAGGCGCGAAGATCGGCAGTGGCGCCACCGACGTCCCCCCACGTGTAGCGCCACCGCCGAAACCGGCCGTTGTGCTCCTCCCCCGAACCCGTATTCCGGGTTCCGGTTGCCGGTCGCTGGAACCGGTCGAGCACTGGTCCACCGGAGTTTGCCCAGACCAGGCCACCAGTGCCCGCCACGCTGGGCGGAACGCTCGGGGCCAGCCTGGTGACGTGGGGGAGACACCCGCGTGACGCGCGACCTCAGCCGACCGCGACGGTCCTGGAATGCGCATCAATACCCCCGGACGGCTGGTGCTCGGCGTGAGTCGCCGGGCTCTCGTGGCGCCGGGGTCCGGGGCGTGCACGAATCGTAGCCGGGCTCGCCAATTCAGGAAACCCATGTGGCTGATTAACGTGCGCGCAGGCACCGGAGGAGGTCGGCACGGACCCAGGCGAGTCGATGCGACGAGTCCCGCGACACGACAGTTTCCGCTTGACCGGCCAAGAGAGATACGGACACGACGCCCAGGCTGGAGCTGAGCGTCCAGCTCCGAGCAGCCAGCCCCCCCACACACAACACCCGCCGCCCGTGCCAAATTCGTGCCAGATGCAGCGGCGACCGACGGAGTACAGCGGGGAGCTACGGAGACACCGATCGTCACTCCCCAACGAATAATCCAACCTGCCATCGCAGGTCAGACGACTATTCCTCCTGGTGGCGGGTCAAGGATTCGAACCTTGGAAGGCATCAGCCGACGGATTTACAGTCCGTTGCCAGGGCAACCTTGTCCGTGCGGCAGTGCGGCACACCTTGTGCGTCCATGATCTTGTCTCGTGCCCGTCGCGTGCCCGTTCCCACGGGGACTCACGGAAACCACGGCCTAACTCACCCGCGGCGGACTTTGCCCGCCCCTCCCAGGCCGGACAGCCGCATGATCACGACCCACAGACACGTCAGGAGAGCCAACGGAACCGTGGTGGTTGTCGTCTGTGGTTCTCATCCTGGTGGGGACTGGCCGGTGTTACCGCGCGCACCCAGCCCGGAACTCACCAGGTCCTGCCCAGTGTGTATCGGGTCTGCTGGCGCGGTAGGAGTGGGCCCGTCTAGCTCGTGAAGCAGTGACTGGAAATAAAGTGTCAATTGGATGCGGTATTCCTGCTCGAAGCCCCGCAGGTCATCGATCATGCTCTCCAGGACAGCCTTGTCGTGGTTGAATACGGCTAGAGTCTCGGCGTGTGTGCGTGCCGCCTCCTCCAGCGACGCGGTCTTTTCCCGGGCCTGGCGGTGCGCAGCCTCGGCGGTGCTGCGGGCTTCCTGGAGCATGGCCTCAACCCGGTTCCTGGCCTCGTTGACCATGTCCTCGGCCCTGTGTTGCGCCTCGGAGATCAAGTGCACGCAGTGGGCCCGCGCCTGGTCGAGTGTCCCGTCCGCGTCGCCGTGGGCTTGCGTGGCCCTCTGGTCGGTCATGCCCTGGGCACCAACCACCACCGCGCTGACCTGAAGATCGTCATCGACCTCCCGCAGGCTCCGGTTGCCGATCAGTGACCGAATCCTCGTCATCACCTTTTCCACAGACCGCCACGGTCCAGGACAGCGCCCGCTACCACCGGATGCCGGGCGCAGCTGCTGATCGAGCTGCTCAACCTGGCGGCGCAGAGCGTCGTTCTCCTCACCCAACCTGGTCAACTCAGCGTGAACAAGATCAAGGAACTCGTCCACCTCATCCACGTGATACCCCAGCTCACCCACCGGCGGCTGACTGAAAACAACATCACGAACCTCAGCAGGACTCAACGGCACCGGATCACCTCAGGTCTCTCCTCACGACTATCTCCACTGACGTCCCGACCCCGACCGCAGCGCCACCCACACCACGGCCGGTCTGATAACGAGCCATCGCCGCTCCGGTAAGCCAGGCGGTACAGCCCACTACGACCCCGCAGGACATCAACAGTGATCCACTCACCCGGTAACCGATCACCGACCCGTCCCTGCCCCACAGGCGGCTGCGGAAAGACAGCATCCACATCGAGACAGCATCGCGAAGCCATTCCAGCGAGGGGTCTCACCCGCCTCCGGTATGGATGTGTACCCTTCCGCTCGTCTCGATCATCTTGCCGAAGATCGGGGCCACCCGACCCTATCGGCGCCTTCCGCGGAGGTCCGCGCCGTTAGGGTCGGGTGTTCACCACTTTCAACAGGGCGGATACCCACCGAAGCCCGCACTTCGCGCCGCCCCAACACGACCACAGGATCACTGGGACACTATTCGGTCACCAAACACGCCCAGACAACGCCATAAGATCACCCACACCAGTGGTGCACCTTTGCATGGCGGATCAGGCACAGTGCGCCATGCCACTCGCGTGGCACAAGAGCGGATCAGTAACGGTTATCTGCCGTCACTTGTAACCACGGCGACCTCAGACCTACGGACCATCTCCCAACGCCGCAATATCAAATGGTGGCCGCCGAGCTGGTCGAGACCATCATCCGTACCGAACCGGCAACCACGGCCGAGCCTGGGTGAGCGTGCATCCCAGACGCTGCCGTAAGCGCAACGGCTTCACGCAGAACTGCGGCTTCGTCACCACCAACACTGGCGCTGCCTTCGGTTCCTAGCTCGCCAAGTCCTCAAACAATCTCGCGTCCCGCGAAACTGCGCTCACCGCAGTCGAAGCGCAGCTACCCACGGCCCGTCTGGTCCATTGATCAATATCGCTGGCCCGGTGTCTAACTCGGTCAACGCAGGGAGCTGATCCGGCGAGACCAACACCACGTGGGCCCCTGCCGCGACGGCGGCCGCGGCAAGGTCGTGTGCGCGGAGCCGCGGACTCACCGGCAGGGGCACTGCGTCTTGGTGGACAGCACCGGCGAAAGACTCATCAAAGCCGGGTTCGTCGGGCAGCATGATCAGCACTCGCTCGTTGCGGTGCACGTCCAGCTCAGCCAGCACGGCGGCGACTGCGGCCACCCGGTCAGCCAACTGGGGCAAACTCATCAAAGCCACCGACCAAAAGGGATCATCATGTCGCGGAGCCAGCTTGTCCGACTGCGACTTCTGGCGGACACAGTAGACCCCTGTTGGAGCATTGCAACGGTGACTGTCGCATTTTCTTCAAGCGTCTCCGTCACCATCTAAACCCACCTACTTCACTGCTGTCCCGAAACGGACACACTCCGCGACCGATCCGATAACTTACTGTCAGAACCAGGCTCCACGGGTTCTGAGACGGTCAGCGTATCGGCACAAGCGGCGAAGTACGGGGGCCGGACGAGCTGACCTGTAAACCGGATCTTGTAGCTTCGCAAGCTCGGCCCCCGCTTGATGATGGAGGTAGATCCGGGCTGGTTCGTTTCCGCCCGCGTAGGTATGCAAGGCTGAAAAACCCCGAGAAGCGCATAGACTCTCTGTCAGCGCTCACCCACGCCACTCGGCTCCAGGGGGCTCCAGGGGGAGCACGAGTTGGGTGTGATGCCACCCCGGACCCCGGTGGCTGACAACTGTCGGTGTCGGCCCGGGAAGATCACATGGCGACTAGTTATGAGGCCTTACAGCGCGGAGCTGACCTCAGCGGCGTCTCACTCGTCATGATCTGCGCTTGTCCCGGCGCTGATTGCGTGGTGGTGGTCGTGTCAGCGAGGGAGCTCGATCTGCTCACCTGCCCGATGCTGTGTTGCCGTCTGATGGGACTACTTGGCTGCGGGGCCTATGGGGTGCTCGCCGCCGGGTTGGGAGTGCTCGTAAAGGTCGCCGATCGGGCCAAGCTGTGTGGTGTCGAGTTGCGGTTGGTGGTCAGCTCTCGGCCGGTGTGGCGTGCGCTGCGGCTCACCGGGGCATCGTCGTGCCGTCAGGTGGGCAGGGGTAGTTACCGGTGAGGGAGGCCACCCGGGCCGCTCGGGTGTGGGGTGTCGTGACCGCGCACGCTGAGGAGTCGGGCGTGGCGGTGTCGCTGCGCTCGTTGTGTCAGGCGGCGGTGGCCCGGTTGTCGGTCAGTGCAGTGGCGGTCTCGGTCCGCAGTGGCCGGGTGGTTTCTGAGGTGCTCTGCGCCATCGGACCGCTGAGCCGGGAGCTGGAGGAACTACAGCTCACCGTGGGCGAGGGCCCGTCGTTGACGGTGTTGGCCGGAGGCCCGTCGGTGCTGGTCAGCGAGCTGGACTGCGCCGAGCAGCAGGCTCGCTGGCCGTTGTTCGCCCCGGTCGCCGTCCAGGCTGGGGCCCGTGCGCTGTTCGCGTTGCCGCTGCGTATCGGGGTTATCCGCGTCGGAGTCTTCGTGCTGTCCTCGGATCGCCCGGGCCAACTGCAGGCCGAGGAGTTGGTTGAGGCGTGGGTCTTCGCCGAGTTCGCCCGGCGGCTGGTGCTCGATGAGCAAGCCGGCATCGACTCCCCGGCCGGCTACCCGGTTGATTGGCTGTCTGATAGCCGTCCCGAGATCCACCAGGCCACCGGAATGATCTCAGTACAGCTCGGTGTCGGGATCTCCGAGGCATTCAGCAGGCTGCGCGCCCGGGCGTTCACCCAGCAACGCCAGCTATCCGAACTAGCGGCCGACGTCGTCGCCCGCCGACAACGGTTTGATCCCGAACACACCGCATAAGGAGGCGTCTATCATTATGCTCCGCCCGCTGTCTGTCGGAGATAAGATCATGACCGGTGACCGAGTGACCCGCACCTTTGTCGAGCTCGCCGACACCCTGGTCGTCGGCTTTGATCTGGTCGAGTTCCTGCACATGATGGTGGATCGCTGCATGGAGCTGCTCGAGGTGTCCGCGGCCGGGCTGCTGCTGACCGACTCCCACGACCAACTGCAGGTGATGGCGTCTTCCGCTGAGAACATCCACCTGCTGGAGCTGTTCCAGCTGCAGAATTACCAGGGCCCCTGCCTGGACTGCTACCGCACCGGCGAGCCAGTCAGCCACCCCGACCTGAACCTGGCCGCTGACCGGTGGCCGCTGTTCGCTCCCGCAGCCACCGAGTCCGGGTTCCGGACCGTGCACGCCCTGCCGATGCGGCTGCGCTCCCAGGTCATCGGGGCGCTGAACCTGTTTCACACCGAACCCAACGCGCTGGCCTCCGCGGTCACCAAAGTCGGCCAAGCCATGGCCGACATAGCCAGCATCGGCCTGATCCAGGAACGGGCCGCTCGCCACCAGGACATCGTCGTCGACCAGCTGCACACCGCGCTGGACAGCCGTGTGATCATCGAGCAGGCCAAGGGTGTTATCGCCGAACGCCGCGGCATCGACCCCGGCGAAGCCTTCACCCTGCTGCGCGGTTACGCCCGCAAGCACAACCAGCGGCTCACCGAGCTAGCCGCCGCCGTCATCAACGGCAGCACCACTGCTGCCGAACTCCTCGTCACCGTACCGGCTCCCACACCCAGAAAATGACCTCTCCGCGCCCCACCTATGACGGGGAGCAGGCGAGCCCGTGTTTGACGTTCGGGCCAGGAACTGCAGCCTTCCGGATCGCCGGACCGGCACGAGTCGACCGTAAGCGCCCTGCAGCAGCCCCCGAGCTCACACAAGAAGGACATCGCGCTCGTCGATCAGTGCGGGAGGCTCAGACCGCGGCTGCGGTGGCCGAGCACCAGCTACATGAGGGGACAAATCCATGAATGTGAACTACTACCCGCCGCTGCTCGCGCTCGGCCTGCTGTTTCTGGCCGGGAGTTTCCTGGTGACACACCGGACGGGACGTATCGTCCTGGTCGTGCTGGCGTGCGTGGCGTTCCTGATCGCCGCGATCCTGACCGTCGTCGGCACTGCCGGGGTGCCGGGTGGCTGAGTGACTACCTTCAGGCTGGCGCCTAACATGATCACCGTCAGGGGGCCGTCAGCGGCAGCCACGCACCAGTACGCACGGGCCGATACACACCAAGCACGTCGCCGCAGTTCAGCGGTACTCAACGACATTCCCAGGTACGCGGACGCAGTACCAATCAGCGTTCACACCAACCGTTTTAAGATCAACAGCCCGGTGCCTCCGGCGGGCCTCGCTCCGGGATGGTCCCCCGCGCCGGCCGTGAGAGTGGTGGGCACCAGGGTGGCGCGGGTATCCCGTCGCGTCGGCGCCGAAAGTGTAGCGGGCCAGGCCTAGCCCGCCGACGCGACGGGATACCCGCTTCAGCTCCCACCTGTCACGCGAGCAGAACAACCATCGTCGTGCTGTCCGCGTGCTGTAAGGAGGGGTCAATGGCGGTCAGCTGCGGTACCTCAAGGTGCAGCCCATCGGCAGGTCAGCGGGTATCACCTGACACGGTAGGGAGATTCCCAAGCTCTAGACGCGGGTTCGATTCCCGTCACCCGCTCACCCTGGGCCAGCATCCGGGGCATCACCCTCACCATCGGGAACGCGATCCCAAACGACAAGCGGAAACGCGTCTCGCCCCCTAAGATCGTTGCTGGCCGAGCAGGATGTCCAGGTTGTAGGCGGCGGTGGTGTGGCCGGCGGCGGCCGCGGTGCGGTACCAGACAACGGCCTCGTCGAACTCGCCGCGCTGCTCCAGTAAGAAGCCGAGGTTGTAGGCGGCGTTGCTGTTGCCCGTTTCGGCGGCGGTGCGGTACCAGGTCGCGGCGTCGTTGAGGTCGCCGCGTTGTTCGAGCAGCACGCCGAGGTTGTTGGCGGCACTGATATTGCCGGCTTCGGCGGCGGTGCGGTACCAGGTCGCGGCGTCGTCGAGGTCGCCGCGTTGATTGAGCAGCAGTCCCAGATTGTAGGCCGCAGTGGCGTTACCGGCGTCGGCAGCGGTGCGGTACCAGGCCACCGCCTCATCGAGGTCACCGCGGGCCTCCAGCAACAGGCCGAGGTTGTTAGCGGCGTCGACGTTACCGGCCTCGGCTGCGGCCCGTGACCATTGTGCCGCCCCGTCGAGATCGCCGCATCGCTTGAGCAGCAGACCGAGGTTGAACGCCGCGGTGGTGTTGCCGGCTTCGGCCGCGGTGCGCCACCAGGTTTCCGCCTCATCGAGGTCGCCGCGCTGCATCAGCAGCACGCCCAGCACGGTGGCGGCTGCGATGTTGCCGGCTTCGGCGGCAGTGCGCCACCAAGTCTCCGCCTCGTCGAACTCGCCGCGCTGCGCCAAGAGCAGACCGAGGTAGTTGGCGGCGTCGATGTGGCCGGTTTCGGCGGCGGTGCGCCACCAGGTCTCCGCCTCATCGGACTCACCACGCTGCACCAGCAACCGGCCGAGACCGGTGGCGGCGTCGGTGTTGCCGGCCTCGGCGGCCGCGCGCCACAACGTCTCCGCCTCATCGAGTTCACCGCGCCGCACCAGCAGCAAGCCCTCCACGTAGGTGTCGGACTCGGCGGGCGGGGTCGCGGCCGGCATGATCAGTTACCCACCGCCTGAAGCGCTTGCTCAACGTCGGCGTGACCCACGACGTCAGCCCAGGTGATCGACAACCATCCCGAGAAGTCGACCTCAGATGGCTCCGTGATGTGTCGTGCTGACCGCACCGGCCGTGCCAGATGCACGACCGGCGCTGCCCGCCCGTCACCCGTGACCCCGAGCACCCGCCGCTCCAACTCGACACTGGGGATCCTCTGCGGGACGGAAAAGCCCAGCATGGCGCCGACCTCCTCGGTCTGCGCGGCGGTAGTGGCGCATATCGGGCAGTCAGGCAGGTGCGCGGCGACTAGGGACTCTTCGGCGGGCTCCAGCGCGTGCAATGCCCAGCCGACCGCCAGCTCACGGTTCGGGCAGCCGGCAACCCGGTCCTGCTGGTCGTTCATCGGTTCACCTCCCCCACCATGCGGGCCTCTGCGAGCAGGGCGTCGGGACCCAACTGATCGGTCAGCAGCGAGCGCAGCCGCTGCACAGCGGCGAATGTGCGGGACTTCACCGTGCCCAGCGGGACGCCGGTCAGAACAGCGATCTCACGCTGAGTGTGCCCGCCGAAATAGGTCAGGGCGAGCACTCGCCGCTGCTCAACCGGCAGGCGATGAAGTGCCGCGCGCACCTGACCGGCCGCGACCCGCGCCATCGCCGCCTCACATGCGCCCGGCATCAGGGTTGGCGACCAGTCCTCGCCCGACTCCGGAGCCGCCCCGTCGGCATCCCCAAGTCTCCGAACAAGTTGGGCATCGGAAGGTCCCTTGCTCACACTCGGAGCCGCCGGCGCCGGCGCCGAAGTGTCAGGCCATCGGTCGAGCCGGTGGGCACTCGATCGAGCCTCATCGGCCACCAGAGAGATCCTCACGTCGTACCCAGGCCGGTCGCCACCTACCGGTTCCGGCTAGTTGCCCCAGGGTATCCGCGCAGGCGGCGGGCAGCACGACGAGCAACAGTCTTTTACCGGCCGCTGTTCGGAACAGGCTCAGTCCTGGAAGCGGTACCCCATGCCGGGTTCGGTGATGAGGTAGCGGGGGCGGGCCGGTTCTGGTTCGAGCTTGCGGCGCAGTTGTGCCAGGTAGACCCGCAGGTAGTTGGTTTCTGTGCGGTAGGCGGGGCCCCATATCTCGCTGAGCAGTCGACGCTGGGAAACAAGTGCGCCGCGGTCGCGGACCAGGAGTTCGAGGATGGCCCATTCGGTGGGCGTCAGGTGCACCTGCGCTCCGCTACGGCTGATCACTTTCTTCGCCGCCAGATCGATGCTGAAGTCCGGGGTGGCGACCACGTTGTTCTCGTCGGTCGGTGAACCAGCCACAGATCGGCGCACGGCGGCCCGCATCCGGGCGAGCAGTTCGGGCATGCTGAACGGCTTGGTCAGATAGTCGTCGGCCCCGGTATCCAATGCGTCGATCTTGTCGGTGCTGTCGGTGCGGGCGGAGAGCACGATGATCGGCACGGTGGACCGGCTGCGTAGCTCGGCGATGACCGCGGTGCCGTCGAGATCGGGTAGGCCGAGATCGAGCAGTACCAGGTCAGGGTGCTCGTCAGCGCCGGCTCGCAGTGCCGCCCGGCCGGTTTGGGCGGTGCGTACGGCGTAGCCGCAGGCGGTGAGGTGGATGCTGATGGCGCGCAGGATGTGCGCGTCATCGTCGACCACGAGGACCCGGGTCGTCATGTCGGGCGCGCGGTGAGGTCGGCCACCGTTGCCGGTGGAGTCGGCCCGAGGGGAGCCGGTGCAGCGGGGGTCGGTGCAGCGGCAGTCGGCGCGAGGGGAAGGGTGATGGTCATGGTCAAGCCACCGCCGGGGGTCGGCTCGGCCCGGATGCGGCCGCCCATCGCTTCGGTGAAGCCGCGGGCCACAGCCAGGCCCAGGCCTACGCCCGGGCGCGACGCTCGATCGCCGAGCCGCTGAAACGGCGCGAACAGCGACTCGAGTGCCCCGGTCGGCAGGCCGGGGCCACGGTCGCTGACCTGCAGCTGCGCCTCACCGCCATGCACCGCCGCCCGGATCACCACAGAGCCGCCGCGCCCGTGGCGCAGCGCGTTGTCGATGAGGTTGGCCACCACCCGTTCGAGCAGCCCCGCATCAGCGAGCACCGCCGCCAGCGTGTCATCGACTTCAGTGGCGACCAGATGCCCGCCGTCCACTGTCGACAAGGCGCGGGCGACGACCTCCTCGTAGCCCACCGCGCTCAGCTGCGGCAGCACGGCGCCGGTGGCCAGCCGGGCGGAATCGAGCAGGTTGTCGACCAGCCCCTGCAGGCGGTCCGCGGACTCCTCGACGGTAGCCAGCAATTCGGTGGTGTCCGCGTCGGACAGTTTCAGCTCTTGGTCACGCAAGCTGCTCGCCGCGGCCTTGATCGAGGTCAGCGGCGTGCGAAGATCATGACCGACCGCGGAGAGCAGCGCGCTGCGCAGCTCGGTGGCCTCTGCCCGGCGTTGGGCGTCCAGCGCCTGGGCCGCCAGCTGCTGGGCCCGCAGCGCGAGCAGCGCCTGACCCGCCACCACCTGCAGTACGCGCCGGTCACCGACAGTCAGCGTTCGGCCAAGCAGCGACAGGTGGACGTCCACGTCGATCGTGACGTCCACGTCTGCGTCTTCCGGCGCCGCAACCGGGTCCGGTCCAGCACTGGCCACCCGCTGCCAGCCGCCGCGTTGACGCTCGAGCAGCGCCACCGAGGTGGCTCCGAAGGACTCCCGCACCTTGTTCAACAGCAGCGGCAGCGGCTCGTGACTGGTCAGCACCGCCGCGGCGAACTCGCTGAGCAGGCTGGCCTCCGCCCTGGCCCGGGAGGCCTGCTCGCCGCGCCTCGCCGCCTGGTTGACCACCAGCGCCACCAGCACCGCGACCAGCACCATGACCGCGAGCGTGATCACGTTCTCGTTGTCCGCGATCGTGAGGGTGTACAGGGGTGGCGTGAGGAAGAAGTTGAGCAACAGCCCGGACGCGATGGCGGCCAGCAGAGCGGGGCCCAGCCCGCCGATCAGCGCAACCACGACCACCGCCAGCACGAACAGCATCACGTCCGTGGGCAGCCCGAACAATCCCCGGCCGGCTACCGAGATCAGCGTCGCCACCGCCGGCAATGCGAGCCCGAACAACCAGCCCAGCAGCTTGCGACGGCGCGAAAGCCGACCCCTAGCGGTTTCCATCAAATCACGGTTTCCATCAAGTCAGTGTCGTCCCGACTGCTGTGTCGTCCCAACTTGCTCCGGGGTCGCCGCACCCAACCAGCCCTGGTCGGCAACGCCCAGGTGATAAGGCACATTCACCACCACCACGCCGGGGGTGAACAGCAACCGTCCCTTCAACCTCAGCGCACTCTGGTTGTGCAGCAGGTTCTGCCACCACCGCGTAGTCACGTACTCCGGGATGAAAACGGTGATGACCGAGCGCGGCTCGTAGCGGCGCAGTTCCCTGACGTACTCGACGAGCGGTCGGGCCAGGTCGCGGTACGGGGCGGCCAGCACCTTCAGGTGCACCGGAAGATCGCGCCGGTCCCACTCACCGACCAACTCCCGGGTGTCGTCGGCGTCCAGTTCCATGGTTACCGCTTCCAGCACGTCAGGCCGGGTCGCCCGGGCCAGCGCCAGCGCCCGCAGCGCCGGCCGGTGCAGCCGCGAGACCAGCACGATCGCGTGCACCCGGGCCGGCAGCGTGGGTGCCACATCCTCGGCGCTGATCTCGCGGCTCACCCGGGCGTAGTACCGGTTGATCCCGCGCATCACGAAGAACAACAGGATCATCGCCGTGACCGCCAGCCACGCACCGTGCGCGATCTTGGTGGCGAACACCACGAGGAGCACCACTGTGGTCGAGACCGCACCCACCAGATTGATCGCCTGCGCTCGACGGATCGACCGGCGGCGGCGGGGCTGCCGTTCGCCGACCAACTCCCGCGTCCAGTGCCGCACCATCCCTACCTGGCTGAGCGTGAAGCTGGTGAACACGCCGATGATGTACAGCTGGATCAGTTTGTCGATGTTCGCGTCAAATCCGACGATCAATGCGACGGCCACCCCGGCGAGCAACAGGATCCCGTTGGAGAACACCAGCCGGTCCCCGCGGTTGTGCAGCTGCTGAGGTAGGTACCGGTCCCGGCCCAGGATCGAGGCCAGTACCGGGAAACCGTTGAACGCCGTGTTCGCGGCGAGGATGAGGATGCCGGCGGTCGCGGCCTGGAACAGGTAGAAGAGCGCCGAGCTGCCCCCGAACACCGATGTCGCGATCTGCGAGATCACCGACGGGTTCCCGTCGGGCTGTGCACGTGCCTGTAGCCGAACGGCCAGCAGGGTGATCCCGGCGAACAGAACCACCGCGATCACGCCCATCAGCGTCAGGGTCAAGGCCGCGTTGCGGCTCTTGGGTTTACGAAAGGCCGGTACCCCGTTGCTGATCGCCTCCACCCCGGTCAGCGCGGTACAACCGGATGCAAACGCCCGCACCACCAGGATCAAGGTGAACACACCGCCGACCTGAGCTGTTGCCGGCACAGGCTGCGATGCCGTCTCGGCCAACGGCAGAGAGCCACCCCAGCCCTTGACCGCCGCCACCAGGAACATCAACACGGTCAAGCCGATGAACGCGTAGGTCGGCACGGCGAACGCCCGACCCGACTCCTTCGTACCGCGCAGGTTCGCCAACGCGAGCACCACGACGAACCCGACCGACAGCGCCACCGCATGCGGCGCGAGTCCCCGCACCGCCGAGGTGATCGCCACGACACCGGACACCACTGACACCGCGACCGTCATCACGTAGTCCACCAGCAACGCGCTGGCCGCCACCAGCGCGGCCGTCTCGCCGAGGTTGTCCCTGCTCACCACGAACGCCCCGCCGCCATTCGGGTAGGCGAAGCAGGTCTGCCGGTAGGACGCCACGACCACTACCAGCAGCACCACCACGGCCAGGCCCACCCACGGTGTCTGGGTCAACGCGGCGAGGCCGCCGGCCGCCAACACCAGGACGATCTGCTCGGTCGCATACGCCACCGAGGAGATCGGGTCGCTACAGAACACCGGCAACGCCAACCAGGTAGGCAGCAGCGTCTCGCCCAGCCGGGCGCTGCGCATCGGCCGGCCGACGAGCAACCTCTTCAGCACGAAGCTCACGTCACCGAGCCTCGCACCGCCATCACCCGCCGGCACCGATCTTGACGCTTTCCTAACGACCCGCGTACCGGTCGTCGGAGACCGGTGAGCGGCCCCAATCTCAGCCGACAGCCGGTCCCAACACCGGAGGTCCTAGTACCATGGTCAGCCGCGGGGTCAGGGTGCCCCGGCGGATGCCCGCCGGGAACCAGTCCGCCAGGGTGGGTGCAGCCATCACCCGTACGTCGATCCGGGCCAGCCGGGCCACCCCGTAGGAGTTGGGTCGCACCGACCACACCGTGCCGTGCGGGCCGAGCTGGACCAGCGCGAGCAGCTTCGGTACCAGCATGGGCACCATGAGCAGGCCAGCGGTGGGAGTGGCTTCGACGCGCCAGTCGTCGCCGTTGGCTGCCATGGAGGTGCAGTCAGCCGGCTGACCGTCGAAGCTGGCCAACGTCTTGGGCAACGCCCAGTTGGTGCGCCCACCGACCACACTGGCCGGGGAGTCGACGGCGATGAACGGGATATGAGAGAACACCGTGGCGCCCCGACGGTAGACGACCGCCCCGATGACCTCTCGGTAGCGCCCGACGGGGCTGCGCAGGTACCGGATCAACGCTCCGACGGTGACGATCGGCGTGGCGCCGGCCGAGACCTCCTTCGGCACTACGGCATCGATCGCCGCCCGGGCCCGGTCATCCGGCCGATCCGCCCACAGCATCGCGGCAGCGGTGACCCGCCACGGCGCCGGTGGGGCACTCGCGGGCAAGGTCACCAGGTCCTCGTGGCGCAACGCCGTCTCCGGCGTGCCCGCCAGGTGAACGAAGTCGCTGTTCACGTCGTCAACTCCTCGGTGACCGCCCGCCCGACGCAAGGTCGGTACGGCGACGCGGACTGCCACCCATCCCGACTCCGGCGATCGTAGAGCACGGATCGGGCTCTTCGACCGCTGTTTCAAGAGTCAGCGGGTTCGAGGGTTGGGGACCGGAACGCCGGTGGGGTGGCCTGGTTGGTCCGGAGGGATGCGAATCTCGCAGGGCGCGTCCGCGACGGCAAGTCGGCGATCGGTGGTGACGAGAGAGCAGTTGAGTTCACCAGCCAGCGCGACGTACAGGCCGTCGACCACGCGGATCCGCTCTCGTAGGGCGAATGCGAGTCGGAGGTGACCAGCCGTCGGAGTCACGAACCGCTGCGGAAGGGCAACTGCCTCGTCGAGCGCGTCCCGCGCCGACTCCAGGTCGATCTGGGCGGCGCGCACCAGACGAGCGAGTGCGGAAAGCACCTCGGCTGGCTGATGGGCAGGAGCGCAGACTTCCTGCTCAGCGATCTCGTCGAGGACCCAGGCTGCCGTCGGCTGGTCGAGCACCGCGTCGACGAGCGCGGAGGCGTCAAGCACGATCACTGACCGAATTCCTCACGGACCTCGGTGAGCAGATGCGCGGTGTCGATCACGGTGTGATACCGCTGCGGCCTGGACCGGACCTTAGCTACCCAGTCATGCCGATCGGACTCCCGCAGCGCGCTCTCGATGGCCTGCTGCGCCAACGCGGAAAGCGGCAGTTTGCGGGCTTGTGCCTCGCGGTACAGGGCGTCGGGAAGGTAGATACTCACCTTGGGCATACCCCTAGGGTACCCCTACTCATCTACTGCCGCCGGTGAGGTACCACCACCAGCAACGCCGGCGGCACCGGCAGCAAGAACGGTTAGCGGCGGGCTCTTACGAAGTCGCGCCCATGACGCAGGCCATACACAGCGCCCCCGACGGGACGCCGTTGATCGTCAGGCCCTGAGCGGGTATGCGGTGACCACATAATGCCTGGGCGTGGCCGCTGGCGGCGGCGAGGTTGACACCAGCGGGTTGCAGCAGATGCAGGTGCCCGCCGTCGGGGCAGCGCGCCCACCGTAGCTGTTCGACGCTCGACCCCCCGCCCTGATCGCTGGGATCCGGCTGATCCACCGGTGTGCATACCGGCGCGGGACGGCCTGGCCGTCGACTGGCCGGGGTCCTGGTGGGAAACTGAGGTTCGGGTATCCGCAGGGCCGCCTGGTGCGAAGCGCGGGGCGGCGGGGCGACGGCAACAAAGAGCCGCGGCTCGCCTTGGATCTCCCAATCCGGTGGGGCCTGGTCCACAGTCGACTTCCCGGTCAGTAGTACGACAATTCTGCGTGAAACTCCGCACGCCTGCCAGACGCACGGGCCAAGCCGTCACCGGTTTTTATCGACACCCCTACGAAGCCAACAGCGAGCCTGCCAGCTTTTCGGGGGGCGTCCCGGTAGCCTCACCAGCGACCAACCCGGCCACAAAGCTCTAGCTCCGTCGGTCGGGTCCGTTCGTGCCAATCGGACGGTGGGACATGTATCAGTTCGGGGACTATACATGAGACGTATCATGACAAAGCCGGCGACCGAAGTGGCGTTACGCGGAGACCCAGCGCCGTTGCGCTGGCTTGTCGGCGTGGAGCTGGCCCGGTACCGCAACACGGCCCAGCTGTCGTTGACCGAGGCTAGCCAGCTCAGCGGTATCAGCAGAGCCAAGCTCGGCCATCTGGAGACCGGGCGGCAGCAGCAGGATCCGCACGACATCGCCCGGCTGCTCGCCGGCTACGGCGCTGGGCAGGCCGATATCGACCGGCTCATCTCGCTGACCAGCCGAGCCGACGAGGCCAGGTGGTGGGCGCCGTGGGCACAGGTCGTGCCGGATTGGTTGAAGACGTTCGTCGGGCTGGAGGGCCTGGCCGAGAGTGAGTTCGTCTTCGAGCCGATGCTCATACCCGGTCTGCTGCAGACCGAGCAGTACGCTGCCGCGGTCACCGCCAACACACCGCGAGTTCGTGCCGACTACAGCGAACGGTTCGTCGACTTGCGGATCGCCCGCACCCGCCGGCTCACCGATACCGAACGCCCACTCCGGTTACACGCTGTAATCACAGAGGGTGCGCTGCGGCTCGCGGTGGGTGACCCGGAGCTGCGGCGCGCCCAGCTTCGGCATCTGCTGGCAATGGCGCAACTGCCCACGGTGACAATCCAGGTAGTCCGTCCTGAGGACGGTCCGCACACAGCGCTGACCGGCCAGTTCGCCGTGCTGGGCTTCGCGAACGTGCGGTCGATCGGCTACGTCGAACTCAACGACGGTGCGGTGTATCTACAGGATGCAGAGCAGGTTCAGTCGTATATGATGGTGGCTGAGGATCTACAGCGGGTCGCGCTTGACCCCAATGGGTCAATCTCATTCATCCAATCGGTCGTCGGGGAATAAAGTTCGGAGGCACACACCGTGTCTAATCTATTACACATAGCCGCCACTCCGTGGCGCATCAGCAGTTTCAGCGGCAACAACGGAACCTGCGTCCAAGTCGCCGCGTTACCCGATGGGCGCATCGCGGTACGCAACAGCAACCGTCCCGACGACGGGATAGTGCTGTTCACTCCCGCCGAGATGACCGCGTGGATCCACGGCGTCAAAGCCGGCGAGTTCGACGATCTCACGACTTAGCAGACGTGGATAGCCAGCACCGCGATGTCGTCGTCGGTGGGTGCCTCGGCCAGTAGGTCGTCGCACAGCTGCTCGATGACGTGGTGCGGGTCGGCAGCGACGCGGGCGACGAGCGCACTGAGGTTGTCGGTCAAGTCCGTGCCGCGACGTTCGATCAGGCCGTCGGTGTAGAGCAACAAGGTCGATCCGGCGGCCAACGCGATCTCGTCCTCGGTGTGCCGCGGAGTCTGGGTGCAGACCAGAGCGGTGCCGGCGGCCCCGGCCAGCAGCTGAACATCGCCGGCGGTGGCGAGCACCGGGGGCGGGTGCCCAGCGCTGGCCCAGCGCATCGTCCATCGGTCGTCGGTGCGGGTGAGATTGGCGTAGAGCAGGGTCGCGAACGGCGTGATGGCGAGCCGGGTGTTGATCTCGGCGAGCCGGTCCAGGATCGCGGCCGGTCCTTCGTCGCGGTCCAAGGCCAAACCGCGCAGCGTCGCGCTGAGATGGCCCATCGCCGCGGCGGCGGCGATGTCGTGCCCGACCACATCGCCGATCACCACGGCTAGCTGATCCGGACTGCGCTGGAACGCGTCATACCAATCGCCGCCGACCTCGTCGCGCCCGGCTGGGCGGTACCGGGCGCAGATCTGCAGGCCGGTCACCGCCGGCGGTTCGGTGAGCAGGCTGCGTTGCAGCACCAACGCCGACTGACGGGTCGCCTGGTAGGTCAAGCCGTGTTCCAGGGCGATCCCGGCGTAGCGGGCGATCTGACCCAACGCGCGCAGGTCGTCCTCGCTCCACGGCGGTCGGGTGTGATGCAGCAGGAAGGACACCACCGCGACCACCAGCCCATCCACGATCACCGGGGCGACCACTATGTGGGTCAACCCGTCGCGGAAGGTGCCCACCGTTCCGGTGTGCCGCGCCCACGATGGCGTTCCGGATTCCGGCATGGGTTGGCGGATCAGCTCTCCCCGGCGGATCGCCGCGGTGATCGGGTCGCCGTCGCCGTCCCAGCGCAGACCTCTCAACCGTGGTGCCAAGGTGCCGCCGGGTGTGCCGGCGACGGCCACCCGGTCGGTGATCACCGGCAGCGGCGGATCGACGCCGGGGGCCACCGGTCGGGCCAGCACGTGCACCGTCGACAGATCGGCGAGTTCGGGGACCACTGCCCGGGCGAGTTCCTGGAGTTCCGCGCCGGGGTCGAGGCTGCGGTTCAATGCCGCGCTGGCCCGCGCGAGCAGTTCCTGGCGGCGGGCGTGGCGTTCCAGCTCGCGGCGGGTCTGCACCCGGTCGGTGACCTCCACTGCGACCACCAGCAACCCCCGGTGGTCCACGCCATCGCCGGCGGTGCGACGGATCGCGGAGTAGGAGAGGTCGAAGAACCGTTCGCGGGGGCAAGGCTCACCGGGCCAGGTCATGGTCACCGGGGCCTCGTCGGTGCGGTACTCCGTACCGCTGGCCAGTACCTGATCCATCAGTACGAAGAGCTCATCGGGTAGCTCCGGCATCGCCTTGAGTGCTGGCACTTCCAGCGGGACCTCGCCGAACAGCGCCTGATATGCCGGATTGTGATACTCCATGATGTGCTGCGGGCCGCGGGTGACCGCGATGGCCGCCGGCGCGGCGCTGAACGCATCCAGCAGCCGCTTGCGGCGGTCGATGTCCTGGTGCAACGCCATTTCGTTGATCACCGAGTTCGCCAGCGCCTCCAGCGCCAGGCGATCGGCCCGCCGCCATCGGCGCGGCCGGGTATCCAGTGCGCACAGGGTGCCGATCAGCTGACCATCGGTGTCGCGCAGGGGGCAGCCGGCGTAGGCGTGGAAGCCGAACTCGACATGAGCCGGGTGATCAGCGAATGCGGGCTCCTCCGCGGCGTCCTCGATGTACAACGGCCTGCCCGAAAAGAACGTCAAGGGGCAGAATCCGGCGTCAATAGGCAGGGTCCGGGATGTCTCCAACGGCTCGCCGAGCCCGACCATGCCGACCAGATGCTGGTGGGAATCGATCAGATTCACGATGCCGATCGGAGCATCCATGACAGTCGCGGCCAACTCCGCCAGCCGATCCAGTGCTTGCCGGTTGGCGCGGGCCACCGGCAACGCTCTGGCCACCGCCGCTAGCCGCGCAGGCTCACCGAGCACCTCTCCGGCGGACACCCGCCCACACTAGCTGTTGGGCGCCGCTACCAGCCGACCATGGTCGTGAACACGAGTGCGGAGTGACTCCACTCCGGACGTCACATCACTGGCTCAACGCCACCTTGGCAACCTGGATTCGGTTCTCCTCCAGGCCGGCGCGCTGGCTCTCGGCGCGCTTCTCGAGCCTGGCCAGATCCGTCGTAGCGAGGGCGGGGTGGGAGTCACTCACCGAGATCAGGGCACGCCACAGGGACGCCTTGCCTTCGATACCCAAGGACAACATCTCGAACTCCATCAGGCGCTTCATCTCCCGGCCGCCGCTCATCGTCTCGCTCAGCTTGAGCCTGCTGGCCTTCTCTGCGATCCAACTGGTGGCCTGCTTGATCGGGCTCTGCGCAATTCCCAGCCGCTCCATCAGCTCTTCCAGCGACACCTTGTCCTGGTCGATGTCGCCGGCCAGCTCGGCAAGGAAAGGACCGAACGAGGTGTCCGCGTACTCGGCCTTAATCTTGTTGGCGAGCTCCGTGCCGGTGGTTGCACCGGCCAGGTGGTCGTTGAGATAGATCTCCAGTCCCTCGACCGAGGCCATCACGGGTCTCCTTCCAGACGGTTGAACACGTCTCTAGGCGACCCTAGCGCGGGTCGACGGTAGCGACGAGATCCCCGCGCGCGCCCCGATTCGTCGCGGCACCCGCGTTCTGGATGCAGACTGCTGCAAACCGGGCTCCTTTTGCAGCAGTCTGCATCCAGAACGCGGTTAGGCGGCGAACGACGCCACCGTTGGGCGACTCTAGGCGTGCAGCTAAAACCGCCGCGGTGACCTGGGCCTTCGCGTGTCGCGAGCTTCGTGGAGACGAAGGGACTTGAACCCTCAACCCCCGCCTTGCAAAGGCGGTGCTCTGCCAGTTGAGCTACGTCCCCAGGCTCCGGGCGTGGTCAGCACGCCCAGCGGTAGCTCAGGAGTTCGGTGAGGTGGCCTCACGCCAGAGGTCGGCCTCGGCCTTCGCGGAACGCTGACGCTGGACGACGATCAAGGCAATCAGGCCGACGAGCAACAGTGCCATAATTTTCTTCACGATGAATCTCCTCCTGCCACGATGGTACTTCTTCAGTGGGCCTAGCTGGACTTGAACCAGCGACCTCATCCTTATCAGGGATGCGCTCTAACCGACTGAGCTATAGGCCCCCGGCGACCCGGCGAAGGTTACCGCACAGCCCCGCCGGGTCCCAACCCGACTGGCCGCAGTCAGTCCGGTTCGGACAGGGTGACCTCGATGCCGCCGACCAGGTCTGCCGCGACGTTGTAGACCAGAGATCCGACGGTGGCCAGCGCGGTCATCAGCACGATGTTCACCAGGCCGATCACCATCGACACCCCGAAGACCCGGCCACCGCTGATCAGTTCGGTGCCTCCGCCTTGGGCGTTGTTGGCCGAGGTCAGGTCGGAGTAGGTCCCGTTGAGCTGGTCCCAGACACCCATCCCGGCGAGCACTCCGTAGAGCGTCCCCACAGCCACCATCCAGACGAGGAACCCGCACACAGACAGCACCAGCGAGATCTTGAGCACCGACCACGGATCGAGCCGCTGCAGCTGCAAGCTGGTCCGTCGGGGAACCCGGACCGAGCGCGACTGGTTACCCGGTTGCGAGGCGGGCGACAGCCGCTCCGTCGGCGGGTACCCGCCGACGCGCACCGTGGACGGCGAGAACTCTGGACGCGCTCCTGGTCCGCCGGCCGCGTTCGGCTGCCCGACGCTCGGCGAGAAGCCATAAGCCGAGCCGCCCACTGGTTGGCGATCGGCCTGCTCACGGGCCGCACCTCGGGCATGTTCGGGAGCACCCACTTGCAACGCCACCGTCGTGGGCTCTCCCTCACCCATGGAGCTGCGCTGGCCGTCACCCTTGGAGTCGCGCTGCCGCTGCTGCGGGGGGGACTCGGTCTCCTCGGCGTTCTCGGGCCTCGTCACGACTCACCCTTCGTCGGTGCACCGTTGGCGTCCAGTCTGCCAGTGGTCGGGTCGCCGGCGTCGGGATCGACGGCATCTTCGGTGTTTCGTGCGACAGCAACCAGGCTCGCCCCCTCACCAAGGTTCATCAAGCGCACCCCTTTGGTCTGCCGCCCGGCCTTGCGCACGGACTTGGCGGTGGTTCGGATGACCCCGCCGGTGGAGGTGATGGCGTACAACTCGTCGTCGATATCCACGATGAGTGCGCCGACGAGCTTGCCACGCCGGCGGTCGTATTGAAGGGTCAACACACCCTTTCCGCCGCGTCCCTGCACCGGATAGTCGTCGATCGGGGTCCGTTTGGCGTACCCACCCGCGGTCGCGACCAGCAGGAACAGCCCGACCTGCACCACCGCAATGGACAGCAGTTCGTCACCCTCGTTGAAACGCATCCCGAACACACCCGAGGTGGCCCGCCCCATCGGACGGAGCACCTCGTCGGTGGCGGAGAACCGGATCGACTGGCCTTGCGCCGAGACCAGCAGCAGGTCGTCCTCTGCGGCACACAGCACCGCGCCGACCAGCTCGTCCTCATCACGCAGGTTGATGCCGATCAGCCCACCGGAGCGGTTGGAGTCGAAGTCGGTCAGCTTGCTCTTCTTGACCAGTCCGTCGCGGGTTGCGAGTACCAGATACGGCGCGGCGGTGTAGTCCTTGATCTGCATGACCTGGGCGATCTGCTCGTCGGGCTGGAAGGCGAGCAGGTTCGCCACGTGCTGGCCACGGGCGTTGCGGTTGGCCTCGGGCAGCTCGTAGGCCTTCGCCCGGTACACCCGGCCCTTGTTGGTGAAGAACAGGATCCAGTCGTGTGTGGAGCAGACGAAGAAGTGCGCCACGATGTCGTCGGTCTTCAGGCCCGCGCCCATCACGCCCTTGCCGCCGCGTTTCTGCGCCCGGTACAGGTCGGTGCGGGTGCGCTTGGCGTAGCCGGTCCGGGTGATCGTGACCACGACGTCCTCGACCGCGATCAGGTCCTCGGTCGACATATCGCCGTCGTAACCGGTGATCCTGGTGCGGCGCTCGTCACCGTAGCGCTCGACGATCTCGAGCAACTCGTCGCGGACGATTGTGCGCTGCCGCTCGGGCTTGTCCAAGATGTCCAGGTAGTCGGCGATCTCCCGCTCAAGCTCGGCGAGATCCTCGATGACCTTCTGCCGCTCCATCGCGGCGAGGCGCCGTAGCTGGGTCTCCAGGATGTAGTTCGCCTGGATCTCGTCGACGTCGAGCAGCTCCATCAGGCCGCTGCGCGCGTCGTCCACCGTGGGCGACCGGCGGATCAGCGCGATCACCTCGTCGAGCAGGTCCAGCGCCTTGACCAGACCGCGCAGCAGGTGCGCGCGCTCTTCGGCCTTGCGCAGCAGGTACCGGGTCCGCCGGACGACGACGTCGAGCTGGTGGCGCACGTAGTGCCGGATAATCTGGTCCAGGCGCAGCGTGCGCGGCACGCCCTCGACGATGGCCAGCATGTTGACGCCGAAGGTGTGCTGTAGCTGGGTGTGCTTGTAAAGGTTGTTGAGCACCACCTTGGCCACCGCGTCACGCTTGAGCGTGATCACGATGCGCCTACCGATGCGGTCGCTGGACTCGTCGTTGATCTCAGCGATCCCGGCGATCCTGCCGTCCCGGGACAGCGCCGCGATCGATTCGATGAAGTTGTCCGGGTTGACCTGGTAGGGCAGCTCGGTGATCACCAGGGTGGTGCGGCCTCGGCTGTCCTCCTCGACTTCCACCACGCCGCGCATCCGGATCGAACCGCGACCGGTGCGGTAGGCGTCGGCAATGGCGTCGGTTCCGACGATCAGGCCGTGGGTCGGGAAGTCCGGACCCTTGATCCGCTCGATGAGCGCGTCGAGCAGGGTCTCGTCATCGACGTCCGGGTTGTCCAGCAGGTAGATCACACCCGCGCTGACCTCCCGCAGGTTGTGCGGTGGGATGTTCGTCGCCATCCCGACCGCGATCCCGGAACTCCCGTTGACCAGCAGGTTCGGGATCCGGGACGGCAGCACCGTGGGCATCTCGGTGCGACCGTCGTAGTTCGGCTCGAAATCGACGGTGTCCTTGTCGATGTCGCGCAGCATCTCCTGGGACAGCGGCGTGAGCCGGCACTCGGTGTACCTCATCGCGGCTGCCGGGTCGTTGCCCGGCGAGCCGAAATTGCCCTGCCCATCGACCAGCGGGTAGCGCATCGACCACGGCTGGGCCATCCGCACCAGGGTGTCGTAGATCGCGCTGTCACCGTGCGGGTGGTAGTTGCCCATCACGTCGCCGACGACCCGGGCACACTTGACGGGGCCGCGGTCGGCACGGAAACCCGAGTCGTACATCGAGTACAACACTCGCCGGTGCACTGGCTTGAGCCCGTCGCGAACGTCCGGCAGCGCCCGCCCCACGATCACGCTCATCGCGTAGTCGATGTAGGAGCGCTGCATCTCCTGCTGGATGTCGACCGGCTCGACGCGGTCTCCGTCCGGCGGCAGGATAATCTCAGTCACGGAGCTTGGTTCCCTTCAGGGAGCACTTTCGGGGGCCATAGACCTGCCCCTGACCCAGCCAGTCTACCGGTCACGCAGCGTCCCCTCCGCCCGGACGCGCCCCAGCTGACCGGGGAGGAGCTCTCCTGCTCCCGAGCTCAACACCAGCGCTGTTCGAACGGCGGTGCACGACACTCTGGTTGAGTTCGGGAGTGTCAGCGCGCTCAGTGCTGCAACGCGACAGCGCTGAGCCGGGACAGCGCCTCGTTGATCTCATCGATGTCGAAGCGTGCCGGGTCGTAACCGATCTCGCCGATCTGGTCCATCCAGCGGCGGTACATCTCGTGTTCCGGGTGCTTGTCGTCGTTCAAGGCGCTCATCAGCTCGGCGAAGCCCCATGGACCGCCACTGTCCTCAGGCGGCGCGGCGCGGCGGCCGGTCACGCAGCGCGGGTAGCTCAGCTCCGGGTCGGCCCGGTCGACGGACTCCACGACGATGTCGTGCCACCAGTCATCGCCGAAGTCGTACCAGTACGCGATCTGCTCCCCTGGTTGCATCCGAGCCAGCGTCCGGCGCGCCTCGTCGGTGGTGTCCTCGAGTAGGTGCTCGGTGTCGGCGTAGTGCACACCGTTGACCTCGAACTGGTGCAGGTGACAGTCGTGCCAGCCCATCGCCACCTGGATGATGTGGTGCAGCTCGGCCAAGCTCGTGGTCGAGGGCACTTGCAGGCGTCGCCAGACGGGCGGCTTCATGTATCGCAGCGACACTTTGAGCGTGTGAATGCTGGGCCTTACCGGCATCGGGCGACCCTATTCGCCGACACGCAGTGACAACCTTCGGGGCCTACCCTGTGGCCATGCGTCTGCGCATCACACTCGATGACACGCTGGTCGGCGACCTCGACCGCATCGTGGGCGTGCGCGAGCGGAGCAGCTTCATCGCCAGAGCCGTGCGCCATGCCATCTACGAGCACAAGCGCGACGAGGCTCTGGACACCACATTGGGCGCCATCGCAGACTCCCGGACACGACTGGGACGCTGACCCCGCGGCGTGGGTGCGTGCACAGCGAACCGACCGGGTCTCGCAGATCTTGAGTCCGTGACTAACCGTACTGTCGCCGAGTTCGACAGGGCCGTCGGCCGCCGCGAACAGAGCAGCCTTCACGTCGAACTCGGCGACAACAGCGCACCGAACATTCCCGACGCGCAGCGAGTTGGGGCCTGGCGACGCGAACAACGCGGCCCGCGGCATCACACTGCACCAGGCCGACTGCTTGATCGGCGCGGTCACCTTCGGTGATCGGCGCACGGCTGGCCACCGGCAACATCAAGGACTTCCCGATGCCCCAACTCACCGTGGAGCAATGGCTCCCCGGGCTGTGAGCGGGGATTTATCGCGACGCAAGTCTGGATGCAGACTGCGGTAATTCGGGTCGCTTTTGCCGCAGTCTGCATCCAGAGTGCGACAGGCGACTCCGTCGAGCGCTCAGCCTGGGAGGAGACCGTCCAGAGTCAAGGCGACGGGGAAGGGCTCGGTGGTGACGAACCGGCCGGCGACCGGGCCGGGTCCTGGTAGCCGAATTGCGCGGCGAGGTGACAGTTGATCAATGTCACCGGGTGGTCGAGGTCGATGATCCAGTAGCACGGGATACCCGCGTCGGCGTACTCGCCGCGCTTGATCACATGGTCGGTGCGCTGTGAACCCGGTGAGACGATCTCCACGACGATCAGCGCGTCGCAGGCACGCAGGATGCCTCCGTCGCGGCGCACGCGCTCGACAGCCGCATCCGGCACGACGATCAGATCTGGCCTGCGGACGAATCCGGGTTTGCCGCGTGGCGCCAGTTCGAGGTCGACATCGATGTCCGGGATCACCTGCAGACCCGAAGGAAGCTGGTCATCCAGCTGGATGACCAGCTTCCTCATGACGATCGTCCTCCGACCAGTCTTCCAGACCGTCACCGCCGTTCGTTGGCACGAATCGCGGTTCCGCCGACCGGCTAGACGTCGAGGAAGCGGACGTCCTTGGCGTTGCGGGTGATGAAGGAGCGGCGGGACTCCACGTCCTCGCCCATCAGGACACTGAACAGTTCGTCCGCGGTCGCCGCGTCATCCAGGGTGACCTGCAGCAGGACCCGGTTGGCCGGGTCCATCGTGGTCTCCCACAGCTCCTTGGCACTCATCTCACCGAGGCCCTTGTAGCGCTGGATCGCGTCGTCCTTGGGCAGCTTGCGGCCCTCCGCCTGACCCGCCTCGATGAGCCCGTCGCGTTCCCGGTCGGAGTAGGCGTACTGCGCCTGAGCTCGCGGCCACTTGATCTTGTATAGCGGTGGCTGGGCAAGGAACACGTGCCCGTGCTCGACCAGCGGGCGCATGAACCGGAACAGCAACGTCAGCAGCAGGGTGCGGATGTGCTGGCCGTCCACATCGGCGTCGGCCATCAGGACGACCTTGTGGTACCGGAGCTTGGCCAGATCGAACTCGTCGTGGATCCCGGTGCCCAGCGCAGTGATCAACGACTGCACCTCGGTGTTCTTCAGCACCCGGTCCAACCGCGCCTTCTCCACGTTGATGATCTTTCCGCGGATCGGCAGGATCGCCTGGTACATCGAATCCCGGCCGGACTTCGCCGAGCCACCCGCGGAGTCACCCTCGACGATGAACACCTCGCTGCGCGAGGGATCGGTGGAGCGGCAGTCGGACAGCTTGCCGGGCAGACCTCCCAGATCACCTGCCGACTTGCGGCGCACCAGCTCGCGGGCCCGCCGGGCGGCCATCCGCGCCTGCGACGACGAGATCGCCTTATTGATGATCGTCTTGGCCTCGGTGGGGTTACGCTCCAACCAGTCGATCAGCCATTCGTTGCAGGTGCGCTGTACGAACGACTTGACCTCGGTGTTACCCAGCTTGGTCTTGGTCTGGCCTTCGAACTGCGGTTCGGCGAGCTTGACCGACACGATAGCGGCCAAGCCCTCGCGCACGTCGTCACCCGTGAGTGCGACGTCCTTCTCCTTGAGCAGCTTCTTTTCCCGCGCGTAGCGGTTGACCACGCTGGTCAGTGCGGAGCGGAAACCTTCCTCGTGGGTACCACCCTCGTGAGTGTTGATCGTGTTGGCGAAGGTGTAGACCGACTCGGTGTACCCGGAGTTCCACTGCATCGCGACTTCGATCTGCATACCCTCAACACTGGCCTCGAAGCCGATCACTTTGCGGTGGATGGGGTCCTTGGAGTTGTTGAGGTGCTTGACGAAATCCTCCAGGCCGTCCGGGTAGTGGAAGGTCTGTTCCTTGACCTGCGCGGTCTGACCTTCGGCGTCCTCGGTCTCGTTGCTGCCGTTGACCCGCTGGTCACGCAGCACGATGGTCAGGCCCTTGTTGAGGAAGGCCATCTCCTGAACTCGACGTGCCACTGTCTCAGTGTTGAAGTCAGTGGTCTCCAAAATATTCGGATCGGGCCAGAAGGTCACACTCGTGCCGGTCTCCCGAGTTGGTTCACCCTTCTCCAGTGGCCCGGGGACGGCTTCTTTGTAGGTCTGCCGCCACACGTAACCCTTCTGTTTGATCACCACATCGAGGCGGGTCGACAACGCGTTGACCACAGAGACGCCCACGCCGTGCAGCCCGCCGGATACGGCGTAGGCCTTTCCGTCGAACTTGCCGCCTGCATGGAGAACGGTGAGTGCCACCTCGACACCCGGTCGCTTGAGCTTCGGATGGATGTCAACTGGAATACCTCGACCGTTGTCGACCACCCGGAGCCCACCATCCGCCAGGATCGTGAGGCTGAACCGGTCGCAGTATCCTGCAAGAGCCTCGTCGACCGCGTTGTCGATCAACTCCCACACCAGTTGATGTAGACCCCGTTCTCCGGTCGAGCCGATGTACATACCGGGGCGCTTGCGGACGGCCTCGAGACCTTCCAGCACAGTGATCGAATCAGCGTTGTATTCGCTCTTCTTCGCTGCCACGGGCCTGGTGTCTCCTCGCGTTCTGTCCAACGGACGTCAGGGCGTATCGCGTCGCGCGCTGCGCTGCACGTAGCCGGTGTCAGCGGAGCGGGGTCTGTCGACGCCAGCCCACTAGGACCACCCTACCGGTGGGTTACCTCGGGACGGGGTCCAGGACACCCCTCACTGCGTCACGGACGCTCGAACTGCGACGCCTGAGAGTCCCCCCTCGCACCCATGCGGCAGGGGACCCGTGGCAGGCAGCTCACCGGGCTCGCTCGTCGCGGCTGGTCCCTTCGCCTCCAGCCGCCACCACCGCCGAGTACCGCCGAGTACCGCCGAGTACCGCTCAAGCGACCAGGCGAGCGTCATGACACGTCGGACGAGGTCGTGACGGTGCTGGTGATCAGCAGACAACAAGGCGCGACCACGGCTCGCGCTCGGACATCTCCGTTTTGCAGCGCGGGAGCGGGTATATCAAGCATCTGGTCGATCATGAAGCCGTATCTGCTCAATACTGTGAACCACGCCGTGCGACCGAACTCATACCGTCGGACAACGGCTCCGGTTGTCGGCAACGTGTGCTGTATCACTCTGCTCGCCCGTGGAAGCAGCGCTCCGCCATCCCACTCCGGGTGCCGAACGGAGAAGATCAGTCGACCGTTCGGGGCTAGGCACCGCCGCACCAGCGGTAGCAACACGTGGGGATCCACAAAGCCGACAGCACCGAAGACCGAATAGGCGCAACGGAACCTCCGGTCAGTCGTGGCAAGGAAGTCTTCAGCCGGACAACTGGTGAAGGTCAACCTGGGTTTCAGCTCCCCGAACTGCATCCGTGCCTGGATGATGTTTTCGACCGCCACATCGACCCCGTGCACCACAGCCCCGCAACGCGTGAGGGCTGCGGCGTTGACACCGATCCCACAACCAAGCTCCAACATCGGTTGATCTGCGAGAACCCCGAAGATCTCCGCTGCCGGACCACATCCGGGAAACTGGCTCCACTCGAACCGGCCCGCGTTATTGAAAGCCCAATCCTGACCAGCGCTTGCGCGGGCACTGTTAATCCACGCCTCGTGATCACGGCGCACGTTTGCCTGCCGGTCAGCGGACAACGGGGCAATACTTGGCTCCTTCAGTACTTCTCGATCTGATCGATCCACTCTTGCTTGAGCCTACGCAGGTTGTCGTGGAAGGCGTTGATGTCGGTTCCGTAAGCGACGACGCAGCCACCGGCCATGTCGGGGACGGACTGACAACCGTGGACCAGTCGCCCTCCGAGAGCCGCGTGCGCCAAGACGGACTCGACACGCCGCTTCTCGTTGAAGAAGGTACCGTGATAAAGCTCGTCGATCAGTTCAGCGGTGCGCTGATCAAGTTCGAAGACCTTCTTCGAACAGACGGGAAAGAACCACGCGGGACTTACTACGGAGAGCTGACCGTTGAGCTCGACCCGGTTGAGAGCCATTACAGTGCCCATTTGACGCAACACGTCAAGGTGGTACTCGTCAACGCCGAGCAACCGGATACCGGGGTCGTCGAGGTGAGCGGGACGGAACAAATAGGCATAGACCTCCTCGGCGACACGGAGCACCTCGGCGCCGTCCTCGACCCTGCGTCCGTACCGCTGTACGAAATCTGCCACCCGCTGCTCGTATGTCGCGTCGCTGGTCTCGCCCCGGCCTAGCAGTTTCTGCCGTACTAAGTCCCAGTCGCACAGCACCCAATGAGGTTCGGTGTACTCAAAGAAGAACTCGGCAGGGTCGATTGTCACCCTCGTGCCACTGACACTGATACCAGGAACTTTGTTCCACCCCAGGGACAACGGCCTAGCCAGTACAGCGTCGATCGGGGTCGACGTGACCTGCGTTGCCATGATCTCAACTCCAACCGGTAAATGAGTATCACACCGTGTGATATTGTTAACGCTGTCCGAGTAGAAAGTACGCGAAGCCTTCCAGGGACTGCAAGACGTCACGCCACAAGCCTTCCTGGCGCTCAATCACCTTCCGCTGGTGGTCGGTGTCCCATATCCGGAGCCGCTGCAGCAGTCCCGTGTGAGTCTGCCGAGCGTAGCTCTGCAGCTCCTCATCGTCGGCCACGGAGCTGGCCAGCACGCCGAAGCCCACGCCAGCTGCGTCCGCACGCAACTCGTCGAGCGTACCCAGCTCACGCGAGTGGCTGCCGATCGCCGCCCGTTCGGCGACCGTCGGAGAACGCTTCCAGTAACCATCCGCGTAGAGCGTTGTGCCACCAGGCAAGAGTCGATCTTTGATGATCGACAAAGAGTGTCGGGGACTGTCTGTGGTATGGCCAATTCCGACGGCAAAAACGACGTCAGACGGCGGACCGGTGTAGGTGAGCAAGTCGGCGCAGACAAAAGTCGCGCGCTGGAGGAGGTTACGCTTCGCTGCAGCCCCTCGTGCTCGGCTCACCGCAGCCAGATCGTGATCGACGCCGACACCGATTGCCCCCGGCCTGGTCGCCAACGCGCGTAGAAGTAACTCACCCCAACCACACCCGAGGTCCAGAATCTGAGACTTTTCGTGCAGGTGCAGGTCATCAATGAGCCCAGCGGCATGCCGCTCGGAAAGCGGTGCGTTGAAAAGCAGCGGAAGCCCTGCCATCTCACCCGCCAACTGCTGCCAGGTATAGAAACCGTCCACGTCACGATCGCCTCCCATCGCTTCGCCAGAGCGTCGATCAGCCGTAGGTGTCTCGGGGGCCACGGCCGCGGACGTGCCTCGGGCCGTGCACCCAGCTCGGCGCCGCCGGGCCCTGCACCCGTAGCCGGGTCACCACGCCGGATCCGACGCCGGCGGCGATCCGCGCGATCAACTGCCGTTGCAGTAACCGAAGTTGGGTGGCCCACGCCGTGGAACTGGCCCGCACGATCAGCTCGCCGTCCTTCAGCGACACCGGCTCGGCGTGCTCGGCCACCTCGGCGCCGACCAGCGCAGCCCACCGGGCGAACACCACACCGGCGGACACCCGGTCCGCCCAGCCGCGGTCGGCGACCAGCCGTGACGCCAGCCGGCCCAGCGGCTGCGGGTCCCGGTCATCCGGCCGCGCACCGGACCAGCCG
>JALYTS010000220.1 GCA_030854185.1 Actinomycetota bacterium | reverse complement strand
CTGCGCACGAGCACGCCGACGATCACTACCGCCCGGCACGAGTTAGACGAGTACTTTGACGGGCACCGGCGGACCTTCGACGTGCCGCTGGACTGGATGCTGACCAAGGCGTTCCGGCGCGATGTGCTGCGCGCGACCGCGCAAATCCCCTATGGCCAGACCTCGTCCTATCAGCAGGTCGCGACCGTCGCCGGGAGCCCTAACGCTGTGCGTGCCGCCGGCTCGGCACTGGCGAACAACCCGCTGCCGATCCTCGTGCCCTGCCACCGCGTGCTGCGCACCGACGGCAGCCTCGGCCAGTACCTCGGCGGCCAAGCCGCCAAGATCCAGCTGTTGACCCTCGAGAAGGCGATCTGACCGTGACCTGGACCACGTATGGCAGCCCGTTCGGGTCGCTCACCCTGACCGGCGACGAGAACCACTTGCGCCGCCTCTACTTCCCGGGCCGCGCTCCCAGCCTCAACGAAGCCGACCGCGACCCCGAGGCGTTCACGCACGCGGTCGAGCAGCTCGAGCAGTACTTCGCCGGCGACCGGCAGACCTTCGAGCTGCCCCTCGAGCTCGAAGGGACCGCGTTTCAGCAGCGCGCGTGGCACGCCCTGCAGCACCTGCGCTATGGCCAGACGACGACCTACGGCGACCTCGCGCGCGAGCTCTGCGCGAGCTCTGCGCGTGCACAGACACCGTGGCGCCGGAGCCGCGGATCGTGGCGGCGGCGATCGCGCAGACCCCAACCCCGATCATCGTGCCGTGCCACCGCGTCATCGCGGCCGATGGGTCGCTGACCGGCTACCTCGGCGGCCTGCAGCGCAAGCAAGCCCTGCTGGAGTTCGAGGCCGCCGGCGGCCTGCCCTGCGTCCTGCTGGCCCGATGGAACCAGCGCAGCTCACGCTGCTATGACCCGCACCTGGACCCTGATCGGCCCAGACGCCGCCCCGTATGAGAGCGACCGTCCAGGCGCGCTCGGTGGCCACCGCCGCTCAAAGCTCTTCGGCCGCCTGGACTGCCGCACCGCGCGGCAGGCGATCGCGCGCGGCGGCTACGTGCGCCACCGCGTCTTCTTCACCGACGCGCCGGCCGCCCGGGCGGCCGGGTACCGGCCGTGCGCCGTGTGCCTGCCCGAAAGCTACGCCGCGTGGAAGACCGACCGCTAGTGGCGCTCCACCCAGCGCGGCACGATCCCGGGACGCTCTGGCGGCCCGGCATGCAGCAGTCCTCCCAGCGGATCACGACGCCCCCGACCGGCTTTCCCGCCGACGACGATGGCGGCCCGACCGATCGGGAGCTCTGCGCCGCGATCGCCCGGCTCGACCGGATCGGGGCGCTCCTGGTCGCCGTCGGGCATGGCCCTGGTCCGCGATCGCGCCGCGCCGCGGAACGCTTCAGCGCGGCGTGGTGCGCCGGCGTCGATCGGCACGGCACCGGGCGCGACATCGCGACGACCGTAGATTGGCCGACCGACGCCGCCTCCTGGCTTAGCCTCAATGCACCGCGTTTTGGCTTCGGTTCCGTCCGGGGCCGGACCTAAAATGACCTCCTAAGCAGGGAGAAAGTGGCTGTATACGGCAGCCGCGGCCCCGCTCAGGAGGTCACCCACATGGTGAACGAACCGTTGGACGGGATCAAGGTCTGTTTTGACGATGATCGGTCGGTTGCTGATGCGGGGGTGCTGCTCGTCGCGACGCTCGCACGGCGGCTGGGTGTCGAGCTGCTGGTGAATGAGTGCGTGGACCTGGGGCGGCGCGCGGGGTACTTCCGGCCGGGGCGCAAGGTGATGACGTTGGTGTCCGCGATGCTGTTGGGTGCGGACAGCATCGACGGGTGCGGTGTGTTGCGTTCTGGGCGTACCGGGCGGGTGCTGGGGCACAGGGTGATGGCCCCATCGACGCTGGGAACGTTTTTGCGGGCGTTTACGTTCGGGCATGTCCGCCAGTTAGATCGGGTGCTGGGCGGGCTGCTTGGCCGGGCGTGGCGGGCGGGCGCCGGCCCGGGTGCCGGGCGCCTGGTGATCGATGTTGACTCGTTTATCCGTGAGGTGCACGGTAAGCCGAAGCAGGGCGCGAGCTACGGGTACACCAAGAAGCTGGGGTATCACCCGCTGATCGCGATCCGTGCGGGCGCCGGCGAGCTGCTGCACGTCCGGTTTCGCACCGGGAAGGCCAACAGCCAGCGCGGGATTATCCGCTTTTGCGATGAGCTGATCGCCCGGGTCCGTCGCGCGGGCGCGAGCGGGGAGATCCTGTTGCGTGCCGACTCGGGCTTTCATAACCAGATGCTCCGTGCGCGGCTTGCTGCCAAGGGGGTGCTGTACTCGATCACCGTCAGGTTGACCGCGCCGATCGTGACTGCGATCGAGCTGATCGCCGAGGAATCCTGGGTGGTGCTCGAGGACTACCCCAAGACCGGTGAGGCGCAGATCGCCGAGACGATGATCAACGGGGAGCGGCTGATCGTCCGCCGCACCCGCCTGACCGGTAAGCAGGCGCAACTGTTCCCCAACTGGCGACATCACGCCGCGTTGACCAACCTGACCGAAACGCTCGCGGTCGTTGAGGCTGGGCATCGCGATCACGCGACCGTCGAGCTGGAGATCCGCGACCTGCTTGACCAGGCACTCGCGCACGCCCCGTCGGGGCAGTTCAACGCGAACGCCGCATGGACAGTGATCGCGTGCATCGCGCATAACCTGCACCGCTGGACCGAGCTGCTCGGCCAACGCGACAGTGCCACTGCCTCTCGCGCCCGCACCCGCCGCCGACGGCTGCTGCAGATCCCCGGCCGCCTCACCCGTCACAGCCGACAATCGACGCTGCATCTCCCCGCCCGCTGGCCCTGGAAAGCAGAATGGATCGCCGCGCTGAACCAGATCCGCGCGCTCCCCGCGCTCACCTGACGCCACCTCGCGAGCAACAAGCCCGCAGCTTCCGCTCAACCGCCCGATCACAGCACCCTGACCCAGCCGGGCAACAGACCGCTGCCCAAAAACACCCTCGCCGACCGCGCAAGCACTAAGAAAACCGGAAACGGTGTCCGTCCCCCGACACACACGCCCAGGCACCCCGAATATCGGCCGCCACCGCCGAAAATCGACAAATCAGCCCAAAACCAGCCCGCGGCAGCGACACGCGGTGCATTGAGGCTAAACGGAACAAGCGCGTCAGCGCCGAGCGCTCGCTCGCGGTCAAGC
>JALYTS010000133.1 GCA_030854185.1 Actinomycetota bacterium | reverse complement strand
GCCTCAGCAGATGGTGAGATCACTGGTGGCGGGTAGGGAATCACGGAAGGCACCGTCGACGCACTGACGGGAGCATGGGTAGCGCTGATCGCAGGTTTCCCAGTGCCCGTCGTCCGCTCTCCACGGGTGACGGCCAGCACCAGCCCGATCACGGCGGCCACGAGCGCGAGTGCGTACAGCGCCAGTCCGGCGGTGCGCAGCGGTCTGCCGCCTCCAGTACCGCCCGGCGTGCCCATGACCTACTTCGGGCCGGCGAGCCGGCGAGCGGCCCGTGCGCGCTGGCGACCGGACCGCAGCCGACGCAGTCGCTTGACCAGCATCGGATCGGTGGCAAGCGCCGCCGGCCGGTCGATCATGCTGTTGAGGGTCTGGTAATAGCGAGTGGCTGACATGTCGAACAGCTCACGGATCGCCTGCTCCTTGGCGCCGGCGTACTTCCACCACTGGCGCTCGAAAGCCAGCATCTCGCGCTCTTGATCGGTCAGACCCTCGGGTTGGTCGTCGATCGGGTGCAGCGCCCGTGCGGCGTCCATCGCGCTCCCTCGTCCACAATCTCGCGCGTGGCACAAACCCCGCGCCTGACAAATCCCTGGGCCGTGCGAATCACAGCGGTGTGATTCTGGCCAGCATTGAACCACGCGGTGGCTGAGACCGACCGGGGGCGCCCCCGACACGTCCCCAGGACGCCGGGCGGGTCAGGTCACCGATTACTGTTCCCCGTCATGGCTGTATGTCCGATCCGGATCGTCGGCGACCCGGTGCTGCACAACCCCACCCGGCTCGTCACGGAGTTCGGCGCGCCGCTGCACGCGCTGGTCGCCGACATGTTCGACACGATGGCGGCCGCCCAGGGCGTCGGGCTCGCCGCCAACCAGATCGGCGTGGACCTGCGCCTGTTCGTCTACGACTGCGCCGACGAGCAGGACGCGCGCCAGCGGGGCGTGGTCGTCAACCCGGTGCTGGAGACCAGTGAGCGTCCCGAGACCATGCCCGATCCCGACGACGACTGGGAGGGCTGCCTGTCGGTACCCGGTGAATCGTTCCCAACCGGGCGGGCCAGCTGGGCGCAGGTCACCGGCGTCGACGCCGACGGCGTGCCGGTCACCGTCGAGGGCACTGGCTTGCTGGCTCGGTGCCTGCAGCACGAGACCGATCACCTCGACGGGATGCTCTACATCAACCGGTTGATCGGCCGCCACGCCCGCGAAGCGAAGAAAATGATCAAGGCCCAAGGCTGGGGAGTGCCCGGCCTGTCCTGGGACCCCGCCGCGGCCCGCCCCGAAGACTGCGCTACGTGAATCTCGCAGACGACCTGTCCTTGCTGGCCGCCGATCGAGGGACCGTCACTGTTACCTGTTACCTGTTACCTGTTACCTGTGTGACAGCATCCAGTGGAATCAGCGTCGTAACCTTTCAATGAGAACCACCTTCCGCTACTCATTGGCTACAACGCCGGGTGAGTCAACCGGCAGACCGTGTGCCTCAGCCACGGCCGCAAGCCGTTTGTCGTAGGTGACGATCGCGACGAGGTCCCCACGCAGGAGCAGGGCGGTAGCCAGGTGGATGGCGTCCAGCGACCGGAGCGAACGGTCGGGAAGCCGGCTTGCCGATTCGACGATGCTCGAGGTCATGCCGATGCGACCGATCCGGGTCAACAGGAGGTCGGCGCGGCCGAGCGCGGAGGGATCCTCCCGCTGCACGGCGCGACGCGTCTCCACAGTGAGCAGGCTGCTTGACACCAGCGTCGATGCGGGCCGCCGGGTGAGGAACCGGCCGAGTGCGTCGCTCTCCGGCCCGGCCCAGACCAGTTTGACGAATGCGGAGGTATCGAGATAGATCACCAACGCTCCGCATCCCGCAGTTCGGTGACGACCTCGCTGAGCGGTCGCCGCCCCTGCGGGATCGACGGCGGCGGAAGGAGATCATCGATAGCACCGGCCGGCGGTGCGTAGTCCCCGGACGCAGCGAGACTCTCCAGCAGCGTTCCGGTGTCATCGGCAGGCACCAGGTAGGCGACCAGCTTTCCTCGTTCAGTCACCGGAACGCGCTGGCCCGCCTTCGCCATCGCCACATACCGGGAAGCGTGCTGCCGGAGCTCCCGAATACCCACCGACTCCATACGTCCAGAGTAGCACAAAAGTGCTACTTCAGGTTCCGAGCAAACCATCGCCCCCTTGATCCCGCAGCCAGCTCGGCCGTTCCCGAACTCAACGGCAGAGCTGCCCACCGGCGATCGAGCAGCTCTGCTGTTGAGTTCGGGAGGCTGAGGGCTGCTGAGAGTGGGTTCGGGGGGCGCGCGGCTACCGGAACAGCGGGTGATGTGGCAACGTTGATTTCGGGGTAACAGTGTAATCCTGGTAGGTCTGAGGTGGTGGGTGCGGTGGATCCGTTGGACTCCTACTCGCGGACGGTCAGCTCGGTAGCGGCGGCGGTGACCCCGCACGTCGCCAGCCTGCGGGTGCGGTCGGGCGCCGGTTCGGCCGTCGTGTTCGCCGACGACGGATTGTTGCTGACCAACGCGCATGTGGTCGGCAGCGCCCGCGATGGCGTCGCGGCGTTCACCGACGGCACTGAGAGCCGCTTCGACGTGGTGGGCGTCGACCCGTTGTCCGATCTCGCGGTGCTTCGGGCCCGCGGCGCCACGCCGGCCGCGGCCGTGCTGGGCGATGCCGACGGGTTGGTCGTCGGGCAGCTGGTGGTCGCTGTCGGAAATCCCCTCGGGCTCGCCGGATCGGTCACCGCGGGAGTGATCAGTGGGCTGGGCCGGTCACTGCCGGTGCGCTCGGGCCGGGCAGTGCGGGTGATCGAGGATGTGATCCAGACCGACGCCGCGCTCAACCCCGGCAACTCCGGCGGGGCGCTGGCCGATGCCAGCACCAAGGTGATCGGGATCAACACCGCGGTCGCCGGTGTCGGGCTCGGGATGGCAGTGCCGATCAACACGACGACCCGCCGGATCATCGGCGCGTTGCTGGCCGACGGCCGGGTGCGCCGGGGTTACCTCGGGCTCGTCGGGGTGCCCGCCCCACTGCCCGCGACGGTCGAACAACGGACCGGGCAGGCTGCCGGGCTGCGACTGGTCGAGGTCATCCCCGGCAGTCCCGCCGACCGGGCCGGGCTGCGCACCGGGGATCTCGTGCTCAGCGCCGGACGTAAACCCGTCACCGACGCTCAGGGCATCCAGCGCCAGCTGTTCTCGGAGGCCATCGGAACCAGCCTGCCGATCACCGTGCTGCGCAACGGCGCGATGGTCGACGTGATCACCGAGCCCACCGAGCTGGTGGCGAGCTAGGACACGCCGTAACACACCGCGTGCACGAAATGACTGTGGGTGTGTGCGACAATCGCGCACAGTGTCCGGGCTCAGGAGTTATCTATGACGACGTCGCTGGAACGCGGGCGGTACGACTGGCCGTGGCGGGGCGGACCTGCTTTCGTCACCCCGGACGGCTCACAGATCGTCCTGCGCGGCCGGGCGCTGGATGTATCCAGGCCGTGGTCGTGCGGGTTCATCGCCCTGGTGCGTGGCGCTCGCCGATCGTTCACCGTCGCCGAGGCCGGCGCCTTCGACTGGCACAGCACCTACACCAGCATCCCAGATCAGCACCTGCGCCAGCCCTACAATGCCGCTGAGCTGGTCGTAGGCATCCGCAACCACGCCGCCGGCGACCATCCCCCCGATTACCGGGCCGCTTGGCGTGGACCGTGGTTCGAGCTGCACACCCGAGCGACCGGATCCCCGGACGGGATCAGCACGGTTTTCGACGCGTTCCGGCTGACCGACACCCCGCTGGGGCTGCTGGCTGCACCGCGCAGCGCCAGGCAGGCGCAGCTGGAACCGGTGCGGGTGGCCAAGCAGATCCCTGGGATCGGCTATCTGACGTTCGAGCGGCCCGGCACCAGCCAGATCGGGATCCCCGATTTCCGGGGCCGTCTCACCCAACATGGCGAGCTGTGGCGCGAGCCGCTCGGGCCCGGCGCCCAGGGTCGGTCCCGGTCAGAGGCCCTGGTCCTGGCTACGCCCACAGCGATCACCCGGCTGGTACCCGGACCGGCCGACACCGCGGACCCGAACAAAGCGCTAGCCTTTCTCGACGACCTGAGTGTGGTTTGGGGGAGCACAGCGTGATTTGGGTGCCCGCATGATCTTGCTTGGGGTGCCCGTGCTCGCCGGCGCATTCCTCCTCGTGGAGGCAAGCCTCGAGCACATCAGGGCACCCGAGATCTTGGCTCGGGCAGCCGGTACCGGATTGGTGGCGGCGCGAGCCATCGCGACCGTCGAATTCGTCATCGGGGTGCCGTCGGTAGTGGCGGTGGTTTTCGGTACTGCGGAGTTGCGTTGGGCGCTCGCCGCGCAGACCTTGATGTACACGGCCTTCGCCGCGCACCTGTCGTGGCGCCGGTGCCGACGCGACGAGTCGGACTGCGGCTGCAACCGGACGGGAACCCAGGTCGGCCCCGGCGGTATCGCCCGGGCCGTAGTGCTGGCGGCCGCCACGCTTGCGGCGACGACTCTGTATCCGGCGGCCGCGCTGCCCGGCGGGGGGGTGGCGGTCCTGCTGGTCGCCTGCGCTGCGGTGATGGCGGTGTTGCTGTACACCCTGCCGGCAGCAGTCGACGGGCGTGCGGCATGAGCGCGCTCACCGCGGCACTGGTGCTGAGCTGGGTCTGCCTGGCGGTGCTGGCGCTGGCGATGGCCGGGATCTTGCGGCAGCTGCGAGAGTTGCAGGCCGAGGTTGCTCAGCTCAGCGCACCACCATGGCGCGCCGCGGCGGGCCGCCGGGTGGCCGAGTTGGCCGGCGCGGATCCCCTGGTTCTGCTGGTGCTGGACCCCGGATGCAGCTTCTGCGACACGGTCCATGAGCCCTTCACCCGGCTGGCCGGGGAGCACTCCGGCATCCGGTTCGAGGTGCTGTCGCCCCGTGCCCGGTGGGCTAACACGCCGAACATCCGGTCCCGGGTGGACCCCGGCCTCGTCACAGAGCTCGACCTGCCGTGGGCACCGGCCCTGCTGCACGTCGGCGCCGACGGCACGGTGCTGGCCGGGCAGCCGGTGGAGTCCCCGGAGCGGCTCGACGAGCAGGTGACGAGCCTGCTGAACCCCGCCCTGCACCGGCAAGGAGTGTGATGATCGAAGCTGACATCCCACGGATCGACCAGCCCGGACCCGATGCGGTGCCCCGCAGCGTGCAATTCCGAGACACCGCACCGACCGTGCACCGGCGAGGATTCCTGGCCGTCGTCGGCACGGCCGGCATGACGTTGGGACTCACCGTGCTGGGATGGATCCCGCTGGCCCGTCCGGCTAGAGCGGAGCAAGGTACCGAGTACCTCGATTGCGGGCACTACAAGCACCGCCCGGGCTCACCGATCTGCTACGGCGCGCCCTACTCCTCTTCATACTGCGGTTCCGACCGGTGGTTCAAGAGCGGCTGTTACGGAAACTGGAAAGACGGGCTCGACTGCTACCAGCCACGCACCATCTGCCGCGCCGGTGGAGAAGCGCGCAATGGTTGGCGCTGGACGGACGGCACTACCGTCTACCGATGCGCGGACGGTGAGGTCCACTACAACGGTGCGCCGAACCTGGAACCGCTGATCTGCAGCGCGACGCTGTCCGACGGCTGATCGCCTAGATTTGACGCCCTAGATTGATCACCTCAGGCCTGCGACGCGCCGCATTCGGTCCGGTGCTGGTCACCGCTGCGCTGGCGGTGCTCGCCGTGGCCGCTGCGGCTGCGCCAGTGGTCGGCGAAGGCTGGTTACTGGCCTGGCTGCTGCTGGGACTGACCGCTGGATACGCGCTGTCCGGCTCGGCTTGAAGCACCAACTCGGCGTACCTGCTGAGCTCGCCGGTCTGGCGGGATTCGTCACGGGCCTACTTCACCGCCGGGCTGCTCGCCGGGGGTCTCACCGTCGGCACGCTGGCGGTGGCACTGGGAAGCCTGGTGCGGCCGGTTTTGCCGCATGAGCTGCGATTAGGCCTCGTCGCCGCGACGGCACTGTTCGTGATCGCCGGTGAGTGCGGGTTGCATCGGGTGGCGCTGCCACACCGGCGGGCCCAGGTTCCCTCGACGGTGATCGGCACCGGCGGGCAAGCCGGGGCGCTGCAGTTCGGCTTCGAGATGGGCACCGGCGTGCGCACCCACATGCCGAGCAACCTGCCCTACCTGCCGCTGCTGGCCGTGCTGCTGGTCGGCAGCTGGGCCGCGGCGTTCGCTGCTGGGCTGGGCTTCGGCGTGGGGCGCGCCGCGATGGCGCTGGGCCGCCACCACAGCCGCGACACCAGCTGGTGGGACCGCCAGTGGCAGCGTCACGAGCGGGCGTTGCGGGTCACCCTGTCGCTGGCCGCAATCCTGCTCACCGCCCGGATCGCTCTGTCCTGACCGCGAACCGTCGTGATCGCTATTTGGGAAGAATGAGCCGCGCTGACCGCGGTTGATTCTTCCCAAACGACGATCATGAGCGCGGCGGGTCGATATCGCAGTCGTGCAGGGGTTCGTCTGCGCGCAGCGCGCGGTGCAGGCGGCGTCCGAGCAGGGACTCAAGGCGCGCGGGAGGGATACCGCCGGCCGGCTTCTTGGCGGTCAGGTCGCTAGCCGCGAGAACATGCCCGGCCGGCAGCGCGCAGCGGGCGACCAGCGAACGGCCGAACAGCGCGCGCATCGGCGCCAGCTCGGTCGCCACCTCGTCCTTGTCGACCGGCGCCTGCAGCGCCGCGCCGATGTAGCGGACGCCCTCGACCAGCAGGCGCAGCTCGCTGGTGGTCACCGAGGCCGCCACGTCGGGCCCGAACATCTCGCGGGACAACGTCACGTGCACCTCGATCACCCGCGCACCGAGCGTGACCGCGGCGAGCGTCGGGAAGATCGTGCCCGAATGGTCCGACAACCCGGTCGCGCAGCCGTATCGCTCCCGGATCTCGCCTAGGACGTTGAGGCCGACCCGCTGCGGCGCTACCGGGTAGGCCGACGTGCATTGCAGGACGGCCAGCGGCCCGGCACCGGTTGCGCGCAGCCGCGCGACGGCGCTGTCCAGCTCGACCCAGCCGCTCATCCCACTGGACAGCAGCACCGGCGCCCCGGTCCGGGCCACCGCGTCGAGCAGTTGCGGGTTGGCGACCTCACCGGAGGCTACCTTCCAGGCGGCGACGCCGACGCGACCCAGCAGGTCGACTGCTTCCAGCGAGAACGGGGAGCTCAAGAAGGACAACCCGCGATCTTGCGCGTGGCGCCGAAGGCCCGCCCAGGCCTGCGGGGTGAACTCCATCCGCTTCCAGTACTCGTAGCGGGTGTCGTCGGCGTAGCTGAACTTGACCCGCCACGGCTCGTCGGTCCGGCTCTCGGCGGATGCGATGTGTGTCTGGAACTTCACCGCATCAGCACCGGTGTCGGCGATCGCGTCGATGAACGCGTGGGCGGTGCCCAAGCTTCCGTCGTGCGCCTGGCCGACTTCACCGATGACCGCGACACGGTGAGCCCAGTCAAGTACAGTCACGCTACGCGATCTCCAACCTTCTCGAATGGATGAAAATCATGCCACGAACGATGACGAACGAGCGGATAGCCGCGCTCGGTTACGACTATGGGGCGCGGGCCGCGCTGCGGCCCGCGGAGTGCAACCTGTGCGGGGCACGCGAACACGCCGTCGAGGTCGCCGAACGTGACCGTTACGGCTACCCAGCCACCTTCGTGGTGTGCCGGCGCTGCGGGCTCGGTTACCTCTGCCCACAGTTGAGCGCTACCCAGTACGAGCACTTCTACTCCGAGATCTACCGCCCGTTGGTGTCCGCTTACCACGGCCGCCGCATCGACGCCGAGACCGTGCAGGTGGAGCAGCGCGACTACGCCGCCGGGCTTGCCAACTTCCTGCTCCCACTGCTGCCATCGCCGCCGCGCACGATCCTCGACGTCGGCGGCTCAACGGGAGTGGTCGCCAGCGTACTGGCGGCACGCCTGAACGCGCGCGCAACCGTCCTCGACCCGAGCCCCGACGAACTCGCTGTGGCGCGGACCACCGGTATGGAGACGATCCCGGGCCTGGTGGAGGACTTCGATCCGGGTGAGCGCAGCTGGGATCTCGTGTTGCTGTGCCAGACGATCGACCACCTCCTCGATCTCCGCGGCACGCTGGCGGCGCTGCGCCGGATGACCGCCGTGGGCGGTCGGGTGTTCGTCGACATCGTCGACATCGATGTCCTGCTGGACCGGACGGGCCACATCGAACGGGCGGTCAAGATCGACCACCCGTACTACCTGACCCGCTCTACCGCTGCTGCGTTGTTCACCCTCACCGGCTTCACGATCGTCGCCGAACGACTCACCGATGACGGCCATCGAGGCTTCGTACTCGCCCGGGGCCCCGCCGGCGAGCCCAACTGGTCGGCGCTGCAGGCCAGCGCAGCGGAGTTCGTCGCCGCCGTCATCTGACCCGGGACCGGCGCTGCGGCTCCCCGTCATGGCAGCATCACTATCAGCGATGTTGACCACGACGACTGGAGCCACCACGTGCCTGACCGTCGCAAGAAGATCTGCATCGTCGTCGCCAGCCGGGCCAACCTGGCCCGGATCACCACGGTCCTCGAAGCGGTGCGCGATCACCCCGCCCTGGAGCTACAGGTGATCGCCGCCGCATCCGCTCTGCTCGAACGGTTCGGCTGCGCTGTGAGGGTCCTGGAGGCCGCCGGGTTCACCCCTGACGCCAAGATCCCGTTCATTGTCGAGGGCCAGACGCCGGCGATGATGGCCAGATCCACCGGGCTGGGCCTGCTGGAACTGCCGACGGCGTTCGAACGCCTGGAACCCGACGTCGTGGTCACTGTCGCCGACCGCTTCGAGACGATTGCGACGGCCATCGCCGGCGCCTACATGAACATCCCCGTCGCCCATACCCAGGGCGGTGAGGTGTCCGGATCGATCGACGAGAGTGTCCGGCACGCGATCACCAAGCTGTCTCACATCCACTTCCCGGCCACCGAGCTCAGCGCCCGCCGCGTCATCGCGATGGGCGAGGATCCGAGGTATGTGTTCAACGTCGGGTGCCCGTCGATCGACCTGGCCGCCCGGGCCTGCCCGGGCACCCGACGCGACGCGTTGGCTGACCACTGCGACTCCCGCTCACCGATCGACCCGGAGCAGCCCTTCCTGCTGGTGATGCAGCACGGCGTCACCACCGAGTATGGCCACGGCCTCGATCAGATGACCGCGACGTTGCGCGCGGTGTCGTCGATCGGGATGCAGGCGCTGGTCTTCTGGCCGAACGTGGACGCGGGCAGCGACGAGGTGGCCACGGGTATCCGGCAGTTCCGCGAGCAGGGTCTGGCGCAGCGCTGCCAGTTCTTCCGCAACCTGCCCGCCGAGGACTTCGCCCGACTGATGATTCATTGTGCTTGCATGATCGGCAATTCGTCGGCTGCGCTGCGCGAGGGCGCCTACCTCGGCACGCCCGCCGTCAGCGTCGGCACCCGCCAGCACGACCGGGAATGCGGCCCCAACGTGGTGTTCACCTCACAGGATCCCGACGACATCGCCGAAGCGATCCGGGCTCAGATCGCGCACGGGCGCCACCCACGCAGCGACTTGTTCGGTTCTGGCACCGCTGGGCGCGACATCGCCGACGTGCTGACGACGGTGAATCCACCGATACAGAAGCGCCTGCACTACGACCCCGCAGCCATGGTCGGCTAACCCCAGACTCCGACGCGCACGCCGTGGGTCGTGCCATCGGCCTTGATCCGGCTGAACCCTAGATGGGGGACCAACACGCCGGGGATGCGAACCGAGCCGTCGGATTGCTGGCACTGCTCCAGGATCGCGACGACCGTGCGGCCGATGGGCAGCCCGGAGCCGTTGAGGGTGGCGGCGAACCCGCGCTTACCCTCTTTGGTCTTGGTGCGGATGCCAGCTCGCCGTGCCTGAAAAACCCCGCAATCCGACACGCTGGAGATTTCGCGATAGCGCTGCTGGCTGGGCAACCACACCTCGATGTCGTAGGTGTATTGCGCGGAAAAGCCGATATCGCCGGCGGGGAGAGTGACGACGCGGTATGCCAGGCCGAGCTCCTGCAGGCAGGCCTCAGCGTGGCCGAGCATGATCTCCAGCTCCTCGGCCGAGCGCGCCGGGTCGACTACCCGCACGAGTTCCACTTTCGAGAACTGGTGCAGCCTGATCAGCCCGCGGGTATCGCGCCCGTAGGAACCTGCCTCGCTTCGAAAGCACGGGGTGTGCGCGGTGTAGGCCAGCGGGAGGCCCTCTGCGGGCAGGGTCTCGCCGGCATGCAGGTTGGTCAGCGGGACCTCTGCGGTCGGGATCAGGAACAACTCGCGATCCGTGACTTCAGTTTTGAACAGGTCTTCTTCGAACTTGGGAAGCTGGCCCGTGCCGGTCATCGTCGGCCGATTCACCAACGCCGGTAGCGAATACTCTATGTAGCCATGACGTTGGGTGTGCAATTGCAGTAGGAATGCGGCCAGCGCCCGCTCCAGCTGCGCACCAGGACCCTTGAGGATGGCGAACCGGGGGCCGGCGAGTTTCGTCGCACGGGGGAAGTCGAAGATCCCAAGGCGATCACCGATGTCGACGTGGTCGGCGACCTCGAAATCAAAGGTGGGAGTGTCGCCCCAGGTACGCACCTCGACGGCGAATTCGTCCGAGTTGCCGTCAGGCAGACGGTCATCCGGCAGATTGGGAATGCAGAGCAGAAATTCCTGGAGTTCGGCCTCGAACTGTCTGTGCTGCTCGTCGGTCTGCTGGATCTCGGTCTTCAGCGTGCGAGCGCGTTCCCGCAGCTCGGCGACGTCCTCGCCAGCCTTGGCCCTCGCTTGGACCTCGTGGGCGACCTGCTTGGCCTCCCCGCGAGCGTTGTCACTCCGTTGGATTGCCGACGTGCGTTGAGTCAGCAGCTTGTCCAACTGCCCGAGGTCCAGTTCGTAGCCTCGCCGGGCGAGTTTGCGCACGGCCTCGGTGGCCGGGTCGAGTAGTACCCGAGGATCGTGCATGCGCGCTCCCGTGCGTTTGACCAGGCGGCCGGATAGCGGATCGACTCCGCACCGTGAGCGTAGTGGCTGGCGCCCCGTGAGTGGC
>JALYTS010000008.1 GCA_030854185.1 Actinomycetota bacterium | reverse complement strand
GTAAACCCGTCACACCCGTCACACGAGACGTTTCCGCTGCTCAGGGCATGGGTGAACCCGTCACAGTGATTGTGACGGGTTCACCCGGGTTGTGACGGGTTGCTGTGGTGGTTGTGACGGGTTCAGACCGGGCCTTCGTCGGGCTCTGGGTCGTCTTGCAGGGCTGCGACGGCGGCCCGGATGTCGGCGAGGAGATAACCACGCGCCTGCCGGCTCGTGCCGTCTTCCGCGATGACCCGACCGGGGCGAGGTCGGCAACCAAGCTCACCCATCTGCCGTCCGAACGCGGTGGGCTCGACGTCGAGTGCCTCGATGAGTTCCGCGGTCGCGACGAACTCACGACGGTCTCCGTCGAGATCGGTACCGAGGTAGGCGACCACCGACGCGAGTGGCTCCGGCAGGTCAAAAACCGGCGGTGTCTCGTCGTCGGTGGTGATCTGGCTGGGGCTGATGACGTCGGCCACCATCGACGGGTTGAGCGCGGCGATGGTGGCTGCGCCGATGGCGTGCCCGGTCAGGGTGCCGGCCGTTGCGCGCAGCGCCCGGCCGCGTTGGCAGAGGGTGGCCCAGTCGTTGTTGGGCATGTAGTCGGTCCGGACCATCATGGCCAGCACATCGGCCCCGGCTGCGGTCTCGCCGTCCGGGCGGAGGATGCCGACCCCTTTGTGTGAGGGCAGCAGTCGGCTGCTGTCCCATCCTCGGGTGTTCATTTGCTCGCCGAGGATGATGTTGCTGTCGCGCCAGTCCATCACGCGCAGCGCGAAGCGGGACCCGAGCACGGACCGCAGCGCAGACGGGATGGTTTTGGTGTCGGGTCGTTGGGTGGCCACCACCAGGACGATCCCGGCGGCGGGGCCTTTCTTGGCCAACCAGGTCAACAACTCGCCGATGTACTCGCCAACGGGGATCATTTTGCCTTGCACCTTGATGGGTGTGCGTTCTTCGAGGGGGACTTGCACTTCGTCGATGAAGACGCCGGTGATCGGCATGTTCAACGACGGATCACGCGACATAGCAGGGGTTATTTTCGATTCAGGACAGGTGTCGTTGTCCAATGCACGCATGCGCCGGTAACGGCCTTGCACTTCGGTGATGAGTTCCACCAGCCACGCCGCCAGCTCCAGGACGTGGGCGGGTTCGTCACCGGAGAGGAACCGGTGCGCCACCTGCGCGGCGGCGTCCCAGTCCTTCCCGGCCTTGAAATCGGCCACATACAGGCGGGTGTACGGGTCGAGGATCAACCCCACGGCGGCCAACCGGGCGGCGAAAGTCTTGCCTTGGCGGGGGATCGCCCCGACCAGTAGCGAGGTCCACACCAGCGGAAGGCTGATGCGACGATCCCGAGCGTCGCGCCCGAACGGCACCGCTCGCCAGGCATCCCAGCACGCCACATCGAGCAAGGGTGTGCGCGTGGGTGGGGTGGCGTACGGGTCGGTGTCAGCGACCCACATCGCCACCCGCCCGGCGTGCCCACCGTCGCCCCGGACCCGCTCGACGAGCAACTGCACCTCGTCCACGGCCAGCGCCGACGCCAGGGCCTCCCGGTTCTTGATGACGTCGGTGGCCTTGCGGGTGGCTGGGAGATCGACCGTGATGGCCCATCCGGCCCCGACCCGTCTGGCCCGCTCGACTAGTCGCAGCGTTTCGTCTTTGCCGATGAGTTTGGCGTCGCGGAAGGCGTCGACGAGGATCTGCGGGTCCATCGTCCAGGTGAGGGATCGGGGGCCGACGAGCACGGCTCGCCGGCCGGGGCTGCCGTCCTTGCGCCGACCGGTGATGGCAAGCACGGCCGCACCGATCAGACCGGTGATCCACAGCACCAGGTGGCCGTAGAACATGTCGGCCACCGCCACACCGGCCGTGCTGGTCCCGACCACAGCGCCGGTGACCCGCCACCGCAACAGGGTCAACTCACGGATCTCGACGTACTTGTCCGCCAGTTTCTCCGACTGCTCGGCCGCCTCCCGGTAGTCCCGCACGGTCACCCAACGGCGCCACACTCGAACGGCCAGCACCGTGCCCCGACCAGCCGCCCCCACAAACCGCCACGGCACACCGACCACGGTCACCGCCGCGTCCTTGGCCGCCTGTATCGCGTGGGCGCGGCTCTTGAACGCCACCGGGACGCGAGGGCAGCGCTGCCACCACGACGCCACCCGGTGGGACTGCTGCCGCTGACCGCCCGGGAGTTCATCGTCCTCGATCAACTCGCCGTCGAGTACCGGGTCGGCCGGGACCACCGCCGCTTCGTGCGGTGTGCTCATCGCCGGTCACCTCGCCAATAACCGCTATCCAGCGAGGTCACTGACCTGGTGAGGGCGTGCGCGGTGATCAACGCCGGCGCGCCGAGCACCACCCAGAACAGCGTGCTGCCGGGGGCGTAGGTGATCGCCACCCACTGCACACCGACGATCACCCCGGCCGTGCCCAACACGTGCCCGGCCAGCGACGCGACCCGCGAGGCCGCATGGCCTCCCTCAGCCGCCCGACGCCCGCGCCGGCCGCCCGCGCGCCACATCATCAACAACGCCAACAGCAAACCCAGGGCAGCGACCACCTGCGTCGGACTCAGATTGACCGTCATGAGCTGCGCCCTCCCTCCTGGTCTGTTCCGTCTTGCTGGTGGCGGCGGCGCTGCCAGATCGGGTGCAGCGCCCGTCGGTCGTCCTCAGCAAGCGCGCCCCACACCCCTGTAGTGCACGGACCAGCCATGCGCAGCTCCAGCTCTAGGCACTGCTCGATGACCGGGCACCCGGTGCACAACCGCGCCGCTAGTCGTCGGTCGCTGGGTGCGCAGTCGTCCCAGTCCGGTTCCTGGGCTGGCCACAGACCCCACAGGCACAGCCCACGCCGCATCACGACATCTCTCAGAACCTCGGTCGGGACCTGCCGCCACCGATCGAGCCCAGCGGCCACGGCGTCGTAGTTCGGCGTGTTGTGGTGGTTCACCACGGCGCACCCCCAGTTGCGCGGCCCACCTCACGAGCGGTGCGCCGCTGCGCGGCCATCACCGCCACGTCCACACACCCACCGGACTCAGCCGCCTCGGCTGCCAGCCGGTCGACGGCCCCAGCCGGGATCACGTACCGGGTGCGGATTCGGAGCGCAGGGAAGGCGTCGTCCCGGATGGCGCGGTAGAGCGTCGCCGGGGTCACCCGCAGTACGCGGGCGGCTTCCGGGACGGTGTAGAACGCCGGACTCGCGGCGCTCTTTTTGGTGCTGTCCATTACTCAACTCCCAATCAAAGCATGATGTCATCTGATTTATGCACTGATTTCAGTGCTAGACGGTGTGCGGGATTACCGAAACGACACGCGGGGCTACCCTTCGGCGCTTAGGGCGGAGCGCGGAGGAATGGGTGCAGCAGGACTGGACGGCGGTCGCCAGAGCGATCGATACAAGACTTGCCGAGCTCAATTGGCGGCAACGCGAGTTGGCCGAACGAGCTCAGGTATCGGTGGCGATCGTGCGCGAGTTGCATCGCAACACCACCCAGCGCCGCCGCAGCTCCCGGACGCTCGAAGCGCTGTCGTTGGCGCTGGGCTGGCACCCCGAGCACCTCGACGCCGTGCTGCGCGGCCGCACCCCGCCCGATCGTGGCCAGCCGGCAACCTCGCCGGTGGACCCGGTCACGGCCCGGCTGACCTCGATCGATCGGCGCCTGGCCGCCATCGAACGGCGCCTGGACGAGTTGGCGCCCCGCGATGGCTAATCCGTCTGAGAACCGGCCGTTCGTGGTGTCCATGATTTCTTGCATGGGACTACGAAACGCCCAACAGGTGCCGCTTCGTAATTGTCACCGGTTAATGTCCGGACCATTAACAACCATTAACCACGCAGCTCAGGGCCGGTTTATCCGAGACGCTGGTTGATCATGTTGACGTCGCTGCAGACCGTTCGCCGACAGTTGGGCTACTCCGCGGCCCAGGTGATCGATCTCATCACGCGCCGCGCCGACGCGCTGAACCTGCCGATCGCGAACAAGGCAAGCCTGAAGACCAAGCTGTCACGCTGGGAGAACGGGAAAGAACAACCCAGCGAGATCTACCGACAGCTGTTCCGCGAGATCTACGGCCGGACCAACGCCGAACTCGGCTTCCCCGACCAGCCCGAGGATGACCCCGAAGCAGCCGAACTACGCGCCCGACTCACCCTGTCCCGCGCCGTCGACCACCAGACCGTCGACGTCTTCCGCCACCAAGTCGACCTCACCCGCCACGTGGACCGGCGCTTCGGCGCCCTCACCCAACTTGACCAGCTCCGCACCCAGATTGACCAGGTGCACCATCTGCTCAGCTACTGCGCCGGACCGCAGCGGTCCGCGCTGGCCGGGGTTCTGGCAGAGGCATCGACTCTCGCCGGATGGCAAGCGCTCGACCGCGCCGCCCTCGGCCAAGCGTGGACACACTATGAACGCGCCAAATCGGCCGCCCGCGAAGCAGAATCGGCCGCTCTGCTCGCCCACGCCACCGCTGAACAAGCCTTTGTACTCATCGACCTCGACGAGACCGCTGCCGCCGTTGACCAGCTTGCCCACGCTCGCAGCATCGCCGACGGCACTGCCACGCCCCTCCTCGGAGCCTGGCTAACCGCCGCACACGGCGAGACCCTCGCCGCCGCCGGCCATGCCGATGAAGCGCGGCGAGCCTTCGACACCGCCTCCGACCTCCTCCCGGCCAACCCAGTCGATCCCGCACTGCCGTTTCTGTTCCTTGGGGATTCCCACCTCGATCGTTGGCGCGGTAACGTTCTTGCCCGCGTCGGTGCACCCGATGCGATCGACCAGCTCACCGCTGCCCTCACCCGCCTGCCGGCCGACTTTGTCCGGGCCCGCACCGGCCTACTCGTCGACCTCGCCTATGCCCACGCCGCTGCCGGTGACCGCGACGCCGCGCTCACCCACGCCCGCCAAGCCCGTCGCCTCGCCACGCAGATCAAATCCGACCGCCAACAACGACGGCTCAACCAGCTCGTGCTACCCGGCGGCAGCGGCACCGCCGCGTGAGGCCATGTAGTACAACAGCGCAACCAAAGTCCCCGACCCAAGCAGCTCCCGGCGCTGTGCAAGCTCCGGCACCCGGGACACCGGCACCCACTCCACCCGGCCCGCTTCCTCCGTATCGGTCGGCTCACCGATCCGCTCAGCCCCCCGCCACAAAAAAACGTCGACCGGCGCGGTGACCTGCCCCGGCAGCGGCTCGAAACTCACCAAATGCTCCGGCTCCCCCACCGGACGCCACCCGCTCTCCTCTTCCGCCTCCCGGGCCGCCGTCCCCGCCGGGTCCTCCCCCGCGTCCACCATGCCTCCGAGCAACTCATATCCCCACTGCTCGGTGACAAACCGGTAGCGCCACAACATCAAAGCGCGATCTTCATCGTTCACGATGAGCGCGACCGCGATCCGGTCCAGATGCACCACGTGGTACTCCCACCGCGCGCCGTTCGGCGCCTGGACATCTACCAACCCCAGCCGCACCCACCGGTTGTCATAGACCGTCCTCTCACCGAATGTCCGCCACTCACCACGCACGTCAGTCACAGACGCAGCGTAGGACGGCATCGATCCCACTTTCTCGGCACGCGTCGCGATCTGCCCACCATTATGATCACGGCCTGGGTGGAGAGAGGCCGCCTGACGCTGCAGCAAGTCGCGGTCAGCAGCAGATCACTCGCACCTCTAGATCACCATTATGGGTGAACTTCAACTACTGTCTGGTGGCAATGGTTGGCCGGAGCTAGCGGCGCAATGATCCCTAAGTAGGTGCAACGTGAGCAAGAGGGTAGCGCGCATATGCGACCTTCACGTGCTGCAGAACGATGAGCTGCACGGTCGGGACGTGAAGCCTGACCTCTGGCGCAAGCTGGCTGAGAAGATCAGCGAATGAGACCCGGAACAGCGCGAGAGTGTGCTCGAGGCCGGAAGATCTTCGGCGATCACCGTACCGGACCATTGAGCGCGGTTCTGGGGCCACCCGACGCAAAGTATGTCGTTTATAGTGCCGATGGCTGTCCAAGGAGGCGCGCTGCGCTTGAACCGGGCTCAGCCTGCTTGCAGGCGGTCGCAAAGATTTCGTGTGCGGAGTCGAGGGGCTTTGCTCTTAAATGCGACCTGCCGTATAAGTGCGGGCACTTACGCAATAGACTTTCCTGTATGGCAAATTTCAACATTTGGGTAATAACTATTATTAAGTGAGGCAAAGCAATGGCCAGGCAAACTGGAATCAATGCCCCGCTATATAAGATAGACGTCGATGCAGCTCGCGATTATTTTGCCGATAAAATAGAGGTGCAAGACTTTCCGGCACGGTTAGTTCAGGAATACAACGAGCGAAAGGGAGAGGAAATCTACGCATCGAAAGGTGGAACGACCGTAGACGGATCGTACGTCGAACTCTTCATAAACATTAAGTCAACACCCAACACTAGTAGCTGGGTTCGCTTTTTTAAACATACTACTATCACTTTTGGGCAACCAAGCAACCAGTTTCAACATTTGATCTGCTTTGTTGTGCTGGGGGACGACCTTTACGCATTCACCGCCGGGCAGTCGGCGGTAGTTTTTGAGCGCTTTGTAGATCTATCATTCCCTATTGAGGTAGGAAGAAGAATCGCAAAGCCAGAAATAAAGGGTGCACGCGCAAACCAGATTACAGGTAGTACACTCGCGAGTGACTTACATTTTCGCGACCCGCGGCGCATTACTTATACTGAATCGCTCGATACGGTATGGACCGCTCTAAGTGGATATCTCCGCGATAATAAACTCGGCCTGAAGGAGCTCACTAATATTTTTGGCGTTAAGAACAAGATTAAAATCGATGTAACTAGTGCACTACGTCTAGGTCCCAAGGTTCAAGATCCCGTGAAGATGATCAATCTTATTAAGTGGTTCGCAGAGCAGGAGCAAGAGGATTTGCCTGAAGATGATGGGTGGGCGGCTCTTGATGCAATTAAATTACTTAATCCTCGAAAAAGAGGCAGCATGATCAACAAGTTACGTGAATCACTGGCGGACAAAGTCTTCAAAGACAAAGATGATGAAAACCTTGCACTGACGCATGCCGATATTCCTCTTTATACCAACGCTACCCGATACGTTGTCAAACATCACAATGATGTCATCCTCTACGATGGCACAGTGGAGCCCCTGCTGAGCGATATTCTTAAAAGCGCGGTTATCGATGTAGAATACGTGAAGAATTTTTTCGCTATTACGATTCGCGCCATCAATGAGGATTATGCTCCCACCTATGGTACCGAAGGTACGCTACTTGCACACCTGAACGGAGAGCTTACATACGAAGGAAAGACTTATTTTCTTCTGGCTGGCAAGTGGTATGAGGTTGATGCGACCTATATTGAGCAGATCAAGAAAGATTTTGTTAACCTTCTAGCCCCACTGGACGTTGCTGCAAGCAGCATAGGCCTGAAGGATTGGCAGAAGGACGCAAGCGAAGGTGATTACAATGCGTCGTCGCTAAATTTTGCTGAACATATTAATGGCGATACTATCCTAACGGACAATGTTGAACTATTCGACACTTTGGTCTACCGTGACGACAAGCTCTACATTCTCCATGTCAAAAGAGGTTTCAACGTTAAGATCCGCGACGTGCGGTCACAGTTGCTAGCTTCCGCCCAAGTCATTGAAAATGACTTGCGAAGTAGTTCGAAGAAACTAAACAACCATTATCGGCAGCTCGTCGAGAAGGAGAGGACGACGTTATCCGAAGAAGGCTTTTTAGAGCTATTCCAGCGACCTCGCGTATACGTGCTCTGCTATGGAACAAAAGACAAGGTAGCGGCGACCAGCATACATAAGTTTAGGTCTAGCGTTGCAAAAATGGAGGTCGTTTCGCTCAACAACCAGTTCCGCCAAATCGGTACCGATGACAGCGCGGTGCTTCGAATTGCATGGATACCAATCACGGACTGACGTTAAGTTTTTGCCTGCCGAAATATGCCAGACGCTATGGGCGTTTCACCCGTACGGCTCGACCAATGCGACCCCTTGACTACTCTTCGTAGCGAAGCTGGGAGCGTGAGCACGGAGGTCAACTTCAGCGTCGCGGCGTCCTTAATCTCGGTTATGCAACACGGCCAGCACGTCCACGCCGCGCCGGCGTTCCACCCGCAGTACGTGGTCGACGATGTCTGGCACTCCGTCGAGCACTGCAAGTTCGACAACGGCGTCCTTGGTAGACCGTTGCCGTCGACGTTCCTGATAAGGGTAATCCTCAATGCGGAGGAACGTGTCCGGCCCCCGTTGTGATGCATTCGGAAAGATCGTGGCGCCCGAGTTCATTGGGCTCAGGCGGATGTTAGTGGCATGGGTCGCCAGGAGGCTGCGGGTATCGACTGTGAGTACGTCGTGTTCGTGGTTGCGATAAAGCCGTGCGCGCAGCAGCGTGGACAGTTTATCAGGATGCAGCCAGAAGAAGACGCGATCGTTGAGCATGTCAAGCCACTCCTGAACGGTCATGCCGCTCAGACACGCGTGGAGGTTGTCCTCCCGCAGCGGTCCCTGGTCTCGTACGACGACCGGCCCTTGTCTCGGGTGGGTCAACGTGATGCTACGTGGCCGCCGGCGGCGCAGAATTGCGTCGCGGACCGCCTCCGCTGGGTTGCACGCGTCGACGAGCTGGCGTGTGGAGAGCAGTCCCTCAGACTGGATGGCCGGCCAACTGCCGACGTTGGCCATGTGGAACAAGCGCGGGTAGAGCTCGGCGAGCTGCTCAGGCGTCACAACGGCATCCTGGCAGATTGCTGATGGTGCACGCTCAGTGGTCGCGAGTCGGCCTGTCCCACGACCTCGCTCACCACCGGCGGCGGTCGATAACACTGCGCACGTCGAATCGGGTCCCGAGCAGGCTCACCGGAATACCGGCGACGCGCTCGACCTCCTCGATGAACCTGATCGTGTCGGGGGCCAGCTGCTCGAACCGTCGCGCGTTCTGGTTCGCCACATCCAGGTAGTCAGTAAAGGTAAGGGCGATGTCGGTAGCGCCGTTCAGCTCCACCGCACGACGCAGCAGGCGCCAGTCGAACTCACCAAACCGGCGCTGCTTGGCTGTGACCGAGCCCTTCTCAGTGGCCACGAGCGTCTGGTGAGAGACGCCGGAGCGTTCAGCGAGAATGTCGTAGCTGATCTCTTGGGAGATCGGGCCGGAGGTTCCATTACTGGGGTTCTGCACGCGGATAGGATAGGTGCGGGTGACGAGGATGACCCGCCGCAAACGGTGCGGACCGATTCCGGCTTCGGACAGGCAGCCAGCTGTGGTGGTGTCTCGACTGGTGACATACGGGTAAGGGCCGTGAAAGAGGCTCAGCGCGGTGCCCTGGGTGCCCTCGAGCAGGATGCGCCCGCCGTCACGGTAGGCGTCTTCGAGGACATCGGCACTAGGCCGGACGTACGCCTTCAGCTCCGGCACGTCGCGCGCCAGCCGTACCGGCACGCTCCTGGGATCGGGATAACGTCCGGAGATGCGGCGCGCTGCTGCAGCGCCGCCGCCCTTGCCCGTGGAGCCGATGCCTGCGACCAGCGCCAACTCAGCCGCCCGATCTGTGTCCTCGATGATCATGGCTTGTGGATCAATCGTCAGTCGAGTTGCCTCCACCGCGCACGCGGCGATCTCGGCCAGCAGCACATCAACGTCGAGAGTGGCACCTGGCCCTATAACCAGAGCCGCATCGGGGTTGGCCATTGTGCCGGACGGCAGCGACCGGTGCGTGTATGGCGTGGGCAGCGGCACCCTGTGTCCGGCGTTGGGGCCCCCGACACGGACGAGAACCTCGTACTCACCTGCGAGGTAGAACGCGATGTTGCCCTTTCCTTCGCTGCCGTACTGACCGCCCACAAGGACGTCAACGAGCCGGCGACCGACAGCCGGCAACAGACCCAATGCCGCCGCGGCGCGGATGAGGACGTCCTCGACGTTACTGCGCTCGGTATCGATGGCGACGTCCGCGTCGCGGACCAGCTCGTGCACGGCCGCCTCGGTGGCATTGGCCGCGACGTCGGCGTAGGACGGTAGCTCGGCCAGTCCAGAAGTGCCACCGCGATCTATGTATCGCCGGGCCAACACCTCCTTCGAGGAGTACAGGTGCAGATGTATGACGTGGGCACCGAATGCCCCGCGGAGCGCGTCGATCTGGCGCTGAATACGCACGGCATCCACGATGACGAGGCCAGCGGCGGCCTCTTCGGCGACATGCAGAGCAGCCGCGCGCGCCACCCAGCCGCCGTCGGTTTGAGCGTCCAAAGCGTCGCCGTAATCCTGGAGCGCGCGGCGCTCGTCGGGTAGGGCGTCCCCTATGGTTCGGGCGTGCGTGCGCAGAAGCTCCTTGGTGCTCAGATGCTGCCCGTTGTAGCGTTCCGCGAGTCTGCGCGCCAAGGTGGACTTGCCGGCACCCACCGGTCCGCTGATCGCGACGATCCGCAAGCGTTGCATCACGCAGCTCCGGCGAGCGCCCTGATAGCCCGGTTCATGAGTTCGCCCGCGGCGTCTCTGGAGGCTTGGTATACACGGTGACTGCCACCCCCGCTCGCACAAGGGTGCGCTCGACAGCGCCCTCGATGAGATCCCAGCGGCCCCCCGCCTGACCGGCGCCAATTCTCGGCACGTGCACCTCCGCGCCGTGTTCGATCGCGATGGACGTGATCAGACTTAGGGCGTCAGCGAGTGCGGTATAGGAAAGTCGAGGAGTTGCGCTCGGACCGTAGCCCCGCTGGGCCACCATGCTCACAACGGTGACATCTGGTGTGCCGGTCACCGGCACACTGTGCACCGCGCCCAGCTGAAGATGGGTCGGATCGGCAAGCGCCCAGGAATGAAAGGCTGAGGCAGCGCTTGGGTAACGGCGTGCGAGCGCCGCCGCAACTCCGCGGCGACTCCACGAACGGGCGCTGTCGGAGACGACATGGGCAATCAATAGAGGGCCATCGGCTTTGGCTGCGGCGATATCTGCAGTCACGAAAACGATCCCCGATGGAGCTGTGCTCGGCGTGTGCTGCGGCTCCACGAGGGCAAGAATCCGCGGATATGACCTACCCGGGTACGGCGGGATACCCACAGCCTGCACCCCGGCCGCCAACCCGGCAAGAATCATCGGGCCCCGGGCGGTTTGCCCCACCGCAGTCGGCTGGCCAAGCGGTTCCGTAGGGTCAACGAGGGCGCCGCGAGGCAGACTTAGGCTCCATGATCGAGAACTCTGCACGTAATCCACGCGGAGAGGCGCGGACGCGTCGTCGTGGATGCGACTAGCTGCGACAACGGCCATGGAGCGAGGTGTTGCGTGGACAAGACGCCGCAGAAGAGCTTCGGTCGACACGTCGAAGCGGGCTCGTTGTGCCATGAGGAAGTCAATGTCCGGATCGATGGTGAGTAGACCCTCGACGGCTTCGGTCGGCATGAGCAGTTCGGCGGCGGCGACGTTGCACAAGAGTTCTAACTGCCAGTTGTCGTCGCCGGCGTACTCCTGCAGAGCACCGGTTCCGGTGCGATGCCGGACTATGTCGGCGACGTCCGGGAAGAATGCATGGGCCAGCTCGTGCGCGAGGCTGTAGCGAAGTCGCCCGCGCGGACGGGCGGGATTATACTCTACCGCCAGCGCGGTGTCCGTTGGAACGAAACTGCGAAGAGGGGCGATGCTGCGCCCCGGTCGGGCGTGCGGACCCGCCGTGACAATCCGCGCGTCGGCGACGTCGGCGCGGGGGCGGAGTTCGATGCCCATCTGCTCCGCGACCGCCAGGGGATCGATTGGCGGTCCGGTGAGCCCCGCGTCGGCAGCTGCCAGCAGCAGCCGGTTCACTAGGTCACTGATGGTGGTCAACGGATCCGCATCGCCCGCGAGCGCGCGAACAGACCGATTCGTCCAGCGGATGTGCTCCTCGGAGTCAAGGCCCGCGGTCCCGGTCACGGCCGTCACAATAGGCGCAGGGGGTTACAATCAGCGGAAGCTGACGCCCGACACGCGTGTTGTCCGCAGCCTTGCGACGGGATGCTGCGGCCCCGTTGCGGGCATACCGCTTTCTACCCGTAGACCAGCGGCAACTGCTGAGCCAGGACCCCCGCTACATCAGGTGCTCGATACCGTGCGGACTTGAGCACCTTGCCGTCGGCGCGTAGGACTGGTCGACCATCGGCATCGAGCTTGCTCATGTTGGCCCTATGTACCTCGGTGAGCACGGCATCCAGATCGAGGCCATAAGTCACAGCAGTGCCGTACGCAACATAAACGATGTCTGCCAGCGCATCGGCTATGCCAACTACGTCACGGATGGCCGTTGCGTCCCTGAGCTCGCCGAGCTCCTCCGACAGCAACCTCACGCGCAGCTCCGCCAGCTCGTCGCCAACGTCCGCGCTGGGCAGTACCCGGGAGGGCAAGTCGAACGCGCGGTGGAACGCGGCGACTGCTCTGGCGGCATCGCTGCGGTGGAATGCCTGGCCGGGAACGGGCTCATTGCGGGTGATCCGTCCTTCGATCATTGCCCGAACGGAGGGGGAGTGCTGGCTCTGGACAACGGCCGTCAGATCGAGATCAAGAACGAGCTGCGACGGGTCGAGAGGCTGGCGTCGATCACAGCGGCTGCGTACTCGCGCCACACGAGGACTTCGGCCAGAGACTCTCCGGCTGGGTTCGCTGTCGGTGCGGGATGACGCAGAAGCCGTGAGGTCCACCCGGCTAGCCTGTCAGATAGCGGCCGTGGACGGTCACAGAGAGGGTGCGAAGGGTCACCAACCGCAATGTGTCTATGGTGCGCAGCGACGCGTGCCTCCGCCACGTGAGGCCGGCACGTCGACCGTCGCACCGCGAACCGCGCAGCCACGTTGTCGGCGGTCTAGGCGCGGTCGTCGCTCGTGCAAGGGTTCGTGCAATGAACTACGGGATACGACAGCAACTCATGAGGCCTGGGCCAGGCAAAACGGAACGGGGAGACACCAGTGATAGGCATGATCGGAGTTCTACCGGCCTCCGGAGGCGGTGGCGCAGGTTCGAATCCTGCCGGGGGCGCCATTTCTGACCAGCTCACATCACTGTGAGTGGCCGGTTTTCAGTCAGATGAGCAAGGGCGGTGCTCAGGCACTACTCAGCCACACTGCGGTGACAGTTCCGGGAGATCAACCGGTTCGTCTCCGCTGAGACGAACCGGAACGTGGTGTTGCGGGTCCTGCCGAGGGCACCGCCTCTGTTGCCCTCATAAGGCACGTGCCTACTGATTTCCAATCACGCCGACCGGGAATGGATGGGCGCCGGTACGAGGCCACGATCCTACCGGCGCACCGTCGGTTAGCCGTGGCGCATAGTGCTCGAAGAACTAAGGTGTACCTCGTGACCGCCGCCGAGCAGTACTCCGAGCCCTGTCACCCGTCGGGAGCGGGTCCGGACCGCGACGGGCTGGAGCCGGCGCCGACGTGGGCCGGAGACACGATCGCTGCACAGCGCTTTGGCTCGCCAGAGGAGATTCGGGCGGCTCTGCTGCCCGAGCAGTTGGCTGAGTTCGACGACGCGTTCAACGCCGCGCTCGCCATCGCCGGCCAGACGCTGCGCCTAGACCCGCTGCGCCACGTGCTGCGAATGTGGCGGCGGCAGGCACTAATGACCGAGTGGGACCCCGAGGGGCACCGGCAGATGCTTGCCACAGCCGTCGAGGTCCAGCAGATCGGCCGTTCACGATCCGGCAGCGTGCCGTGGAGCGAGGTCAAGGCCGAACTCGGTCTCTGACCGTCGACCTCATGACGTACACGCTCGATATCGACCCTGTCGCGCGCCCAGATCCAAGAGCTCCCTCCGGCAGGAGCGGTCGCGCTGGCCGCTGCCCTGGCGGTACTGGAACTGGTGCCTGAGCGCGGTGAGCCGCTCAACGCGGACAACCCGGATGGTGGGGTCTATCAGCTGCCCTTCGGCAGTGGATGCGGACTGATCACCTACTTGCTACTCGCCGATCAAGACCGGGTAGATGTGCTCCTCGTGACGTGGCTTGATTTCGATGAGCACCCGAACTGAGCCGACCTCCGGTGAACCGGTGAAGGATCCGCTTGCGGTGACTGCTGGCAGTTACTCGGCCTGCCGCGAACCGTGCCGCTTGCCCTTCGCCTTGCGCAACGTCCGCTCGCGCCAAGACCCGTCGACGACGCGTGTATCGCCGCGTACTGCCTTGTTCGGAAGCTCCCACTGGTGACATTCAACACGAAGGATTTCCTCAACTGCGCCGAGCACGAAAAGGGCTCGTGGTGCCGTCGTAGATCGGGCACCGTTGTGTGTCACGGTTGTGCCCGGCGAACACTCCCCAGGTTTCATCCAGCCACTTCCCTATCGCGGCTTGCTACCGGCGGCGAGCTTGACGGAGACGGGCACCTCAAGGTGGTCACCGCGCTGGTATTCGGTGACGAGTTGGTCGAACACAGCGCGGATGCGCTGGCGCGCCGGCTCGTCCTGGCGCAGGATCAGCGCCGAGACCCTCACCGTTCCGGCGAGCACACCGTCCCACAGTTCGTCCGCGGTTGGCACCGAGTGATCAAATACGATCGTTCTGACCTCGACATCGGTGAGCCCACGATCCTGTAGTAAGGCGGCGAACTGTTCGTCGACGGAGAACCGGAAGAACGGAGGACCCGGGGGAACATCAGCCGGCGCGGTCACGTCCACCGCAGCGACCGCGGCGAGGAACACACCCTGCCAACGCGCCCGCTCCGGCAGATCCCACACCGTCAGCGCCAGTTGCCCACCCGCTCTGAGCACCCGGACGAACTCACCCACCGCCTGCTCGGGACGCCCTAGGTGAAGAATCGAGAAGTTGCCGACCACGGCGTCGAAGCAGCCATCCCCGAACGGCAGTGCCTCTGCGTTCGCCTCACGGAAGTCCAGGCCCGGATGCAGCCGTCGGGCAAGCTGGACCAATCGCCGTGGCGACGTCTACCCCCACCACGGAAGCTCCAGCCCGCCGCCTCGAAGGCGTTGAATGCGTCCTGGTCTATCGTCAGCTCCGGTGGCGGGGAAAGCAGCCGATCGCTGGGAGCCATTCGATCTCGCCTCCTTCAGTTGAATTCAGTCAGCGTGGTGACCGCGTCGGCTCCATTTGCTATCCCCCTGCGAGCGGTCCTTCAGTTGAAGGATCAGGCCGGATCGACCGCTGATACCACTCATCAGCAAGCGATCTGCGCACGGACGAGGGCCTGGGGCGCTTCGACAGGTGGGGCATCGGCGCAGTCCACGATCATCTGGGCATCGCCACGATGGTACGGTCAGCGTGGATCTGTCGGGAGAGCTGGGCGTAGTGAAACGACGTGCCCTCATCACCCACGGCGCGGTGGGGACGACGACATGACCCAGCGCCATCCCGGTTCCACCGCCGCAGGCGACGAAGGTTTGCGCGCCCGCCGCGATCGCCTTCTCCATGTGCAGCACAGCGAGGGACGCTCCCACACCGGGATGGAACACGGCGAGGGAAACCCTCGGGTGGGTGCGGACAGAGATGTCTGCACCGCCTAACTCAAGGGAGAACCTGCTGTGCGCCCGGCGGGTGACCTCCGGGGCGACGATGACCTCGGGAAAAGCACATCACCACCCGCTGTGGGAGCAGCTGGTCCAGGACGAGCGCGCTGGGAGACATCGGCGCGATGGCGCTCGAATCGAAGTCCGTCAACGGCGGATCCACCATATGATCTTCTACCAAGCAGCAGTCGGCACTCCACGGCGGACGACGTTCAACCCCTGCTCAGAAATGCTCAGCGCCCAGCCCGCCCGGGATTCATAGAAGATCGCGGCGGCGGGAGCAAAGGCGCACTCATCGGCAAAGAAGATTTATCCTGCAACGCCTCGGGATTAGGACCCGCAAGAAACCAAGGGATGAACCCCACCTTGCTGGCGCCCAGCGCAGAGGAAGATCACCCACCTATCCGTAGCTCGTTCACGAGTCGGCGTGGCACCGTTGCAGGTTCATGCTCATGGTGACGGTGCCCGGCGAGCAGCGCATGTCACCGCATGTGGGTGGCCGGGTGGCGGAGTCCTTGAACGTGACCGGTGAAGATCGTCGCTCGTGCAAGGGCTCGTGCAATGAACCACGGGACACCACAGCCACTGATGACACGCTGAGCAGGAAAAACACAATAGGAAGACACCAGGGACAGGCATGATCAGGGTTTTCCCGGCCTCCGGAGACGGTGGCGCAGGTTCGAATCCTGCCAGGGCGCCACGTCTGACCAGGTAATATGACCGTGAGTAGGCCAGTTTTTGGTCTGACGTACGAGGGCGGTGCTCACGCGCTACTCAGCCACACCGCGGTGACAGTTCGGGACTTCAGCCAGCTCGTCTGCTCTGATGATCCGGCACCCAGTGCGGTCAGCCCCCCCACGGACCAAGGATCTCTAGGCGGCCGGCCAGTCCAGTACAACGCGTTCAGTGCCACCGTCGAACGCGGCGGTGATCTCCAATCGGCCACCGATCGCGTCGAGGTATCGAGCGAGCAGCTCGATTGTCGCTACCGCCCCGTGCTCGATATGGCTGACCCGCGCCTTCGACACACCCATCCGCTCGGCCACGTCGACCTGGCGCAGCCCTGCCCGTTTGCGCTGCTCGACCAGCCGTTGCAACACCAGCCCACGGCGCAACTGCTCGACACGCTGCGCGCGCTCCTCGGGGCTGCCGAGCACGTCGCCCAACTCCGCACTCACCTCGTCCCACGTGTGCCACTCGGTCACGACTCCACCTCCTTGATCCACCGTTCGTATCGATGCTCGGCGAGCGCCACAGCTCGCACGTACCAGCGCTTCCAGTCACCGGCCTTGTCTCCGGCCACTAGCAGGACCGCCCGGGTCGTCGGATCGAAGGCGAACAGGATCCGGATCTCACTCGAACCCGCCGACCCTGGTCGCAGCTCTTTCAGGTGATGCAACTTCGAGCCTTTGATCCGGTCGACAATCGGCCGACCGAGCGTGGGGCCCTCGATCGCCAACAAGTCCAAAGCATCGCTGACCTGCCGCAGCGTGTCCCGGTCGGTACGACGAAGGCTGTGCAACCACTGCCGTACCTCGTCGACCATTACGATCTTCCACACCAACAGAGTATACGCCTTTATTGACCCACACCGTCGTTCGGTTCGTTCACCCGCGTACGCGCGCGACGATCAATCCCTCCTCGGCCAGGCAGCCAGATCGAGGCCCGAGTGTCGCAACAGCCAAGTCCCAGGTTGCCTGCAGGCAGCGTCCGTCACCCGCTCCTGCACGCGCCGCGCGGTAAAAGCAGAACAGCCTTGCGGAGCTTATCCGGCCCCGCGGCGAAGCTCAGATCTACCGCGTGGTCCCCGGTCGCCCGACACGTCGACAATCAAACCCCGGCCATGGTGACACGCCTGACCAGCGGAACAAAAGGTACATTCGGCAGGTGTCAGTTCAGCAAAGAGTCGCGCAATGAAATTCTGTTAACGTGCTGACACACCGCCACACCGTAATCGTCCGTGCACGACATGTGTGCGGGATATTCCTCGCACGGCGCCTGACGGGTTAGGCGACCTCGCTGGCGGCAGCCAGCCGCCGGAGGCGGTCAGCGTCCGCAGCGAGGCGCTCGATCCCGTCCCGCAAGGACATGCCCTGCTCGCCAGCCAATCCCTGCAGCACCCACCCCCGAATCAGGGCACTCACCGGCACCCCTGCGCGCGCCGCGACCTCCTCAATCGCGGCGAACGTCTCAGCCGGCAGCCGCACCGACTGCACCACCGAACGGCCACGCCGCTCACCCCTGACCTGCTCCGGCAACGGCTCGTCCCGAGTCGCTTCGGACTCAACCCGCGCTCTGTCGACTTCCTGCTTCGCGTCCATCACCGCGCCTCTCGATAACGCCGCTGGTCCGCCGGATTGGACTCCCAACCATTCGCGCCGTAGTAGGTGCCTCCATCCTGGTGGACCAAGACGACGGTCAAGATCGCCCGGCGGCAGGGTAGGAGCGTCGGGTAGAGGCTGCGGGATGTGGTCGTCAGCCACGGGGGCTCCCTTCCTGGTCGTGAGGTTCGGGCTGAGCGGGGGTTCAGGATCGGCGCGTTTCGGTCAGGCTAAGCTTGCCGGGCACCGCGAAGGTCGGCTTCCCGACACCCGGGGTGCCCGGAAGCCGTCTTTGATGCGGTTGCTCGCTGCGCTGGCTGGCCAAAGTTGGGGTTGTCAAGGTCGTTGGCTAAACGTAGTCGGTCGCTTTTCCAGTGGTTGAATCCGGAGATCCATGCGTTGTTCACGGCACTGACCAGCAGACGACTGGGTTTGTTCGTCGCTACGCACGCACTGACTAGCTGCGCGAGAAACACAACCCACTGGCTAGACCAGGGGTCTATTCGGGTGGATGTAGTGGACGCCATCACGCCGATCCTATAGACTTTCACTGTCCTAATACTCAATGCTGTGTGTGAGTGGTAGATCGCTGGCAGGGGGTTGCTGTGCGGGTCGCAAAGCGAGGTCTGCTGTGTGTTGCGGTGTTGTGCTGGTGCTGGTATCTCCGGGGGTGGATCCTGCTTACAGCCCGGCAGTGGTGGCGCAGGGCGCACTGAGTGCGAGGTGTTCTCAAGCGTTTCTGCCGTTGCCTGATCCGTTCATCTTCTTATAACAAGCTCCCGCGTTGAGACGCGGACTGAACGGGTCAACGAGATTTCAGAAGCCGTGCGGCCTCGTTGCTGGAACTGTCATAGGCGTACAATACACGAAAGCCATGGTCGCGTAGCGGCGCCGCACTGGCCGAAATACTCAAGCAATGAACTGTAAATCCGCTGGTCACCCGCGCTTGACCTTGTGGAGAGCGCGAGCGGTGCGCAGCAACGGCGACTCAACCAGTACTGGAACTACCACCTCTCCCAGGAGAAACTGCGCGTACACCAGTCGCGCTACGCCAAGCCCTCGTCCCACAGGCAGCATGAGCATCACTCCAGGAGAGCCGCACCCAATTGATTTTCCTGCTCCCAGCCAACGCGACACAGCCACCCCCCCACCATTAGCTTAGACCTCGTCAATGGTGGACACGTCGATGACAAAGCGGTACCGCACGTCGCTGGCGCCGGGGGGCGCTCATGGGGTTGATCACGATGATGGCGTCGGGTTCCCTGCTGATTGCGGTGACGCCGAGGTACGGCGCGATCGGTGTGGCGGCGGCCGATCATGTTGGTTTTTGCGCGGTTGCTGCAGGGATTGTCGGTCGGCGGTGGGTATGCCACCTCGGTGACTTACCTTTCCGAGGTGGCCTCGGTGGACCGACGTGGCTTTTACTCCAGTTTTCAGTACGTCACGTTGATCGCCGGCCAGTTGATCGCGCTCGGGTTGCAGATCGTGTTGCAGCTGCTGCTGAGCGAGCAGCAACTGGCCAGTTGGGGGTGGCGGATCGCGTTCGGGATCGGCGGGCTGGGCGCGGTGGTGGTGATGTATCTGCGGCGGAGTATGGACGAATCAGCTAGTTTCCGCGTCGAGGCCGAGCGCGGCGGCGGTACGAGCTCGCGAGGGGAACTGCGGGCGCTGCTGCGCTATCGGCGTGAGTGCCTGCTGGTTGCCGGGCTGACCCTGGGCGGGACAGTCGCCTTCTACACCTACACGACTTATCTGCAGAAGCTCATGCATCTCACCAGCGGAATCCCGAACGGCACCGTCACCCTGATCAATTTTGTGGCATTGGTGGTGTCCGTGGCGCTGCAGCCGATTGCGGGGTCGGTTTCTGACCGGATTGGTCGACGTCCGCTTGCCGAGCTGTTCCCGACCAATATCCGCGCGCTGGGGGTCGGGCTGCCCTACGCGCTCACTGTGGCGATCTTCGGAGGGAGCACCGAGTACACCTCGGCCACCGGCTCATCGAGATCCCCCGGGCGCGGCTGGTGCGTGCCGCCGCCGCACTCGATCAGGACAACGGTCACGAACCCCCGCGGTCTCACACTCCCCCGGCCGCCGGGCAGGCGTGAGCCCGGGGCTGATGATCAGGTGGGGCCTTGGGCGTTGCGCGCGTAGCCCTGGGCGAAGCCATAGACGGCTTTGGCGTAGTCCAGGGAATTGTTGTAGGACAGAACCGCCCGGAGCCATTGGTCACCCGAGGCCAGGTTCCGGTTATCCGCGCACAGGTACTTCCCGGCGGACAGGGCGGCGTTGTCGATGTTCTGCGGGTCGGTGAACCCGTCACCGTGGGCATCCGCCCGCCACAGCGCCCAGGCCGAGGGAATGAACTGGAACGGCCCCACGGCGTGCTCCCACACCTTGTCCCCGGTCAGCAGACCCCCGTCGGTAGCCGCGATCGCCCGAGTGCCGTTGGCCCCGTTGAGCGGGATCCCGATGATCGGTGACGACGGCCGCCCATCAGGCAGCAGGGTGCGCCCACCCATGGTTCCATGCTCAGACTCCACCTCGGCGATACCGGCCAGGGTCACCCAGGTCAGGTGGCAGCCGGGTTGGGTGGCGGCCATTACGGCGTGCGCGTTGGCGTAGGCCTCCAACGCCCGCGCCGGGATCCCGGTCACCCGGGCCATCCGGGAGGCCCACGCGGCGAACGCCAGCTGCGGTGCCCGCGGCACGCCAGCAGACACCGGGATCTGCACCGGGATCGTGACGGTCCGGGCGGCAGGTCCGCCACCGGCTGGCTGGCTGGTGGGGGCGGTCGGGGCGGCGGCAGGCTCGGGGACATCGGGCAGCGCGGCGGGCGCGGCCATCGCCACCGGGGTGGGCGCGGCCAGTCCCCGATCGGGCAACGGAGCCGCTACGGTGCCCAGTCCCACCACGACCAGTCCAGCGCAGACCAGCGCTGCACCGGAGAGCACCCCACGCACCGCATAACCACCCACCCGAGCACGCTGCCCTCGACGCCGCGCACCATCGGATTCACCAGCATTGATCTGCACACTCTGCTCGCTGCTCACAACCGATCAACGACCGATCGGGTGTGTGGAAACGACGAGCGCGAGCATGGTGACGGAACTGCTGGAGCGAGTGACGACAATTTCCCGGAAGCCAGGATCGTCACCGGAATTCGGGTAGCGTCGCTAGGTTGTGGAGAATAGGTCGTTCAGCCCCGGGGTGGTGTGTTGGATCGACGTGTGTAGTACCGATCCGGCCAGCAGTCGGGACTTCTATGCGGGGCTGTTCGGCTGGACCTACCAGAAAGACCCGAACCGGCGTCGCGGGCACTACAGCACCGCATTGCTTGACGGGCGGCCGGTGGCGGGGCTGGCGGGCGTTGCGGTGCCGGCGGGGCAGCATGTGGCCTGGACGCTGTATCTGGCCAGCGCCAACATCGCGTACACCGCTGAGGTCATCACCCGCTCAGGCGGCCAGGTGTTCTCAGGGCCGGTGGATGTCCCCGGCCACGGCAGGGTGCTCACCGGGGCAGATCCGACCGGCGCTGCCATCGGCTTCTGGCAGCCCACGCGGCCGTGGATCTTCCACACGCTCGACCCCGGGTCGCTGATCTGGGCGGAGTTGGATACTTGGGAGGGCGCGTGGGCCGACGAGTTCTTCTGGAACCTGTTCGGCTACCACCAGCGGCAGATCGGTAACGGTGTCGACGTGGACTACACCACCTGGTCGCGTGGCGGTCCGACGATGCTGGGCAGGCTTGAGATGAACGAAGACTGGGCGGAGCCGGACATGGCTGCGCAGTGGATGTTGCACTTCGCGGTGGACCCGCGAAGTGGTACCGACGCTGCGACCAATCGGGTCCTCGAGCTGGGCGGCCGGGTTGACATTCATCCCTACGACACCGAGTTGGGGCGGATCGCGCGAGTCGCTGATCCTTGCGGCGCCGTCTTCGCGCTGATCGATCCGACCCAGCGACTCGAACCTGCCACCGACCTCGCAGCCGGCTCAGCCCGGGTGGACGATCCCTACGACGACTGACGCCTTCGCGGGCCTCTTGCCAGGAACTCTGCTGTTCGCTGCGTTCAGTCGGTAGAGGGTCACCGATGAGTGTCAGCGTGAGGATGCTGACGGCGAAAGTAGCCACGTCGAACCATAGGGTCGTCCCTGCTGAGGTGAGCGTAGCGAGCACGCCGGCGATCGCGGCGCCAATCACGGCACCCACTCGATTCGTGATGGACCGAATCGCATTCGCGCTCGGTATCAAATCTTGGGGAACCAAGGAGGGGAGAAGCGCCGAGTAAGCTGGTCGGTACAGCCCAGATCCTGCTCCTAGTACGCACGCAGCGCGGCCAGTAACCATAACGGGCCCAGGTATCCTGCTACGATCATGGCAACCAGGCTGATCGCGCGGATGAGGTCAGCCGCGATAATCACTCGGGAGCGCCGGTGCCGGTCTGCAAGAACGCCACCGATCATAAGCGTGATTGCGCCGCCGAGAGCGAGAGCACCCAGCACGAGGCCGATTGCGTGCGCCGCCTCGGGCCGGTTCAGCAGCCACAGAGTGACCGCAACCATGAATACCGCATCTCCGGTCACATTAGCGAGCTGGCCGACCCCACACCCGAATGAACGCAGCCTGGTGCGATAATTCGCACACGTTAGTCATCGTCGATCTTTCCTTGAAGAGCCGAGCACGACCGGCCTTCTCGCGCCGGGGCGGGTGCACCCAACTGCGACACCTCCAGCACTACCTGCCCAGCGATCGCGCACGTCGTGAACTCGACAGCACGGACCTTTTTGATCGGCGGAAACGTCCGTACTGTCGAGTTCACGACACCCGATCCACTCGACTGCGCCCGCAACCCGATACCCGATCCGTTGACGGCCTGTCAACGGGCCGGTGCGAGCAGGCAACCGGCCATTGAGCAGCGAGCCGGTGCCCGTACTGTCGCCGTGCAGTCCGCCCGGAGTTCGGTAAGACCACCGTCAGCTGGCCCCAAAGAGGTGTGGGCAGCGACGTCGACAGGCACGATCGAGGTGTGGCGCGAGAAGAGGGGTACCTGCTCGACAACCGGCAGGCCGAGGCCGGGCAGCGCTTCGACGCGCTGTCGGTCCTGTTCAATCCCTCGACGTTCCGGCACACGCGGGCGCTCGGACTTGCGCCCGGTTGGCGGGTGTGGGAGGTCGGTGCCGGCAGCCCGAGCGTGCCTGCCTGGCTCGCCGAGCAGGTCGGCCGCGATGGCCGGGTCTTGGCAACCGATATCGACACGTCGTGGATCCCGGGCGGTGACGTCGGCTACGAGGTCCGTCGTCACGACGTCGGGGCGCAGCCGCCACCGGCGGAGCACTTCGACCTGGTGCATGCCCGGCTGGTGCTGGTGCACCTGAAACAGCGGGCGCAGGCGTTGGCGGCCATGGTCGCAGCATTGCGACCCGGCGGTTGGTTGCTGCTGGAGGAGGCCGATCCCGCGCTGCAGCCGCTGGTGTGTCCGGACGAGTCAGGACCCGAGCAGCGCTTGGCCAACAAACTCAAGCACGGCTTCCGGACGCTGCTCGCCGAGCGCGGTGTCGATCTGGCCTACGGGCGGACGCTGCCGCGGCGGCTGCGCGGCGCCGGACTCATCCACGTGCAGTCGGCCGCGTACTTCCCGATGGGAGGGCCGGCCTGTACCGAGCTCGAGCGGGCCACCGTCGAGCAGGTCCGCGATCATCTCGTTGCGGCGGCGCTAGCGACGGAGGACGAGATCGAGCAGCACCTGGCAACCGTGGCGACCGGTCAGCTCGACCTCGCCACCTCTCCAATGATCTCCGCATGGGCTCAGAAGCCGTCGACGGCGTCCTCATAGGCAGGGACAGCCGCAGATGGCGCATGGTCGCGAGCCTAGTGAGCGCCGGCCGTGTGGGTGAGGATCTGGTTCAGTACTGGGGTGAGGGTTGCGATGAGGGTCGGCGGGTCGAGCGCGGCGATGGGCGGGAGCCGCAGTATGTAGCGGGTCAGGGCGTGCCGAGTAGTTGAGTGCTGATCATTCCGGCGCGCACCTCGCTGTCGGGGGCGTCGTGCGTGACCGCGCGGACGAGGTTGACCACCTGAGTGCTGAAGGCGGTGCGCATGCGCTCGGCTGCCGCGGGGTTGGTGACCGCGGATCGGAGCAAAATCATGATGGCTTCGTCGGCGAGGTCGCCCTCCCATCGGCGCACGAAGTGCCCGGCTAGTACACCGGCAACCTGGTCGAGCGGTACGTCGCCCAGATCGGGCAGGTGCAGCGACTGGCCGCGACACGTCCTCCCGCATCACCCAACTGGTCATTGGCGCCGGCGGAATCTCGACCGGCAACGGCCCTTGCGGCCACCTGCGCTCAATGCGCCGCCGCCTAGGCGAGATGATCGCGGTTTGTGTGCCTACGACGACAATGGATGTCACCGTAGGCACACAAACCGCGATCAATCCTTGCTGAGGGAGATCCGGTTGCGCGCTCGTCAGCTTCTCCGCCGAGAAACCAGCAATGGCCTCCAGTGCGCGTGATCGGCGGACCCGAGACCACTATCTCCGGAGCGATTCCACCAGTAGCGGCACCGCAGAGTCTGGGCACCCCGCCGCCATCGCCGAAGTCGTCGAATTCCTCGCCGGCCCCGGACGCTGGGTCAACGGCCAGATAATCCGCGCCAACGGGACCTTCACCTGCGGGGGTGGCCTCGCACATAGACCAGCTGGATATTCCGTAGCGTTGTGATGTCAGCTAAGGGGTCACCGTCGATGAGGAGCAGATCGGCGTCGAATCCTGCGGCCACGTGGCCCTTGCAATCCGCGAGCCCGCAGGCCGCTGCCGCGTGGGAGGTGGCAGTGGTGAGAGCGGCCGCGGCCGGCACGCCTCCGTCAACGAGTTGGATCACCGCCTCGGGCAGAACACCGTGCCGCTTACCGGGGTTGATCCCACCGTCCGAGCCGGACACCAGGCGAACACCGGCGCGGTGCAGGCAGCCAACCATCCGGATCCGTGACTCGCTGGTCATCCCGGTCTTGCGCATCATCTCGAGCACCCCAGGCGGAGGGACCGCACCGGGCTCCCTACCGAGGGGTCGGACACACCGGGATCCCGGACTCAACGAGGTCGGCAACCACCGCACCGGCGTTCTTCGCGGCGCGACGCGACGGATACGAGTCCCTCAACTGTCACGACCGCGCCACCCGGGACCACGCGCTGCCCGTCGAATAGCTGACCGACTTCAATCGCAATCACGCCTCGCCCCAACCAGCAGACCTGGACGGGTCCGACCTGCGCACCGCCGACGAACCCATCATTCCAACGAGAGCAGAGCGGGGACCCAGTCCCCAGGGTCGCAGTGTGTCGTGAACTCGACAGCCCGGTCGTTTCCGACCCGCCAAAATGTCCGTACTGTCGAGTTCACGACATGCACCATCGTTGCCGCATCGGGTCAGCTGACGTGCACCGTTGTCGCCGCGGTGTGCAGCGTGCCGCTGGTTTGGAATTGGATGAACAGTCGCCAGTCGCCGGGTTTGGGAAACTCGGCGTGGAAGGTCAGGGTCGGGCCACCGTGGTCGCCGTGCACGCTGCCTTGCGGGTGCAGGTGGGCGAACGCCAGGTCCCCGTCGCGGATGGCGGTGAGGTGGGCGTAAGTGTCCAGGTAGGGCTGCAGGTCGGTGACCGGTGTGCCGTCCCGGCTGATGGTCAGCGCCAGCTCGCGTTCCTGTCCGGCTCTTGGCTGCCCTGCCAGGGTCAGAGCATAGCCGTCGACGCTGGTGGTGGTGGTGGTGGTGGTGGTGGTGGTGGTGGTGGTGTTCGGGGCCGGCAGCGCCACGGTGCTGGCGCCCCCGGGCACGGTCAACGGCACCGAGAGGACCAGCGCGACCGGCTGACCGGCCTCGTTGGGCGTAATGAACTGGGTGTAGATCCGCCAGCTGCCCGGGCTCAACGCCGGCAGGCCCACCGACCAGACGCCCTCAGGGGACATACTCGGGTGCAAATGGGCGAACCCGGTCAGGTCCGAGCGGACCAGGTAGAAGTGCAGCAGCTGGGTCTGCTCCGGCACGAAGTGAGTCACATTCTGACCTGCCGCGGTGGTGATGCGGAAGGTGAACGTCTGGGCTGCGCCGGCAGGCAGCGTGGTGGCGGCCGGTGTCAGGGTGAATCCGGACGCCGAGGCGGACAGTCCGTCACCGGAGGACATCGGCTCGTTCATGCCCGGCATCCCGGGCATGCTGGCCCCGGCTGACGTCGAGGGAAGTGAACCGGTGCTCCCACCAGCGCGGGTGGAGTCAGTTGTGGTGCCACAACCGGCCGCCAGCAAAGCCAGCCCGGCCAGTGTGGACACTGCGATCGCGGTCAAGCCGCGGCGAGAGAACAGGCGTGCAGGCACGACACGAACGACCTTTCTGGGTGAGCGCGCCACAACGTGACGTGCGCGGAGGACACGGATCAGCGACGATGCGACGGGCCAGCCCATCGCGCACGGGCATGATCAGATCCTGGCCACGCACACCCAGCGCAGCCACGCCACACCCGAGCGCGGCGACGCACGAGCGGTCACATCGCGCCATATCCACCCCGGCCAGCCCGAACTCCACCCCAGCAGCCAGCCGACCACCGCCAGCACCAGCAGACTGGTCAGCCCCGGCCACCTCTGCGGTGAGACCGATTGGCACGCGCTGCCTGCCATCACGCCTGTGGTCGAATCTCCCGATCGCGTTGCGATCACGGCACCACCAGCGTGCGTTGCTACCTCCATTGCCATCGACGACGTCGTGGGGGCTTGCGCATCAGCCAACAGGGGCGCCGGCGGTATCCCGCCGTGGCAGCCCCCCAGCTCGCCCGTGGCCAGCCCGTGCATCCCGATCAGGCCCAGTAACACAGCGACCAGCAGCACGCGCACGCTCCCCGCGCCCACCCGCTCGGCCACCGCCACCGTCCTGTTCACCGGGCGTCATCAACCAATTCACAGCCTACGGCCCGACAACGTCCGGCACACTGAACTTCCTCCAACGGCTCGGCGCGGGCCAACCGACCACGCTGGCGTGCCCAGGGCTGCTGCAGCAGGCTGAGGGCAACCATGTTGCGCGAGCGGGGGTGGCGGGATGGGCAAGCCCGTTCTGATGACCGTGGACGACGATCCCGGGGTGTCCCGCGCGGTGGCGCGGGATCTGCGGCGGCGCTACGGCGAGGATTTCCGCATCGTGCGGGCGGACTCGGCGGCTGACGGGGTAGCCGCGCTCAAGGAGTTCAAGCTGCGGGGTGAGCCGGTGGCGGCGATTCTGGCCGACTACCGGATGCCGCAGATGAACGGCGTGGAGTTCCTCGAGCAGGCGATGGACCTGTTCCCGCGGGCACGACGCGCGTTGTTGACCGCCTACGCTGATACCGACGCGGCGATCCAGGCGATCAACGTGGTCGACGTGGACCACTACCTGCTCAAACCGTGGAACCCGCCGGAGGAGAAGCTCTACCCGGTGGTCGACGCGCTGCTCGAGCTCTGGCGGGCCACCGGGGACCCGGACGTTTCGGAGACGAAGCTCGTCGGCCACCGCTGGTCCGCCCCGTCCTACCAGGCCCGGGACTTCCTGGCCCGCAACGCGGTGCCCTACCGCTGGTTCAGCGTGGATGAGCCCGAGGGGCGGCGGCTACTGGACGCGGCCGGGGCCACTGCCGAGGACATCCCGCTGGTGGTGACCCCGGACGGGCGGTCGCTGCGGCGGCCCAGCGATGCCGAGATCGCCGACGCGGTCGGTCTGTCCACCCGGCCGTCCGCCCAGTTCTATGACCTGATCGTGGTGGGCGCCGGCCCGGCCGGTCTGGGCGCGGCGGTATACGGGGCCTCGGAGGGACTGCGCACGGTGCTGGTGGAGCGGCAGGCCAGTGGCGGGCAGGCCGGGCAGAGCAGCCGGATCGAGAACTACCTGGGCTTTCCCGACGGAGTGTCCGGCGCGCAGCTGACCGACCGGGCTCGCCGGCAGGCACGGAAGTTCGGCGCAGAGGCGTTGTCGGCCCGCGACGTGGTCGGTTTGCAGGCGCGGGGTTCGTCACGGGTGGTGCGCTTCGGCGACGGCTCGGAGGTGGTCGCGCACGCGGTCGTGCTGGCCACCGGCGTCGCCTACCGCGCGCTGGAAGCGCCAGGCGTAGCCGAGCTGATCGGCCGCGGGATCTACTACGGCTCGGCGACGACAGAGGCGCCGGCCTGCGCCGGCCAGGACGTCTACATCGTCGGTGGGGCCAACTCCGCCGGGCAGGCCGCGGTGTTCTTCTCCCGGCACGCGGCTCGCGTGGTCCTGCTGGTGCGCGGTGAGTCGCTGCAGCGGTCGATGTCGCACTACCTCATCGAGCAGCTCGGGGCGATCGGAACCATCTCGGTACGCACGTGTACCGAGGTCGTGGCGGCCCACGGCACCGACCACCTGGAGCGGCTCACGCTGCGGCACACCCGCGATGGGCACACCGAGACGGTGTCGACCGGCCATCTGTTCGTCTTCATCGGTGCCGCACCGGGCACCGGGTGGCTCGACGGGGTGGTCACCCGCGACGCCCGCGGGTTCGTGCGCACCGGACCGGACCTGCTCATCGAGGGTCGCCGCCCGCCGGGCTGGCCACTGGACCGCGACCCGTACTACCTGGAGTCCAGCCTGCCCGGCGTGTTCGTCGCCGGCGACGTGCGGTCGGAGTCGGTAAAGCGGGTGGCCTCCGCGGTCGGCGAGGGCGCGATGGCGGTGACGCTGGTGCACCGCTACCTGGCCGAGCGATGAGCCGGCTCGATCAGGGCTGGTCCCGCGACGACCTGCGGGCACTGTTCCTGTTCGCCGACCTGAGCGACGACCAGCTCGACTGGGTACGCCGGCACGCGGACCTGGTCGACGTCGACGCTGAGTCGGTGGCCGTCACCGAGGGCGAGCCGGCCCAGTATTTCTATGTGCTGCTATCCGGCTCCCTGGTGATGACCAAGCGGGTCGGCGAGGACCGGGTCGAGATCCTCCGCACGGACCAGCGTGGCGTCTACTTCGGCGCGACCCAGTTCTACCTTGGCGACCAGGTCGACCAGACGTACTCGACGACCGTACGGGCGCTCACCACGTGCCAGTCGCTCGCGCTGCCCACCCGCGAGTTCACCGAGGTGTTCCGACGCTGGTTCCCGATGGCCGTGCACCTGCTCCAGGGCATGTTCGTCGGGATCAGCAGCTCCAACGCCCTGGTAGGGCAACGCGAGCGGCTGCTCGCCCTCGGCAAGCTCACCGCGGGGCTCACTCACGAGCTCAACAATCCCGCCGCCGCGGCCATGCGGGCCGCCGACGCGCTGCGCGACCGGGTGGCAGGGATGCGGCACAAGCTCGCCCTGCTGGCCGAGGGCGATTTCAACCGCGCGCAGCTCCGGGCGCTGACCGCCGTCCAGGAGCGGTTCGTCGGCTGTGCGCGGACCGCCCCGCCGCTGACGGCCGTGCAAACCGGTGACCTCGAGGATGAGCTCGCCGACTGGCTCGACGAGCAGGGCGTCGGGCAGAGTTGGGATCTGGCCGCGGTCTTCGTCGCCGGCGGTTTGCGCCTGCCCGACCTGCACGAGGTCGCCCACACCGTGCCGGTCGAGCTGCTCGACGGCGCGCTGCGGTGGCTGGCCTACACCGTGGAGACCGAGAATCTGCTCCGCGAGATCATCGACGCCACCGCACGGATCTCCGCTCTGGTCGACGCGGCCAAGCAGTATTCCCAGCTCGACCGTGCGCCGCACCAGTGGATCGACCTGCACGAGGGCCTTGACGCCACCCTGGTGATGCTGGCCCGCAAACTCGGTGGCGGCATCAAGGTCGTCAAGGACTACGACCGCGCCCTGCCCCCCGTACCGGCCTACCCCGCCGAGCTCAACCAGGTCTGGACCAACCTCATCGACAACGCCGCCGACGCCATGGCCGGCCACGGCACGCTGACCGTGCGCACCGCCCTCGAGGACGGCCACGCCCTCGTCGAGATCGCCGACACCGGGCCCGGCATCGCTCCGGGCGACCGCGACCGCATCTTCGAACCGTTCTTCACCACCAAGCCGGTCGGTTCGGGCACCGGCCTCGGGCTCGACGTGAGCTGGCGCATCGTGGTCAACCGCCACCACGGCGACCTGCGGGTGCGCTCCGAGCCCGGGGACACCCGCTTCCAGGTCCGCCTACCGCTTCACGAGCGGCAGGCATGAACGCGATCGGCTCGACGGACTCGCTCACTGAATCCGAGGTGGCCGCCGCAGACGCCTAGCCTGGGGCGTAACCGGATGGAGGAGGGTGCCTGTGGAGGTCGAGGAGACCCGGCTGCCCGGGATCGGGTTGCGGCACGATTTCGTGACCGCGCACGGTCGGCGGGTCGGTGTCGTCTCACAGCGCAACGGTGCCCGGCATGTAGTGCTCTACGACCAGGAGGACACCGACGCCTGCACGGCGACCGTCGAACTGACCGTCGAGGAGAGTGAGGTGTTGGCCGAACTGCTCGGCGCGCCACGGATCACCGAGCGGTTCGCGCGGCTGCGAGAACAGGTCGAGGGGCTGGCCACCGAGGGCTTGCCCATCACCCCCGGCTCCCCCTTCGCCGACCGGACCCTCGGCGACACCGCCATCCGCACCCGCACCGGCGCGTCGGTGGTGGCGGTTCTGCGCGGGCAGGAGGTGTTCGCCTCGCCGACTCCGGATTTCCGGTTCCGGGTCGGTGATCGGGTCATCGTGGTGGGCACCGAGGACGGGGTGCATGCGGTCAGCGCCCTGCTGGGCTCGGACTGACCGGCCAAGCTGACCAGGCCGCGTGAACAACACCGCACGTCTGCTGCTCGAGCTGGGTGCAGTGCTGTTCGGCCTTGGTGCGGTCGGCCGGCTCGCGGGGCGCATCGGGCTGTCTCCCATCCCCCTGTACCTGCTGGCCGGGCTGGCCTTCGGTACCGGCGGCCTGCTGCCGCTGCAAGCACCGGAGGGGTTCTTCGCCACCGGCTCCGAGGTGGGGGTCGTCTTGTTGCTGCTGGTGCTCGGGCTGGAGTACACCGCTGACGAGCTGGTCACCAATTTGCGCCAGCAGGCCCCGGTCGGCGTGCTCGACCTGCTGCTCAACGGCCTGCCCGGCGCTGCGCTCGCGATCGTGCTGGGCTGGGGACCGCTAGCCGCGCTGGCGATGTTCGGAGTCACCGCGATCAGCTCGTCGGGGATCATCTCCAAGGTCCTCACCGATCTCGGCCGGCTCGGCAACCGGGAGACACCGGCGGTGCTCAGCGTCCTGGTGATCGAGGACCTCGCGATGGCCGCTTACCTGCCGGTGCTCACCGCGCTGGTCGCCGCCTCCACCCCGGCGTCGGCGGTGTCCTCGGTGCTCATCGCCCTCGTCACGCTTGCGGTGGTGCTCACCCTCGCGCTGCGCAAGGGCGACGCGGTGACCCGGTTCGTCGGCGCTCGCTCCGACGAGGTACTGCTGTTGCGGGTGCTCGGGCTCGCGCTACTGGTTGCCGGCGCCGCCGAAGCCGCCCACATCTCGGCTGCGGTCGGCGCGTTCCTGCTCGGGATCGCGTTATCCGGCGAGGTCGCCGAGCACATCCGCGGCCTGCTTGGACCGCTGCGCGACATCTTCGCGGCGGTGTTCTTCGTCTTCTTCGGCCTGACCACCGACCCCGCTACGCTGCCCTCGGAGCTGCTGCCCGCCGCCGCGCTCGCCGTCGTCGGCGTCGCGACCAAGCTGCTCACCGGCTGGGTTGCCGGCCGGCGCACCGGAGTCGGGCCCGCCGGTCGGCTGCGGGCCGGCGCCGCGCTGGTCGCCCGCGGCGAGTTCTCCATCATCATCGCCGGCCTCGTCGGCGCCTCCGTGACACCGGCCTTCGCCCCCACCGTGGCCGCCTACGTGCTGATCATGGCCGTACTCGGACCGCTGGCCCCACGCATCGCCGACCCACTCGCCCGCCACCTCGCCCGCCGGGCATCAGCACCCCCCGCCCCATCGGCGACCGACGGCGAGCACTGACCCCGGTGCAGACCGCCCGCCGTCGTAGAGCCGGCGGGCGGTCGCGCGGGTCTGACCAGCTACTTTGAGGTGGCGCGGCCAGTCGGTTCGGGGTCCGGACTGCGGCGCGGCGCCCTGCCGATCACGACTACTCGTCGCTGCGTCAGCCTGCCTCGTCTGTGATCGCCGTTTCGGAAGAATCACCCGCGCTGGGCGCGGCTCACGCTTCCCAATAAGCGATCACGAACGAGTCGGGTGGCGCTCCGGGGGCTCGGATAAGTCAGATTCACCGCATTGCCGATCAGGATGACCCCCAGCTCGGCGACCTGAGGCTCTCGAGGAGCCTGCGGTGTTCGTCGTGGTGGCGGGCAGGGGGTCGGTGGGGACGGGGCCGGTTCCACCGGAGCAGCGGTCGCGCCGGGGGCCGGGAAGACGCGTTAGAAGGGCACGGTGCGCATCCAGCAAGCCGTGGACGGAAAGTGCATCGGTGTCCTCGCTTCGAAGCGGAACGAGAACCGGTCAGGGACGTGGTGGTCGCCCGAACTGTTCCTCGTGCACGACCTGGGCCAGTGGGGTGCGGTGCCGCCAGCCGTGCCGCTCAAGGTCAGGGGTGGCCTGCAGCGTGGTGACCGGGCCCAGGCACAGCCAGGCCACCGGTCGGATCTGGGTGGGGATGGCGAGCAGTTCCCGGAGGAACTGTTCCCGGTAGAAGCTGACCCAGCCGACACCGAGCCCCTCGGCGGTCGCGGCCAACCAGAGGTTTCCGATCGCCAGGCACACCGAGTACAGGCCGGCATCGTCGATGGCGTGGCGCCCGAGCACCGCGGGGCCGCCGCGTTGCGGGTCGTAGGTGACCACGACGCCCAGGCTGGACTCCAGCACCCCCTCGACCTTGATCCGGGCGAAGGTCCTGGCCTGTTCCTCGTCGAGCTGGCTTGCGAAGATCTCGCGTTCAGCCTTGACATGGTCGCGGAACGCGGTGCGGGTATCCATGTCGCGAACGAGCACGAAGTCCCAGGGCTGGGACAGCCCAACGCTGGGCGCGGTGTGCGCGGCACCGAGGATCCGGTGCAGCACATCGGTAGGTACTACACCGCCGGTGAACTCGCCCCGGACGTCACGTCGACGGTGCACGACATCGTAGAAGCTGGTCACATCCACCCGCGCAGTCTCGCAGCGGACCGCCTATACCATCGCCCTATGGCCACACCGGATCGCGTCCGGGCACCTGACCTGGTCCTACGCCCGGCACGCTCGGCCGGGGGTTCCGCGGCGCCGTGGAAGCGGCGCGCCATCGGGGCTTCCTGGCCGTGGTGGGTCGTGGCCGCGGTGCTGGCCGCCGCTGGCCGGCGTCGTGGTCGTCGGGCTGCGCTGCGGGGCATCGGTTCGGTGCTGGCCGCTGAGGCGTTGGTCCGCCGGGTCGCCGTTGATGGTGGTACGCATCGGTGGCGACGGGCGGTCGAGCACCTACCGCTGCGCTTGCCGTCCTCGTCGGGCCCGCCGTCGCTGTACGCCGCCTCGGCAGTGGCCTTCGCGGTCAGCGTGGGCACGACCGAGCCGGTACTGGGCCTGCCGATGGCGGGGCTCGCCGCTGTCCTGCTGCGTCACCGGCTGCTGGCCGGCGCCGTGTGCGGTGGGGACGGCACGGTCGCCGCTGCCGCCCGGGTCGCCATCGACGCAGATCTGCCGCTGCTGGTGTTCCCCGGCGGCACCTTCAACCACTTCGCCGCCGACATCGGGATCGACCGGGTGTCCGATGCGCTGGCCGCGCTCCGGCACGGCACAGCCATCCGGATCGACGTGGCCCTCGCCGGCGAGCGGCTGTTCCTCAACACCTCGAGCCTGGGCAGCTACCCCGCGTTCGTCGCCATCCGGGAACGCTGGGAGGGGCGCGTCGGCAAGCCGGTGGCGGCGGCGATCGCGTTGCTGATAGCCGTGCGGCGACAGAAGCCGGTGCGACTGGTCGTGGACGGTCACGCGCGCGACGTTGTGATGATGTTCGTCGGGAACTGCCGGTACCAACCGCACGGATTCGCACCCAGCTGGCGCCCACGCCTCGATGACGGCGTCCTCGACCTGCGGATGGTCACGGTGGACGGCCCGGCGCCGCTGCTGCGGTTGGCGCTGGCGATGCTCACCGGGCGCCTGGGCCGCAGCCGCCTCTACATCGAGGACGACCCCGTCGATCTGCACATCAGCATGCCCGACGGCGCTGCCGAGGTGGCCTGGGACGGCGAGATCGGACCCGGCAACGCCGAGATCGAGTACACGAAGCTGCGCCGAAGCCTGACCGTGTACCAACCACCCGACGCCAACCTCTTTCCCAGGTGACAGCCGGTTCTCCCAGGCCGCTACCGGCACACGTGACGGCACGCCGTCGCAGTGACACTGTGGTTCTAGGCGCCACCCTGGCGCGGCCGGCCACAGGGCGGGCCCCGAGGCTGGGAGGTGAGGGATGGTGGGAGTCTCGCAGCGCCCCGGCATGGGCGCGTGCCCCTTCGACGGCGGTACCACCTTTCGGGTCTGGGCGCCCAACGCATCCCAGGTGTCGGTGCAGCTGCTCAGCGGTGCGGCGGCCGGTCAGGCCGTGGCGTTGGTGGCCGAGGAGGGTGGCTGCTGGTCTGGGGATGTGTCCGAGGTGGGGCCAGGGGACGGTTACCTGTATTCACTCGCCTGGCAGAATCGGTCATTGCTGAGGATTGATCCGTATGCCCGGCATGTGACCAATTCGGCCGGCCACGGACTGGTCTATGACGAGGCCGCGTTCATCTGGGCAGAAGATGACTACCGGTCCCCGTCTTGGGACGAATTGGTCATTTACGAGCTCCACGTGGGGACCTTCGCGCCCGCTGGGGATGGGCGGGTCGGGAATCTGGTGGACGCCGCCGCGAGATTGCCCTATCTGCGTGACCTGGGTATCACCGCGGTCGAGCTACTGCCGGTGGCGGAGTTCGCCGGGGACCGCTCCTGGGGATATAACCCGGCGCTGCCATTCGCGGTCGAGGCCTCCTATGGGGGACCGGATGCCCTCAAGAGCTTCGTTCACGCGGCGCACGATCTCGGAATAGCCGTGCTGCTCGATGTGGTATACAATCACCTCGGCCCCGGGGACCTCGATCACGATTTGTGGCGATTTGATGGTTGGTATGAAGACAATGGGGGCGGGATCTATTTCTACCAGGACTGGCGTGCTGATACCGGCTGGGGCTCGCGGCCCGATTACGGCCGCCCGCAGGTGCGCCAGTATCTCCGAGACAACGCCGCGTCCTGGTTGGGCACCTACCGGCTGGACGGCCTGCGCCTGGACGCCACCGCCGCCATCCGCAACGCCACCGGCGGCAGCGATCCCGGCCAGGACATCCCCGAGGGGTGGCGGCTGCTGCAGACCGTCAACGACGACGTGGCCACCGCCCAGCCCTGGAAGATCCGCATCGCTGAGGACATGCGAAACAACGAATGGGTCACCAAGCCCACCGCGGAGGGCGGCGCGGGCTTTCCCGCTCAATGGGATCCGGATTTCGTCGTGCAGGTCCGGCAGGCGTTACTCCCCCCGGATGACGCCGCCCGCAGCATGGCGGGTTTGGCCGCAGCGGTCACTCGTCGGTACGACGGTCAGGCGCTGACCCGGGTGGTGTTCACCGAGTCCCATGATGCCGATGCCAACGGAGGTGAGCGGGTATCGGAAGCGATCGATCCCGGGCACGCCGACAGCTGGTGGTCGAAGAAGCGCTCGACTCTGGGTGCAGCGCTGGTGTTCACCGCGCCGGGTATTCCGATGCTGTTTCAAGGCCAGGAGTTCCTGGAGAACCTGTGGTTTGCTGACTCCCGGCCGGTGGACCGGGCCAAGAAGGACACATTCGCCGGTATTCTGGCGCTCTACCGTGACCTTATCCGCCTCCGGCGGGACCTCGAAGGACATACCCGGGGGCTCCGGGGCGAGGGGGTACAAGTACACCACGTCAACGATGTGGACAAAGTGCTGGCCTACCACCGGTGGAAGTTGAGCAGGACAGCAAGACGACACTGTTGTCCTGCTCAACTTCGCCAACCGCGCCTATGACAGCTATGTGATCGGTTTGCCTCGGTCGGGGGTCTGGCGGGTGCGGTTCAACAGCGACTGGTCCGGTTATGACGACACCTTCGGTGATCATCACTCGCTTGACTGCACCACCTGGTCGCAGCCCCGAGACGGGTTGCCATGGTCAGCAAACCTCAGTATCGGCCCCTATACAACGCTTATCCTCTCCCAGGACGATTGAAAGTAATGACCGGGAGTGATGGATCGGGACGTGGACCGGTGCGGTTTTTGGTGTTCTCGGCCTCGCTGCGCGCGGGTTCGCTGAACACCAGGCTGGCGCAGCTGGCTGCCGACACGATCGTGACCAACGGGGGCGACGTGGATCGCGCGTCGATGGCTGAGTTCGATGCCGCGTCGTTCAACGGCGACGCCGAGCGTGATGGCACATTTCCGCCTGGTGCGCTGGAGTTCCGCCGTCGCCTCGAGCGCTGCGATGCGTTCGTGGTCTGCTCACCTGAGTACAACGCGTCCATGCCTGGCGTGCTCAAGAACGCCATCGACTGGGTGTCGCGCTTCCGTCCGCAGCCGTTCAACGAGCGCCACGGGCTGTTGCTCTCGGCGTCTCCGTCGATGGTCGGCGGCAATCGGGGCCTGTGGGCCTTGCGCGTGCCCTTCGAGCACCTCGGCGCCCGCGTTTTCCCCGACATGTTCTCCCTCGCGCAGGCCCACCGTGCTTTCGATGGTTCCGGTCGCATTGCCGATGGCGAGTTGCAGCGTCGTTTCGACTCGAATGTGATCAGCTTCATGAACCTGGTCGAGGCGTCCAAGCGTTACCCCTGCCTTAAGAAGGCGTGGTTCGAGTACCTGGGCGAGCATCCGGAACCGGCGCTCGACCGGATCGAGTAGCGTCAGATCCCAGTGTGTTCCACTCGAACCGGGTTGGGATCCGGCACATGGGGCATCAGCGCGTGTGCGGGGATGCTGCCGAACCGGCCAGACTGGAAATCCCTGATCGCCTGCTCGATCTCAGCCCGAGTGTTCATCACGAATGGCCCATAGTGCGCAACAGGCTCACCGATGGGCAGGCCTCCGAGCACAAGGACCTCAAGGGCGACGCTGGGGGGGTCCTGGCGGTCGTCGGCCCGGACGCTGATCCACTCCCCGGCCCCGAACACCACCAGTTGGCCGCGGTGCACCGGCCATCCTCCGGCGCCGGCCCGCCCGGAGCCCGCCAGGACGTAGACGAGCGCGTTGAAGCTGGCATTCCACGGGAGTTGCAGCAGCGCGCCGGGCGAGATCGTCGCGTGCAGCAGCGCCATCGGCGTGTGCGTCGATCCGGGCCCGGCGTGCCCCGCGACCTCGCCGGCGATCACACGCACGAGGGCGCCACCGTCGGCCGAGGACAGCAAAACCACCTGATCTGCTTCCAGGCCCTGGTAGGCGGGTGGGATCATCTTGTCCTTCCCGGGCAGGTTGACCCAAAGCTGGACACCGTGGAAAAGGCCACCGGAGACCACGAGGTCCTCTGGCGGCGTTTCGATGTGCAGGATGCCTCCGCCGGCGGTCATCCACTGGGTGGCGCCGTCGGTGATCAGGCCACCGCCGCCGTGGGAGTCCTGGTGCGCGAAGGTTCCATCGATCATGTAGGTGACCGTCTCGAAGCCGCGATGCGGGTGCCACGGGGTGCCCTTGGGCTCACCGGGCGCGTAGTCGACCTCACCCATCTGGTCCATGTGTACGAACGGATCCAGGTCGGCCAAGCTCACCTCGGTGAATGCCCGGCGCACCGGGAAGCCCTCACCCTCGAAACCGCTCGGCGCGGTCGTCACCGACACCACCGTGCGCTCGGTAGCCGCCGACTGGTCGAGGCGCGGGATACGAGGCAGGGTCAGCAGGTCGTCTACGGTCACCGCAGGCATCAGGGATCTCCTCTCGATAAGTCCATTTCAAAGAATGAGGGCTCGGTGCGCCCCGTGGGGACGCCATTCGATTGATGTGCACCTGATGGGATGTAGCCAGCCCGGTGATGCATGCGTGACGATGAGCGAGGAGGGTAGCTCCGCCTGCAGCTCTGAGATGTGGAAGGAAGGTGATGACGACGTCCGGACCCCACAGCTCGGACCCGTCTGAGCCGATCGCGGCGACCCGCACCCGCCTCGAGCAGGAGCTGACCCGGGTGCGCGATGAGCGTGACAACCTGGCAGCTGCGCTCGGCGGCGAGGATCCGGAGGATCCAGCGGGTGGAGACAGCGGCGACCAAGCCGACCTGCTCGAACGTTCTGACGACCTGGCAAGGACGGATCAACGCATCACCGAGATCAGGCACCTGCTCGCCGATCTGGAGGCGCCGCAGGACCCACAGGACCCTCGGCACGGGACCGTGGTCACCCTGCGGTTCGCAGATGGCACCGTAGCCACGCTCCGAGTCGTCGCGATCACCGAGGAAGCCCCCGCGGACCGTCAAGACGAAATACTGACTGCCGACAGCCCGCTCGGCCGAGCCCTCGCCGGCCGCCGCGCGGGCGACACGATCACCTACAGTGTCCCCGACGGCGAAGCCCAAGCCCAGGTGATCGCCATACAAGAGCCGACCACGTCAACCGGGTAGTCAAGGTGCTCAGCGCTCAGGCACCCGGCTGCTTCAATTCGGACACGGCCACTATGGGAGAGCCATGGATATCACCCAGCTGATCCTCGATGACCACCATGAGCAGCGGCGGCTCTTCGCGATCCTCGAACAGATCGACCGCACCGACACCGTGGCTCTGAGTGCTCTCTGGACGCGGCTCGCCGCTTTTCTCGAGTTGCACGCCGAGGCCGAGGAAGAACTCTTCTACCCGGAACTGCTGCGCGTGGGCGCCGGAGCCGGCGGCGTGGACACCCCCGAAGCCGAGACTGAGGACGCGATCTCCGATCACAACGACATCCGCGACGCTGTCGCCGCAGTCGGGGGCCATGAGATCGGCAGCGACGACTGGTATGACGCCGTCGCCAAGGCCAACGAGGCCAACAGCGATCACATGGCCGAGGAGGAGCGCGAGGGCCTCACCGACTTCCGCCGCCACGCCGGCCTGCAGCTGCGCCACGATCTGGCCGTCGCTTTCGCCGCCTTCGAGGCCACGCATTTCGCCGGCGTCACGGCGGTGGACAAGGACCCCGAGAGCTACGTCCGCGAGGTCGAAGAGGAGATCGCGGCGTCCAACGACCGCGGCGACGACCGCGGCGACAAGTCTGAGGGATCGCTGGGCATCGGCGGTCTGAAGGGAGGTTGATGGGGGCAACAGCGCCGTCGACCTCGACGCCGGCTCGCTGCTCGTCCGCTACCTCCGTCGCCCTGCTGCTCGCTGACTGACCAGCCGTTGATCACGACTTGTGTGCCGTAAGCGACATGACGTGTCGTCGATGGCACACATACCGCGATCATGGCGATGTTCGGTGCCTTGTTGTCGCCGAGTTCGACGTGAAGGCTGCCCCGTTCGCGGCGGACAACCATGTCGTCGAACTCGGCGATAGTAGGGTTACTTCGTCGTCCGGTCCTCGCCGTGGCCACTCCCGCGGTCGGCACGGCAGAAGGGTGACGGCATGCAGACGTGGATCGTGGACCGTTGCGGTCCGATCGACCAGCGCCCGTTGCGTCGCATCGAACAAGACGACCCACTGCCAGGCCCTGGCCAGCTGCGGGTGCGGGTGAGTTGCTGCGGAGTGTGTCGCACCGATCTTCATCTTGCCGAAGGCGACCTGGCGCCGCGCCGGCCGCATGTCGTCCCCGGCCACGAGGTTGTGGGGCGCGTCGACGCGCTCGGAGTCGGCGCGGACCGCTTCGCCATCGGCGAGCGGGTGGGAGTGGCGTGGCTGGCGCAGACGGACGGGACGTGCCGGTTCTGCCGCCGTGGCGCGGAGAACCTCTGTGTCGAGCCGCGGTTCACCGGCTGGGACATCGACGGTGGTTACGCGGACGCCTGCCTGGTCGACGAGGCCTACGCCTACCGCCTGCCCGATTCGCTGGACGACGAGCACGCGGCGCCTCTGCTGTGCGCCGGGATCATCGGCTACCGCGCTCTTCGCTGTGCGGCCGTGCCTCCAGGGGGTCGCCTGGGTATCTACGGCTTCGGTGCGAGCGCGCACCTCACAGCGCAGATCGCGTTGCACCAAGGGTTGCGGGTGCACGTGCTCACCCGCGGGGAGGGCAACCAGAAGCTGGCAGCCGAACTCGGTGCGGACTCCGTAGGTGGTGCGGCGGACGCGGCACCCGAGGCGCTCGACGGTGCGATCTTGTTCGCGCCGGCGGGCGAACTCGTGCCGGTCGCTCTGCGCGCCCTCGACCGGGGCGCAACCCTGGCGGTTGCCGGGATCTGGCTCTCGGACATCCCCGCCCTGAACTACGCCGACGAGCTGTTCCAGGAGCGGCGGCTGCGCAGCGTCACCGCGAACACCCGAAACGACGGTGAGCAACTCCTCGCTCTCGCCGAGAGGTTCGCCATCCGCGCCACCACGGTCGCCTACCCCATGGCCAAAGCACCAGAGGCACTCGCCGACCTCGCTCACGGTCGGTTCAGCGGCGCGGCAGTGCTGCACAACTGACGTTCGGGACTAGAGCGGATCCCGACGCTCTAACTCGTCCTCCTCCTGCTCGGTCAGCCCCCGCACCAGGGTTTCATCATTTCCGGTCCGGAAACGCTCGGCATTGAACAACATCACGTAACCACAAATGCCGCACTCAACTCGGACAAGACACTCGGTGGTCACCTCGGGGTCGTCAAGATTGCCGATCTCGGGAGGAAAATCACCCATTAACGCCAAGAATGGAAACCGATGCACCGTGAGGTGTTCGGATTCACAGACCGCACAATTCGTTAATCCGAGTTGAGCGAGCTTCTCCTTGACCTCTACCAGGAAGGCTTTGCGCCACCGCACGTCAATCACGTCCAACGAGGACGTTGCGGTGGGTTTGGCGTATCAGCAGGGCGAGGCTGATGAACCCGATGATGAGGTAACCGTACCAGGCGTCGGTCGCATCCCAGAGGGTGTGCAGGATGACCACGAGAACGAAGGTTCCGATTACCCCGGCCAGCGCGCGGGGTCTCCACCGTTGGGCGTGGGCCCACCACAGCGCCGCGGCGGCCAGTCCGGTCCAGGCGGCGTGCCCGGCCGGGCTGAGTATGGCCCGCAGCAGCAGCAACCCTTCGGCGACGGTCAGGTCCCCACCGCTGGCCAGCAGGGTCACAAACCCGTAGCCCAAGGTCTCCAGCACGGCAAAACCCATCCCCACCGCAACTCCGATGAGCAGGCCATCGGCAGGATTGCGCCGGTACCGAGTGAAGATCAGCATCGTGATCGGTACCAGGAGCTTGGCAGCTTCTTCGATCAACCCGATGTACACCGTCGGCAGGCTCCCCAGCCGCCGCATGGTGTCGAACTCCAGCACGCTGGCGACGGCGGCGCCCAGCACCCCACCCAGCAGTGCGCAGCTCAACAGAACACTCAGGGGTAGGTCATATGCCGGGTTTCGACCATCGATGTAGCTGACGAAGGTCACCGGAACCAGCAGCGCCCCGAGCACGAGCAGCGAGGGCACCAGCGTCGGATTCCCGGTGATCACCAGAGCCTGCTGGACGGTGATGAACAGCCCGATACCCACCAGCAGCACCGGCAGCCACGCCCAGCGCCGCGCCCGAGTGGAACGAGTCCGGGTGCTCGCGTCGATGCCATCGCGCTGGGTGGTCATGACCACTACTTCCCCCTTGGCCCGATGGATGAAACCGACATGCCGACGGACCCCTACGCCGACGACGGCCGCGGGGCCATACCCTGCTCCGGTGAACATTGACTCCCGGAACGTCGGGCGGCGGCACCGGTGACGCGGCGACCGCGAATGATGCGGCTCTGGATCACTGCGCTGGGCCTACTGCTCGTCGCCGGATGCACGGGCCGGAGTCCCTCAGCGAACCAGGGCCCCTCGGCGGGCCAGACTCCCTCCACTGTTCAGAGTCCAGGGTCCGGCCAGAGCCCGTCAAGCCCTAATCCCGCCGGCCCGAACCAGAACGGCCCCCCGGATTGCCGCCGCACGGTCAGCCGAGCCGACGACGTGCCGGCGGCCCTGAATGCCGCCTCCCCGGGGTCCACGGTGTGCTTCACCGGCCACGATCTCGCCGGCGCCGACATCGCGATGAACCGCCCGGGCTCAGCCAGCGCGCCGATCAGGCTCTTCGCTGATGGGGCCAGCGTGAGCAGCATCCACATCTCCGCGGACCACGTCATCGTCGAGGGCTTCACGGTCGCCGGTGGCGACGGGCTATTCGCCAAGGGCACCGACCTGGCCATCCGCCACAACACCGTCCAGGACACCCAGCGAAGCGGTATCACCTGCGATCCCTGCCAGAACTCGATCATCGAGGACAACACGGTGCACCATGTCGCCACCGCCGGGATCTGGATCAGCGGGCAGCAGATCGCGGTGCGCCACAATACCGTGAGTGGGACAGTGGCCCGCGACAATGGCGACGCCGATGGCATGCGCTTTTTCGGCAACGGTCACCGGATCACCGACAACACCATCACCGACATCTCCGCGACCGGCTACGCCAACCCGCCGCACCCGGACTGTTTCCAGACCTACGACAGCAACGGTCCACCCACCTACGACGTCGCGATAGTGGGTAACACCTGCCGCAACGTCGACGCGCAATGCCTGATCGCGACGGGCGACAAGGACGGGAACAGCGCGGCCCCGACCAACGGCCCATCGATCAGCTTCATCGGCAACACCTGCGCGTCCAACGGTGCCCAAGCGGTGAACGTGCGCCGCTGGCCCAACGTCGAGCTACGCGACAACAAGATCTCCGGTCCGAACATCACCCGCGGGATCATCATCATCGACGGCTCGACCGGCTGTGTTGTGGTCGGCAACACCACCGCCGACGGCAAACCTACCGTCGACATCGACAACTCGTCCCGGCAAGGTTCCCAGGTGGAACACAACAGTCCCGGCTGAGGCGGCTACGCCACCCGTGAGTGGCAATACGAGCTGGAGCTCGTATTGCCACTCACGGGGCGGTACGCCGCCAAATAGGCTGTGTTGGTGGCCTTCGACGTCGACCGTGCCCGGCGCGACACCCCCGGGGTAAGGCGGGTCGCGCACCTGAACAACGCGGGGGCGGCGCTGCCGCCGATGCAGGTAACCGAAGCGGTCATCGCCCATCTACGCCGGGAAGCCGAGTCCGGCGGGTACGAGGCCGCTGACGCCGCCGCCGAGCAGATCCAGGCGACGTATACCGCGATCGCCCGGTTGATCGGCTGCGCGACCGAAGAGGTCGCGGTGGTGGAGAACGCGACCCGGGCCTGGGACATGGCCTTCTACGCCATGTCGTTCAAGCCGGGCGAACGCATCCTCACCGCCCATGCCGAATACGCCAGCAACGTCATCGCCTTTCTGCAGGTCGCGCGCCGCACCGGCGCGGTCGTGGAAGTCGTCGACGATGACGAACACGGCCAGCTCTGTGTCGCCGACCTGCGCCGTCGCCTTGGTCGCGGTCCCGGCGAGGTGAAGCTCATCGCGATGACCCACGTGCCGACCCAGGGTGGGCTGGTCAACCCCGCTGAGCAGGTCGGCGCGGTCGCCCGCGACGCCGGGGTGCCGTTTCTGCTCGATGCCTGCCAGTCCGTGGGCCAGCTACCCATCGACGTCGAGCGCATCGGCGCTGACCTGCTGTCGGCGACCGGCCGCAAGTTCCTGCGCGGCCCACGCGGCACCGGCTTCCTCTATGTGCGTCGTTCGATCCTCAACCAGCTGGAACCGCCGTTTCTCGACATGCACGCCGCAACGTGGACCACCCCGGACAGCTACGAGATCCGTCCGGACGCGCGACGCTTCGAGAGTTGGGAGACCAACTACGCCGGCAAGATCGGTTTGGGGGTCGCCATCGACTACGCGCTGTCGTGGGGGATCGACGCCATTGAGGAACGGGTCACCGCGCTGGCGGGGCGTCTGCGGGAGCGGCTGGCAGGTCTGGACGGAGTGCACGTGCACGATCAGGGCCAGCGCCGCTGCGCGATCGTCACCTTTACCGTCGACGGCGTCCCCGCGCGGGCTGTGCAGCACCGCCTCGCCATGTCGGGCGTGAACACCAGCGTCTCCGTCGCCAGCTCCGCCCGCCTGGATCTGCCACGCCGTGGCCTGGCCGAGCTGGTCCGCGCCTCCGTGCACTACTACAACACGGACAACGAGCTGGACCGCCTCGTCGACGCACTGCCCCGTCCCACCACCGCCTGAGCGCCGGCTACCGCATGTGGTGCGAACCCTCCCCCTTGGGCAGCGCCTGCGGCAGCCGGTCCAGGAGTTGCTGGACGGCTATGGGCACGGTGAAACCGGTGGGTCCGACGCTGACGCAGGACCAACGGCCATCGCTGACCACCGGCACGCCGGCGTTGGCCATGCTTTCCACGAGGTCGCCGGCAAGGTAGCTGTAGCGGGCATCCCAGACCCGTTGACGGTCGGTCTGGTCGAGGGTGTCCCACCATTGATGGGCGAGGTGCAGGGAATTGCTCATCGCGAAATCACCTTTTCTGAGTTCGATGGTTGTTGAGCCGAACGAATCACGGCTCGCTGTTTACCGGCAGGCTCGACAGCTCGATGAGGACGGCTGTCTCATCGAGCGTCTGAACTCGCCGACGCAGCTGGGCTATGGAGGCACGGCGGCGTCATGGCGCGCCGTTGCCCGCGACCGGTAACCGGCCGGGTTGGGGGTTTATTGCTGCGGCTCTACCGAGCGGCGAAACCGTCGCCGTAGGTGGTGGTGTCGAAGAACCGTTGTGCGAGTTGACGCTGAGTGGCGACGAGTTCCTCGACGACCTGGCGCTGAGCCTCGAGTAGCTTCTCGAACGGGTCGTGGGCGAGGGATGCCATCGTCGCGCCTGCGGGCGAGCTCAGCGCGGTGGGACCGAGATTGCGGGCCAGGTCGGCCCATACCTGCAGCGACCTCAATGAGGTGTCCTGACCTTGACGCACAAGCTGGACCATCGAGTCCTGCACCCGTTGGGTGCTCGGGTCCGCGGCGACCTGCTCAGTGGACGTGTCCACGGCGGCGTGCAACGACCGAGGGTTTCGGTCGTCACGAACGTCGGCGGCCCATCGGTGGTCTTTGATCTGAGTGGACATGCGGGGCTCCAAGGGTCTCAAGGATGCTGGCTTGCCGTCCACATACCACCGTCCTCAGCGGTGGCGAAGCACGCAACCGCCGTCACGATAAATCGAGGTAACGATCTGTTGCGATCAGTGGTATCGATCACGCCTGCATGGCCGATGCCAGCCACAGTGACAGTGCCGGCCCGGATGCCTCCCGCACGGAATCCAGCGCGGTCAGGGTGGGATGACCGGCGTGGTCTGCACCGTGCCGAACTCCGCGAGCGCGGCGTAGCGCAACTCACCCAGCGCTTCCGCCGGCTGGTCTGGGATGTTGAGGGTGAGCACGGTGCCGACTGGAGCACCGGTCAGCAGTTCGAGAACATCCGGCAGCAGGTGTCCGGCGCTCGCCCAGTGCGGCACCCCGACCGGGTGCCAGTCGACGTCGAGGGACACGGCCAACCCATACACGCGGTTCAACCCCGCGGTCAGCGCCGCTCCGACCGTGCCGGAATGCAGGATGGCGCGTCCGACGTTCGCGCCGTGGTTGACACCCGACAGAACCAGCTCCGGTGCCGGGTCCAACCAGCCGCGGATCGCCGCGGCGTCTTGCCGTTCCGGGTCTTCGCGACGATCCCGGCGCCGGCCCCGCTGGACTGCCGTACGGGTGCGGCCACCACGACTTCGAGGCTGGCCGCCACGGCCGCGGCAGCCAGCGCGACGAGGCCCGGCGCGTCGATACCGTCGTCGTTGGTCACCAGGGCCCTGCGTCGCGTCAGCAAGTCAGCTCCGTCCCAGCGCTTTCGGTAGGCCGTGCTCTCGGTACGCCGTTACGAGGTTGTGCGGTCCACCGCGTGGGCGACGACGTCGGCCAGCTCGCCGCTGGTGCGGTAGATCCGGCGTTGCTCGATCGCCCCGTTACCGCGTCTGAGCACCGTGGTGACCAGCTCTTCGACAATCTCGAGGTCCCCGGACTCGTCCAGCGCGGGCCGGACGTGGTCCACCAGCGCACCGATCACCTGCGCGGCCGGCACCGGCCGGCCCGCTGGGTCGACGAGATCACCGTCGAGTCCGGAGCGGCCGGCTCGCCAGCTCGCGAGCCGTAGCAGCTCGGTGCGGACTGGATCGGCGGGCAGGCCGGCCTGCCAGGACCGCGCAGCCGTGTCGACCAGGGCTCTGACCAAGCCCGCCATCAGCACGGCATCGTCGGCGACCAGGCAGACGTCGGCAACGCGCACTTCCACCGTCGGGTGCAGTCGGGACAGCCGCGCGTCGAAATAGACCATTCCCAGGTCGAGCAGCGTCCGAGACTTGATCATTGCCCGGGTGGTGGCGTGATAGGTCTCGGCCGAGCCGAAGAGCCCGGTCGGCCCAGCCGACGGCCAGCGACCCCAGACCTGCGACCGAAAGCTGGCGTAGCCGCTGTCGCGCCCCTGCCAGAACGGTGAGTTGGCGCTGAGCGCGAGCAGGCAGGGCAGCCAACCGCGGATGCGGTCCAGGACCGCGACGCCCTCCGACTCCGAGTGGATCGCAACGTGTACATGGCAGCCGCAGGTGAGCTGCTCTTCGGCGATCGAGCCGAACTCATCCACCATCCGCTGGTAACGAGGCGAGGAGCTGATCGACGGTTCGACCGCAAGCGGCGAGCTGGCCAGTGCAGCAACCCTGGCGCCCTGGCTCTCGGCGGCTTCGTTGGCCACACGCCGCCACCGGCGCACCTCCGAAGCGAGGTCGTCCAGGGAGGTGCGGGGTCGGGTGTTGGTCTCGACCTGCTGACGGGTCAGCTCGGAGGTGAGGGGCTGATCAGCCGGCTTCCCCCCGTCGCCCGCATCGCGCAGCACCGCCGCGGCCAGCGCCAGCGCCCGGCCACTATCCGGGTCGACCAGCAACAGCTCCTCCTCCACCCCCACGCTGCGCAGCACCGCTTGATCGTGCCACTCCGCGCCTGCGCGGTGAACTGAACCCGGACTGCGTCGGGGGAGTATGTTGAGCGTCTAGGTGTGGGGTTCTGACGCGGCACTGGGTTTGACAGGGCGCTGACCAGGGAGGCGACGATGGGCGAGTTCAGCCCGTGGCATCTGTTGATCGTGGCGGCGGTCTTCATGCTCCTGTTCGGTTCCGCCAAGCTACCGCAGATGGCCCGTTCGGTGGGGCAGTCGATGCGGATCTTCAAGGCGGAGACGCGCGCCTTGTCCGGCGAGAAGGAGCCCGAACCACTACCGCGGACTCCCGGCGGAGCCGCTACGCCATTCCAGGACCAGTCGCAGCAGGCACAGCCTCACCAGACATCACAGCCTCACCAGACATCACAGCCTCACCAGACTCCACAGCCGCCGTCCGCCTAGCCATCGGCTGCGCAGTCGTCTTGCGGCAGATCGAAGATGTAGCCGACTCCGCGGACGGTCCGGATGCGAGTCGGTCTGTTCACGTCACTCTCGATCTTGGTACGAAGCCGACGGATGTGCACCTCCAGGTAGTTGCGGGCATCGATCCGATCCGGACCCCATGCGTTGTCCAACAACTCCCGCCGGCTTACGACTCGCCCGGCATTATCCATCAGATGCTGCAGAATCACAAACTCCTTGTGCGGCAGGTGCACCGGCGTGCCCCGGACCAAGAGCCGGTGTCCATCAAGCTGCAGTTCCACGTCACCGATTCTCAGGATCCGTAACAAACCGAGCGTCTGGGGATCGACCGGCAAGTAGCGGTAAGCCGGCGGTGTGTCCGACGGCCCCCAGCTCTCAATTGATGACATCAGCCGAACCGTCCCGAGATATAGTCTTCAGTGGCTTTCTCTGTCGGGTTGGAGAAGATCTTCTCCGTGTCGTCGAGCTCCACTAGGCGGCCGGGCTTGTCGGCTGCAGGTAGATTGAAGAATCCAGTCTGGTCAGATACCCGAGCAGCCTGCTGCATGTTGTGGGTCACGATGACGATCGTGTAGTCCTGCTTCAATTTCCCGATCAGGTCTTCGATCGCCAGGGTAGAGATCGGATCCAATGCCGAGCAGGGCTCGTCCATCAGCAGAACGTCCGGTGCCACCGCGATGGCGCGCGCAATGCACAGCCGCTGCTGCTGGCCGCCCGACAGGCTGCCGCCGGGCTTGCCGAGCCGGTCCTTGACCTCATTCCACAAGTTGGCGCCGCGCAGGGAACGCTCAGCCACCTCGTCCAACCGAGCCTTGTTTCTCTCTCCCTGCAGCTTGAGGCCGGCTACGACGTTGTCTCGGATAGACATCGTCGGAAACGGGTTTGGTCGCTGGAAGACCATGCCGACCGCACGACGCACTTCGACTGGATCGACGCCCGGCCGGTAGATGTCCTCCCCATCGAGCTCTACCCGACCCTCGACCCGAGCCCCGGGAATGACCTCGTGCATCCGATTGATCGCGCGCAGCACCGTGGATTTGCCACAGCCCGAGGGACCGATGAACGCGGTAACGGCACGTGGTGGCACCGACAGGTTCACGCTCTGCACGGCATGGAACTTGCCGTAGTAGATATCGACATCTTTCAGCTGAACACTTTTGGCCATGGCAAATCCAATTTGGGGTTAGCTACGCACAGTCGCGAAGCGGGCGAACACTCGAGCGACAACGTTGAGAACCAAGATGATCGCAATCAGTACCAACGCCGCCGCCCAGGCCCGGTTGATAGCCGTGTCGTTGGGCAAGCCCGCCTCACTGAACACGAACAGCGACAGCGAAGCCTGTGGTCCGGAGAAGGGATTGAAGTTGAGCGCCGGGTTGCCGAACACTGTGACCAACAGCGGCGCCGTTTCTCCGGTAACCCGTGCAATAGCGAGCATCACCCCGGTCACGATCCCGGCCAGAGCCGAGGGCAACACGATTCGTACCACGGTGACCCACTTTTGTACCCCCAACGCGTAGCTACCCTCCCGGAGACCGTCCGGCACGATCTTCAGCATCTCCTCTGCCGACCGGACCACTGTAGGCAGCATCAAAATCGTCAATGCCATGGAACCGGCGAAACCGGAAAAACCCTGTCCCAACACCAGGATCCACAATGCGAAGATGAACAGGCCGGCAACGATTGACGGAAGGCCGGTCATCACATCGACGAAAAAACTCACGATCCGGCCGAGCCGCCCGGAACTGTATTCAACGAGGTAGATCGCGACGAGGAGGCCGAACGGGACCGCCATGAGCGTGGCCAAGCCGACCTGCTCCAGGGTGCCGATCATGGCCTGATAAATGCCACCATTCGGGTCCTGCTCGGCGACTCCGCGCATCGTATGGGTGAGGAATGATCCGCTGAGGAAGGCCATGCCCTTGGCGATGGTGACTCCGAGGACCGCAACCAGCGGCAGGACGGCGGCACAAGAACACGCGACGACGATGCTGGTCGCAAACCGGTCCTTCGCCCTGCGCCGGCCTTCGACCAGCGCCGACGCCGTGGTCAGCGCGCCCACGAAAAGCGCGCCTGCGACCAGCAGGAACCCCACCCGACCCTGCATCGGTGTGGTAGCGAAGAGAACCGCGGTCACCACGATCGCCCCGGCCGCTATCGCAGCCAGCGACCAGTGGGACAGTCGCGCTCGAACGAGGGCCGAGCTCCCCGTGGAGACCGCGCCGGCCAGCGTCATGACCCGCCTGCCCGACCATTTTTGCCGACAATCGCTCGCGCCCCGAAATTGACCACCAGTGTGATGATGAACAGGACCAGGCCCGACGCGATCAATGCCCCCCGGCCGATGTCGCCGGCCTCGCCATAGCGGTTGGCGATATTGGCTGCGATGGTGTTTCCCCCGGGTTCGAGTATGTGAAGGCTGATCTCGTAGTTGGCCGATAGCACCAGCGCTACCGCGATCGTCTCACCTATTGCTCGGCCGAACCCGAGCACCGTCCCGCTGATGACGCCCGAGCGGCCGTAGGGCAACACCGCGGTGCGGACCATCTCCCATTTGGTCGCGCCGATGGCCCACGCCGCCTCAATCTGGTCCCGCGGTGTCCGAATGAACACTTCTCGGGAGATGGCCGCAATGATCGGGATCGCCATCACCGCGAGCACCACAGACGCGGCGAAGATCGACTTGCCGTAGGTGCCGTTGGAGGCGAACAACGGAATGAATCCCAGGTAGTGGTTCAAGAAGCTCGACGGTGCGATGATGTTGGGGACGAGGTAGATCAATCCCCACAAGCCGAAGATAACGCTCGGCACCGCCGCCAACAAGTCCACTACATAAGCCAGCGGACGGGCGAACCAGCGAGGCGCGTAGTGGCTGGTCGCCAGCGCCACTCCGACGGCCACCGGTACGCTGATCAACAACGCCAACAGCGATGTCAACACACTACCGAAAGCGAGGGACGCGATACCGAAGGACGACGGTGTGCCGTCGGGCGCCCATTTCAGGGTAGTAAGAAAGCTGGTGGTGTCCGAATTCAGCGCGGGGATTGCCTGCAGCACGAGGAACACTGCGATGGCGGCCATGATCACCAACAGCAGGGCGCCGGATCCTAGGGCCAGCCTCCGGAAGATCGCATCGCCTCGCCGACGAGTGCGCCGGTGCGAATCCCCGGGTGGAGTACTCGGCATTGGCGGTTGACTGACTAGTGACGAGTCAACTCCACGGCTCACCGGAACCTGCGCGGAGGGCGCCATCGACACCGTTGCGCGTTCTGGTTCGTCCATGCCACATCCTCATATCCGGAAACTTCTGAGTGTGCGCAATCGACAATCGCCATCACGTACTCCCCCAGGCCCGCAAATAGTCCGATGTCAGCTGAGCGACTCGACCGCCTGTCGTACCTGTTGCTGCAGATTGTCTGGCAAACTTATCGATCCCTGGCTGGGTAGCTCCTGCTGACCCGCCGCGCTGGCCGCATATCCCAAAAAGTTCTTGAGCAGCGGCAGCTTATCCGGGGCGTTGCCCTTCGAACACACTATCTCGTAGGTGACGAGAAGGTTTGGGTAGGCACCCGCATCGGTGGTGGTGTAATCGAACTGCAGCTTCAGGTCACCGCCGGTCCCAGGTACCTTGGCTTTGGACAGGAAGTTCACCGCATTGTCCTGGGTGAGCGGAATGAACTTGCCCGCGGCGTTGCCGACCGCTGCGTAGGCAATCTGGCTCTGCGTCGCAAACGACAGCTCGAAGTATCCGATACCACCCGGGGTCGACTTCACACCCTGCGCTACGCCCTGACTGCCCTTGGCTCCCTGCCCACCCGGCGCGGCCCAGTTCTTGTTGGTGCCGAACGTCCAGTCCGTCTTGGCGTCATTCGCCAGGTAGTTGGTGAAGTTGTAGGTGGTCCCAGAACCATCAGATCGGTGGAAAGTCTGGATACCCAGCTGCGGCAACTGCGTGCCGGGATTGTCCTGCGCGATCGCCGCGTCATTCCAGTTCGTAATCTTGCCACTAAAGATTTTAGCCAGGTTGCCCGCCGACAGGTTCAGGGTCTTCGTAACTCCGGGTACGTTGTAGCCGATAGCGATCGGTCCACCTACCATCGGGATGTTGACTGCAGGTCCAGCCTTGCAGCGTGCGTCCGCGGCTTGCTGTTCCTTGCCCTCAGCCAACGGGAAATCGGATCCCGCGAAGTCGATCTTTCCGTCGGTGAACTGTTGAACACCCTGCCCAGAGCCACCGCCGGCATAGTTGATATTCGCGGCAGAACATTTGTTGACGTAGTCCTTGATCCATTGTGCGACGGCATTCTGCTGGGCCGTGGATCCCGCGGCGGTCAACGATCCGGGACTGCAGGTGATTGCCACCGCGCCGCCAGGGTTGGTCGACGGCGAACCAACACCGCCACCGGTGTCCGAGCCGCACGCGGTGAGCAGCAGCCCGGACCCAGCCAGCAAGCCGAGTACTGCTCGATGTCGCTGGAACTTCACGAGACCTCCGTAAGTCGGGAGGAGGGTGGTACCCACAGCCGTGTGGCTGCTCGCGCAAATTTATGCAACTCAGACCGGAGCGCAGGTAGACGTTAGCTAGGCAGGAGATGAACAACGCATGAACCTTCACTCATACGAGCTCTTGCCATCGCTCATCTGGCGCAACATGAGGCTACCGGATCAACAGTGCGTGATCGAACGGTGCCCGGCAGGATCGGCGACGGTGCACGCCCGCTGCCGCGCGCCGTCGTCAGAACGCTGGACAGTCAGAACGCTGGACGGTCCGCACCCCTGCCGAAGATAATCTCCTTCAGGCTCTGGGTGCCCGAGCTGGGCTTGCCCTCACCCTCGAGTTTCGCCCGCCAACCAGCGCGGAGATCGTCGCTCACGCCGGCCGACTGGGACAGCGGCGAGTCTGGATCCAGGCCCTGGAAACCGCAATTCACCTCGACGTTCATGCAATGCTGGTCGGTGCACTTCCTGATGTCCGTTTTGGTATGCGCATAAGAACATACCGCGCAAGAGTTCACCGATGTCGTTCATCACGATCTTCTCGTTGGGCGGCGCATTCGCCGATGCCGGTGAGCAGGAAACCGCATTCGGCGGCAGCCGACAGACCCGGTTCGTGGTCAACGTGACGGCTATTGCCCCGGACGCCGAGTTGCTGGTGGCCGACCGGGCCTGGGCCAGATCGATGTGGCAGGCATTGGTCCCGCATGCCAGCGGCTCAGGCGGCTACATCAATGCCATGGCAGACTCTGACGCCGACGGCGTGCGAGCCGCCTACGGTCGGGCGAAATACCAGCGGTTGGCCGGGATCAAGGCGCGCTACGACCCGGACAACGTCTTGCGGATGAACGCGAACATCAAGCCGGCACCGTTGCCGAGATGCCTGCCCAGGCGCATCGAGCCGGAGTAGATTCAATACATGGTGGAGCTGCTGCACACCGACCGGCTCCTGCTGCGCAACTGGTCGGCCACTGACGCCCAGGCAGCGCTGAAAATCTACGGTCATGACGATGTCAGCCGGTGGCTGCACGACCTCGAGTGCATCCCCGACGCGGCTACCATGCAGTCGGTGCTGCAACTCTGGGACGCCGAATGCAGCGACATGACGCCCGGAACCGGCCGATGGGCTCTGACTCTGCGCGACAGTGGCACGCTGGTCGGCGGGATCAGCCTACTGCCGATGCCGGTGCCCGAGGCGGACGTCGAGATCGGCTACCAGCTGGCGCCGGAGTACTGGGGCCGCGGTTACGCCACCGAGGCCGCGCGGGCGCTGGCACACTGGGCCTTCCAGCATTCGTTGGTCGAGCTGTTCGCCTTGGTCGCGCCGCACAACATGCGAGCGGCGGCCACCGCGCGGCGGATCGGGATGGAGTGGGTCGGCGAGAGTGCCAAGTACCACGGGACACATCTGCAGGTGTTCCGGCTGCGGCCCTACGACCTCGCCCGCGCGGGTCAGAAATAGACCCGGGTGACCCAGTCCGCCACGCAACCCGGCTTCGCGCTGCCCTCGATCTGCAGTGTGGCGCGCACCACGAGCTGCAGACCGCCGGTCACCTCGGTTGCCTCGGCGAGCGCGACCTCGGCGCGAACGGTGGACCCGACCGGCACCGGCGCGGGGAATCGCACCTTGTTCAGCCCGTAGTTGATGACCATCGTGGTGCCCTCGACCCGGTAGGTCTGGTCGATCAGATGGGGCAACAGCGACAGGGTCAGAAACCCGTGCGCGATGGTGGTGCCAAAGGGCCCTGCCGCGGCGCGCTGCGGATCGATATGGATCCATTGGTGGTCCTCGGTCGCGTCAGCGAAAGCATTGACGCGCTGCTGTTCGATGGTCATCCAGTCACTGGCGCCCAGCTGCTCACCAGCCGCGGCCAGCAACTCGTCAGCTCGGGTGAACACCCTCATCGCCGATCACTCTCCCCTGCCTTGGAGTTCCTGCCGGTCGTTGACAATCCGGCCAGCTCGATCCGGGATACCGGTTCCAGCCGGCCGCCGGGCCCGCTGCATTCGAAGACGAGCTCTGCGCGGCGATCCGAAAACGTCAGCGCGGCCACCGCGTTGCCGAAGACGGGGCCGCGCAGCAGTCGCCAGGACAGCGTCGGATCCGCCACCCCGAAGTGGCGCACCACGGCTCGGACCGCCGCAGCCAGCGGGCCCCACCAGGCGACCCGCATCGCCACAGTGGCATACCGCGGGACGCGATGATGCACCGGTGAGGACACCAGTTGGTAAACAGCTAAGCCCTCGACGTCGGCGCGTGCCACGTAACTGTGGTGCACATCGCCGGAAAGCACGCTGATCGTCGCGGGCGCACGCGGGCCGGCCGCCACCCGCCGAAGCAGCGTGGCGAGGCGGTGGAAGGAGTCTTCGAACGCGGCCCAGTGCTCCAGGTCGAGTGCCTGACGGATGCGTTCACCCAGTGCACTGCCCCGCGCGCAGGCCGCCGCGTTGGCCGATTGCACATCGTGGATCGCCGGCGCCAGCAGCCACGGCAGTGAGCTGCCGACCAGTACATGGTCTGCCTGGTGGGCGTCCTCGCTGACCGCACGCTCCGCCCAGCAGAACTCGTCGTCGCCGAGCATCGCCCGGCGACCCTCGGTCAGCACGCGGTTGCTCCGGGTGTCCAGGACGACCAGTCGCACCCCGTCGATGTCCCAGCGAAAGCTCCACCAGATCGTCCCGAGGCCGGCGTCGGTGGCGTCGGCCATCTTTCGCAGCACTGGCCAGGCGTCGCCGCCGGCGTCGCGAACTGCGCGCCAGGTCGGGTCGGCGTCGCGTCGCTGCGGGGACAGGTTGCCGAGGTGTTGATACACCCAGTAGGAGACCAGTGCGCCCCGGATCCGTTCGGGCCACCAGCGTGCTGCGGTGATCCGGGCGCGCCACGCTGCCGAGGTGTTCCAGTCGTCACGCACGTCGTGGTCGTCGAACATCATCGCCGTGGGCACGGTGGACATCAGCCACCGCAACTGGGGGTCTGACCAGCTCTCCAGGTAGAGCTGGACGTACTCGGTGAAGTCCGCCACCTCGTGGCCAGGGGGCACAGTGGTATCGCGCCGCGAGTTCAGCCAGCGCCGGATTTGCGGGGGCGGATCGTCGGCGTAGACCTGATCACCGAGGAGCAGTAACGCATCCGGCCAGTCCCGCGGTGCCATGGTGGCCATCCGGGCGGCGTAGAGGTCCAGCGCGTCGGCACCGATGGCGGCCGCCGATACGGGGTCGTCGGGCTTGGCGCGCCGGCAGGAACCGAAGACCACCCGCACCGGGGCGTTGCTTCCTCTGGTCCGGATCCTGCTGTCCGGCCACGGCGAGCCCGGCCGGGGCCACACCAGGTGCCCGTCGAGGTACACCTGGTACGCCGTGGCCGAACCCGGCTCCAGCCCGCTGACCTCCACCAGCGCGTAGTGCTGCTCGCCCACGGTGAACGTCGATGCCCGGCAGCCCAGCACCTCGACCTGCGCCGGGCGGGAGGTCTGCACCCACACCGTCGCGGTCGTCGCGCCCACGTGCCGCAGCACCGGGCCGAGCAGCAACCGAGCGCCTGCAGGTGACGACGAGGTGGCCACCATTCCTGCCTACCCGACTCGGCGTGGGTGCGCGACACTACGGCAGCGATGGTTGGACGGCGATGGTGACGGATGCCGCCCCGGCGGGAGCGCGGATGGGGACGCCCGCCGGACGGTGGGTGCTGCTGGCGACGATCTCCGGCTCGGGCATGGCGATGCTCGACGCCACGGTGGTGAACATCGCGCTGCCGTCGATCGGCCGTGACTTCGGTGCCGATTTCCGGACCCTGCAATGGATCGTCAACGCCTACACGCTCACCCTCGCCGCGCTGATCCTGCTGGCCGGGGCGCTGGGAGACCGGTTCGGGCGGCGCCGGGTGTTCGTCATCGGGGTCGTGTGGTTCGCGGTCGCCTCGCTGCTGTGCGGGCTGGCGCCGACCGCGCTGGTGCTGGTCGTCGCCCGGGCGCTGCAAGGCATCGGCGGGGCGCTGCTCACTCCGGGCAGCCTGGCGATCATCTCCTCGTCGTTCGCCGCCGCCGACCGGGCCAGGGCGGTGGGCGCCTGGTCCGGGCTGGGTGGGGTGGCCGCCGCGATCGGACCGTTCGCCGGTGGCTACCTGGTCACCCTGAACTGGCGGGCGGTGTTCCTGGTGAATCTGCCGATCGCGGTATTCACCGTGGTAGTCGCGCTCCGGCACGTGCCGGAGAGTTCGGACGCGCTGAGCCCCCCGGGGCTCGATGTCAGCGGCGCGGCGCTCACCGCGGTCGGGCTGGCCGGGTTGACCTATGCACTGACCAGCCTCAGTGATGGTGGCGGCGGTGTCGTGTCTTTCGTCGCCGGCGCCGCCGGCCTTGCCGCGCTGGTGACCTTCGTGCTCCTTGAGCGCCGCTCGCCGCACCCGCTGGTGCCGTTGAGCCTGTTCGCAAGTCGCCGGTTCAGCGTCACCAACGCAGTCACCTTGCTGGTCTACGCGGCGCTCGGGGTGTTCTTCTTCCTGCTCGTGCTGCAGTTGCAGATCGTGGCCGGCTTCTCTGCGTTGGTCGCCGGCACCGCGATGCTCCCGGTCACCGTGCTGATGCTGCTGCTATCCGCCCGAGCGGGCGCCCTCGCCGAGCGGATCGGGCCCCGGCTGCCGATGACGGTGGGGCCGCTGCTGGCCGCGATCGGTCTGCTGCTGACGCTGCGGATCGGACGCGGGGCGTCCTACCTGACTGACGTTCTCCCGGCCGTGCTGGTACTGGGCCTGGGGTTGTCGCTCACCGTGGCACCGCTCACCGCGACCGTGCTGGGCGCGGCGGCGCCCCGCTACGCCGGGACAGCGTCCGGGGTGAACAACGCGATCGCCCGGGCTGGTGGGCTGCTGGCCGTCGCGGTCATCCCGGTGGCGGCGGGTCTGGGTGGCGCCGACTACACCGACCCGCTGTCTTTCGCAGCGGGTTTCCACACCTCGATGGTGATCAGTGCCGGACTGTTGGCGCTGAGCTCCGTGCTGGCGGCGGTCCTGCTCCACGATCCCGACCAGGCTCCGACACCGGCGCAACGCATCCTGGTGGAGCGCTGCTCGCACTGCGGCGTCGCCGGCCCGCAACTGCACCCAGCGCAGGGCACGTGACTCAGGGGTTGAGCAGGTGGCCGTTGGTGTGGCGGACCAGATGGGCGAGCTCTGGTACCTCCACGACGTGGCGACCAGCCGCGCGGAGCAGTTCGGCGCCCCGACAGTCGACGAACAGATCGGGCTCCCGCCAGGCGAAGACGATTCGCGAGATCGGGGTGGCCAGGATGAGCTCAGTGCAGCTGCGAGCCCGTGAGGAGCGCGTGCTGCACGGTTCGAGCGAACTGTAGACGGTGGCTCCGTCGAGCCGGCGGTCATCGGGAGCGAGCTTGCCCAGCGCGGCCTCCTCGGCATGATCGCGGAGATCAGCCTCGCGGGAGTACCCCGTGGCGAGCACCGCGCCGTTCGCCTCGGTGATCACCGCGCCCACCGAGAACGCTGTTGTCGACGGCGGGCAACTTTTCGCGAGCTCGATAGCGTACCTCAGATACTCACGGTCGGGTTCGGTCATGCCGACCACAATGGCATCGAACCGCTCGAGGTACTCACAATTGACCAACACTCTCGTCCGGCGTGAACAGCGTGCATTGATTCACCGAGCGCTACCACAACCGCACAGCAGCCGCGCAACAGTCGCCCAACCCCGCGCTTGCTGAGGTCCTCCAGCACGACGTCCAGATCGGCTCGGCACCCCAACGCTCAGCGGGTGATCGTGATGGCCTGCACCGGGCAAGCCAGCGCACCTTGCTCGGCTTGGGACTCCAGATCGGGCGGGACGTCCGGGTTGTTGATCAAGCAGTAGCCGCCCTCATCCAAGTCGTAGATCTCGGGTGCGACGGCGTTGCACTGGCCGTGGCCCTCGCAGATGTTCGGATCGACCTCGACGCGCACGGCGTCCTCCTCGGCTGGCGTTTTCGACGGTCGGACCCGACCTATTTTGGCCTCCGCAGCCAGGGCCACCCACGCGGGGATGAGCCCACGACGGGGTCGCCGGGTTCCTGGCGCGTACTAGGCAATCCGGGTGCTCTTGGGGCGCCGTCGGGTCACCGACGGTGACGGAGCCCGGGCATCGGGTCGGATGCCGGAGGCCGCCCGGGTCGCATCGATGCCGCCCCGATGCCGCTGACCTCGCAATACGGTCGACCAACGAGCGATACACGACCGTTGCACGGACGCGAATGGTCGCCTCGCGCCATCCCGATCTCAGGGTGAGGGGGCTTTAAGTCCGTAGGGGAAGTCCGGTAGACAGTGCACTGCGGCGTCACGGCGTTTGTGCCAAGTCGTTAGGCATGTCAGGTGCGCCCTCGGTCAGGTCGGGGGGCGACGAGGAGGTAGGTAAGTGGATCGTCGGGTGCGGCGTGCGGTGTTGGACCGGCTGGCGGCCGTGGAGGAAATCGCTGCGCGGGCTGGCGCGACGCTGTCGGCACCGTTGGCGCGCAAGCACATCCAGACCATCACCGACGGGTGGCGGGAGTTGCTCGTCCAACACCAACCGGACTCCACTGGTCGCTGCCCCGTCTGCTCAGGTTGGTTGCGCCGGCGTCGTTGGCCCTGCGATGTGTGGGTCACCGCGCACCGTCATCTCATCGGCGACGGCACCGAGCAGATCGATCGGTCCGTCAGGAATTCCAATCCGTTCTGCCGACCGCGCCAGGTGCTGGTGGTCCCGCGCCAGCTCGACGCGGCGATCGCTGAGCAGACCAGGGCGCGCAAGGCCTCGATGCACGGCGCGGCCGGCAAGGCATCCATCCATCAAGGGTGATCCACGCCCGCCACTGAAGTTCCACGACCGAGCCACTGTCAGGGCGGCCGCATAACCTGGCAATCGTGCCCGAGCAGATCGTCGCGAAGCGGATCGGCTGGATCCGCCGGCTCGCGACAGCCTGCCGGCGCCACCCGAAGGTCGCTGTAGCTGCTCTGCTGGCCTCCAGTATCGGGGTCGGCATGGAAGCCATCCTCCCGCTGCTGACCCGGATCGCGGTCGACGACGCGGTTGCACGTACCACCGCGCGGTTGGGCTGGCTGGTCGCCGCGCTGGTGGCGGCGGCGCTCCTGCAGTGTGCAACCGCCTTCGTGCGCCGCTACCTGGGTGGTCGGCTATCTCTGGACGTGCAGCATGACCTGCGCAACGCGGTGTTCCGGGCGGTGCAGAAGCTCGACGGTGCCAAGCAGGACAGCCTGCGCACCGGCCAGGTCGTCTCGCGGGCCATCTCCGATCTGCAGCTGGTGCAGGGTCTGCTGTCGGTGGTGCCGCTGACGGCGGGTGTGCTGGTGCTGCTCGCCGTCGCGCTGGGCGCGATGCTGTGGCTGTCCCCGTTGCTCACGCTGATCGCGCTGGTGGTGGTGCCGGCTGCCGGGCTGGTCACCACCCGGACGCGGCGCACGCTTTTTCCGGCGACCTGGTCGGCGCAGCAGCGCGCGGCCGACATCGCCGAGCTTGTCGAGGAGACCGTCACCGGAGTCCGGGTGGTCAAGGGCTTCGGTCAGGAGGCCCGCGCCGTGTCGGGGCTCGAGGATCGGGCCCGACAGCTGTTCGCCGAACGGATGCGCTCCGCCCGGCTCAACGCGACGTTCGCCCCGACGCTGGCTGCGTTGCCCTCGCTGGGTCAGGTCGGGGTGTTCGCGCTGGGCGGCATGCTGGCGCTGCGGGGGAGCATCAGTTTGGGGACCTTCGTGGCATTCGCCGCGTACCTGGCGCTGCTCGTCGGCCCGGCCCGGTTGATCGCCAGCCTGGTGATCCTCGCGCAGCTGGCCCGAGCAGGTGTGGAGCGGGTCTATGAGCTGATCGACTCTCAACCCGACGTGGTCGACGCACCTGACGCGATCGACGTCCCGGACGGCCCGCTGGCGGTGCAACTCGACGGGGTGCACTTCGGCTACGCCCGCAGCGAACCGGTACTCGACGAGATGTCCCTGCGCATCCAGCCGGGTGAGACGTTGGCCCTGGTGGGGACGCCCGGCTCGGGGAAGTCCACCGTCTCGCTGCTGCTGGCCCGGTTCTACGAGGTGCAACAGGGCGCGATCCGGGTCGGACCGCTCGGTCAGCTCGTCGACGTCCGGCGGCTGCGGTTGGCGTCGCTTCGCCAGGCGGTGGGAATGGTGTTCGAGGAGGCGTTCCTGTTCTCCGACACGGTGCGGGCCAACATCGCCTACGGATGCCCGGACGCCACCGACGAGCAGGTGTACCGGGCGGCGCGGGACGCGGCGGCGCACGAGTTCATCTCCGCGTTGCCGCGGGGCTACGACACCGCGGTCGGCGAGCGGGGGATGACCCTCTCAGGCGGGCAACGCCAGCGGATCGCGCTGGCCAGAGCGCTGCTGTCAGATCCACGGATACTCGTGCTCGACGACGCCACCTCCGCGGTTGACGCCACCACCGAGGCGGCCATTCACGCCACCCTGCGTCGGGTCACCGCCCAGCGCACCACGTTGCTCATCGCGCATCGCCGGTCCTCGCTGGGGCTGGCCGACCGGATCGCGGTGCTCGACGGCGGGCGGGTGATCGACATCGGGACCCAGTCCGAGCTGACCGCTCGGTGCGCGTTGTTCCGCGCTCTGCTCGCGGGCCCCGGTGAGGTGATCGAGGATGCCACCACCGCCATATCGGGCATGCCGCGTCTGGGCCCAGGTCCGGGTCTGGATGGCATCACCCCTGAGCTGTGGCCCGCCGACGCACCGGCCGAGGCAGCAGACGACTCCAGCGATGGTCGACGGGCGGCGCAGAGCGCGGCCGGCGCGGGGCGCGGCGGACTGGGGGCCAGCCTGGTCGGCAGCATCGGGGCGACTCCGGAACTGCTCGCGGCGGTGGCCGCTCTGCCCCCCGCAACGGCTACCCCCGACGTCGGAAAGGTCGACCCGGCAGCACCTGACCCGAGCTTTCGGCTGCGGAGGTTACTGCGACCGGTGGCGGGATGGCTCAGCTTCACCGCGGTCCTGGTGGGCCTCGACGCGCTGGCGACTGTGGCGTTCCCGGCGCTGGGTGGTCTCGCCGTCGACGCCATCACCAGCCACGCGCCGCGGCTACTGGTCATCGCGGTGGCGGTCGGGCTCGGGGTGGTCGCCGCCGACTGGCTGGTCATCGCCGCCCAGACGGTGGTCGCCGCCCGCGCCGGGGAAACGCTGTTGTACCTGGTACGGGTACGCAGCTTCGCACACCTGCAGCGCCTCGGGATGGACTATTTCGAACGCGAGATGGCCGGCCGGATCATGACCCGGATGACCACCGACGTGGATGCGCTGTCCACGTTCCTGCAGACCGGGCTGTCCACCGCGCTGATCAGCGTGCTCACCGTCGCGGGGGTGGCCATTGCGCTGCTGGTCACCGACGCGGGTCTCGCTGTGGTGGCGATGCTCGGCCTACCGGTGCTCCTAGTGGCCACGGTGATGTTCCGGCGGCTGTCCTCAGCGGCCTACGACGAGGCCCGGGAGCGGGTCAGCGAGGTCAACGCCGACCTGCAGGAGAACGTCTCCGGTGCGCGGGTGGCCCAAGCGTTCACCCGGGAGCGCCGCTCGGCCCGGGACTTCGCCGCGCGCAGCGATGCCTACCGGCGCGCCCGGCTGCGCGCCCAGCGCTATATCGCCACCTACTTCCCGTTCGTGGCGCTGCTATCCGACCTCGCGACCGCTGCGGTACTGGGTGTCGGGGCGTCCCGAGTCGCCGCGGGCACCGTCAGCGCCGGGGTGCTCACCGCGTTCCTGCTCTATCTGGGTCTGTTCTTCGCACCCGTGCAGCAGCTTTCCCAGGTCTTCGACGGCTACCAGCAGGCCGCGGTCGGGCTGCGGCGCATCCGGGAGCTGTTGGACACGCCGACCTCGGTGCTGCCGCCCGGTGCCGACGCCGTGCCGGTGCCGTCCCGGCTGCGCGGGGAGGTGGAGCTGCGCGACGTCACCTTCAGCTATCCCGGCGCCGCGCAGCCCGCGCTGGACAGGGTGTCGCTGCGGATCGCGCCCGGCGAGACCGTCGCCCTGGTGGGGGCGACCGGAGCCGGCAAGTCCACCGTGGTCAAGCTGCTGGCCCGCTTCTACGACCCGACGGCCGGAGCGGTGCTGATCGACGGGACCGACGTGCGCCGTTTCGACCCGGCGGCGTTTCATCACCGGCTGGGGGTGGTTCCGCAGGAGGCTCACCTGTTCCGCGGCGACGTCGCTGGCAACATCAGCTACGGCGTCCCGCAGGCATCCCCGGCCGAGGTCGAGGCGGCCACCCGCAGGGTCGGCGCGCTGGCGGCCGTCGCCGCGTTGCCGCACGGGTTTCGCCAGCCGGTCAACGAGCGTGGGCAGGGCCTGTCAGCCGGGCAGCGGCAACTGATCGCCTTGGCTCGCGCCGAGTTGGTCGAACCCGACCTGCTGCTGCTCGACGAGGCCACCGCGGCCCTGGATCCGGCCACCGAGTCGCTGGTGCTGGCCGCCGCGGACCGACTCGTCGCGCGCCGCACCACCGTCGTCATCGCGCACCGGCTGGCCACCGCGGCCAAGGCCGACCGGATCGTCGTACTCGACGGCGGGCGGATCGTGGAGCAAGGCCGCCACCACGAGCTGCTCGCCGCCGGCGGGCACTACGCCAGGCTCTGGGCCGCAGGCTCACCGGACGGCACCGTGCGATCTTGCCCGCCCACTACTCACTTTCGACGATCACCCACCCGGCTGGCTGGCGCGGACGAGCTATGACAGCTCGCGACTGACTGGCGACCCCGTCGGGCGGCGCGCCGGGGGGTCGCCGGACACCGCACGCGCCGCGGTGAGGGCTAGCCTGGAAGCCGCGCCAGTGCCTCTGCACGGACGCATGAAGAACGGACAGAACGGATAGAGGCGACTTTCGGCAGTGTCTCGCAGCGACCCCCCTGTGCAGTTCGGCCCGAACGAGTGGTTAGTCGAGGAGATGTACGAACAGTTCCTCGCCGACCCCTCGGCGGTGGACCCGTCGTGGCACGATTTCTTCGCCGACTACCGGCCCGCATCGCAGGGCAACACCAACGGCAAGGCTCCCCACCCGAGCACGCCGGCACCGGCCAAGCGACCACCTCCCACGCAGCATCCACCGGCTAACGGTGCCACCGTCAAAACACAGATCACCGTGCCAGCGCGAGCGCAGCACGATCCCCAACACGACACCACCACCCCCCTGCGCGGCGCGGCGGCCCGCGTGGTGGCGAACATGGAGACCTCGCTGGAGCTGCCGACGGCCACCAGCGTGCGTGCGGTGCCGGCGAAACTACTTGTCGACAACCGCATCGTGATCAACAACCATCTCCAGCGGACCCGTGGCGGCAAGATCAGTTTCACCCACATCATCGGGTACGCGGTGGTGCGGGCGCTGGCCGATCACCCGCAGATGAACCGGCACTACACCACCGATGACCAGGGCCGACCAGCGGTCGTGGTGCCCGAGCACGTCAACCTGGGTCTCGCGATCGATCTCAAGACCGCCAAGGGACGCAGCCTGGTCGTCACCTCGATCAAGGGCTGCGAGGTGATGACCTTCGCCCAGTTCTGGCAGGCCTACGAAGACGTCATCCGCAAGGCCCGCGAGGGCAGACTCACCACCGAGGACCTCGCCGCCACCACGATCACGCTGACCAACCCGGGCACCATCGGAACCAACCACTCAGTGCCCCGGCTGATGTCCGGCCAGGGCGCCATCATCGGCGTCGGTGCGATGGAGTACCCGGCGGCCTTTCAGGGCGCCAGCGACGAAGCCCTCGCCGAGATGGCGATCAGCAAGATCATCACACTGACATCCACCTACGACCACCGCATCATCCAGGGCGCCGAGTCCGGCGAGTTCCTGCGTCGCATACACGGGCTGCTGCTGGGCGACGACGGTTTTTTCGACGACTTGTTCGCCTCGCTGCGGGTGCCCTACGAGCCGGTGCGCTGGGTTCAGGACATCCCCGAAGGGGAGGTCGCCAAGACCGCCCGGGTACTCGAGCTGATCGACGCCTACCGCACCCGCGGCCACCTGATGGCCGACACCGACCCGCTGAACTACCGGCAGCGCAGACACCCCGATCTCGACGTTCTCAGCCATGGCCTCACGCTGTGGGACCTGGACCGGACGTTCGCCGTCGGTGGGTTCGCCGGGCACTCGCATATGAAGCTGCGCGACGTCCTGGGAGTGTTGCGCAACGCCTACTGCCGCAACGTCGGCGTGGAGTACATGCACATCCTGGCGCCCGACGAGCGGCAGTGGTTGCAGGAGCGCGTCGAGCGGGTGCACGAGAAACCCAGCCGCGCACAGCAGAAGTACATCCTGTCCAAGCTCAACGCAGCGGAGTCCTTCGAGACCTTCCTGCAGACCAAGTACGTCGGCCAGAAGCGGTTCTCACTGGAAGGCGCGGAGACCGTCATCCCGCTCCTGGACGCGGTGCTGGACACCGCCGCCGCGTACGACCTGGACGAGGTGGTGCTCGGCATGCCGCACCGTGGGCGGCTCAACGTGCTGGCCAACGTCGTGGGCAAGCCGTACTCGCAGATCTTCCGCGAGTTCGAGGGCAACGTCGACCCCGGTCAAGCACACGGCTCCGGTGACGTCAAGTACCACCTGGGCGCCGAGGGCAAGTACTACCGGATGTTCGGCGACGGCGAGACGAAGGTGTGCCTGACCTCCAACCCGTCGCATCTGGAGGCCGTGGATCCGGTACTCGAAGGCATCGCGCGAGCCAAGCAGGACATACTGGACAAGGGACCGGGCGGTTTCACCGTCCTGCCCGTTGCGCTACACGGGGACGCCGCCTTCGCCGGGCAAGGCGTGGTGGCCGAGACGCTCAACCTGTCACAATTGCGCGGATACCGCACCGGCGGCACCGTGCACGTGGTCGTGAACAATCAGGTGGGATTCACCACGGCACCGCAGTACGCGCGGTCCAGCGAGTACTCGACCGATGTCGCGAAGATGATCGGCGCGCCCGTGTTCCACGTCAATGGCGATGAGCCGGAGGCTTGCGTCTGGGTGGCCAAGCTGGCCGTGGAATACCGGCAGGCATTCCAAAAAGATGTCGTGATCGATATGGTCTGCTACCGCCGCCGCGGTCACAATGAGGGCGACGACCCGTCGATGACCCAGCCGAAGATGTACGACATCATCGACACCAAGCGGTCGGTCCGCAAGGGTTACACCGAGGCGCTCATCGGGCGCGGGGACATGTCCGTCGAGGAAGCCGAGCGCGTGCTGAAGGACTACGCCCAGCAGCTCGAACATGTCTTCAATGAGGTCCGAGAGCTGGAAAAGCGGGCCGCCTCGCCGAGCGAATCAGTGGAGACCGAGCAGCCCGTGCCTTCCGGGTTGTCCACCGGAGTAGACCGCAGCGTCATCGAGCGGATCGCCGATGCCCACGTCAACCTGCCGGCGGGCTTCACCCCGCATCCCAGGGTCAAACCCGTGCTGGAAAAGCGCGCGAAAATGGCCCGCGAGGGAGGCATCGACTGGGCCTTCGCCGAGCTGCTGGCGCTCGGTTCGGTGTGCCTGGACGGCCGCCTGGTGCGGCTGTCCGGACAGGACACCAGGCGGGGCACGTTCGTGCAACGACACTCGGTACTGATCGACCGCAAGACCGGGGCCGAGTACACGCCGTTGAATAACATCTCTGCCAACCAGGCGAAATTCATGGCCTACGATTCGGCGTTGTCGGAATTCGCCGCGTTGGGCTTCGAATACGGCTACTCTGTGGCGAACCCGGACGCTTTGGTGCTCTGGGAGGCGCAGTTCGGGGACTTCGCCGATGGCGCGCAGCCGGTGATTGACGAGTTCATCTCCTCCGGAGAGGCCAAGTGGGGCCAGCGTTCCGATGTCGTTCTACTGCTGCCGCACGGTCACGAGGGGCAGGGTCCGGACCACACGTCTGGACGCATCGAGCGGTTCCTGCAGTTGTGCGCTGAGGGCTCCATGACCGTGGCACAGCCGTCCACGCCGGCGAACTATTTCCACCTGCTGCGCCGGCATGCCCTCGACGGCGTGCACCGGCCATTGGTCGTGTTCACACCGAAGTCGATGCTGCGTCTGAAGGCGGCGGTGAGCCCGGTGCAGGACTTCACCTCGGGCAGGTTCGCATCGGTGCTCGATGACCCGCTGGTCACCGATCGCTCAGCGGTGCGCCGGGTCCTGCTGTGCACCGGCAAGATCAGCTACGAACTCAACGCCGCACGGCAACAACGTGGCATCGAGGACGTCGCGATCGTGCGCGTCGAGCAGCTCTACCCGGTGCCCCAGCGGCGGTTGGCCGCAGCCCTGGACCGCTACCCCAAGGCCACCGAGGTGTTCTGGGTGCAGGAGGAACCCGCCAATCAGGGCACCTGGCCGTTCTACGGGCTGAGCCTGCCCGAGCTGATGCCCGAGCGGCTGCGCGGGCTGCGGCGGATCTCCCGGCGTGCCATGGCGGCCCCGTCCGCGGGGTCGGCCAAGGTCCACGACGTCGAGCAGCGCGAGCTCATCGCCGCCGCCCTGGGCGGGTGACCCGTGTATTTCACCGACCGAGGCATTGAGGAACTCGAAGACCGGCGTGGCGGCGAGCAGCTCAGCGTCGAGTGGCTGGCCGCCCGGCTCCGGGCGTTCGTCGATGGACACCCGGAGTTCGAGGACGCCGTCGAGCGGTTGGCCACCTACCTCGCCCGGGACGACGCCGACCACTGACCGCTCGTGAGTGGCATTCGGTGCTATAGCACTGTTTGCCACTCACGACCGGTCAGCACTACCACGCATAGGCCTCCGGTGCAGGTTTGGCGCCGTTGGGCGCGGGCGCCGGGAACTGCTCATCGAGGCGGGTCAGCACATCGGCGTCCAGGGTGATCGCGACGGCCCGCAGCGAGCTGTCCAGCTGCGCGATGGTCCGCGGGCCGACGATCGGTGCCGTGACGCCGTCCTGGTGCAGCAGCCAGGCCAGCCCCACGTTGGCGGGATCCTCGCCGAGGTCGGCGCAGAGCTTCTCGTAAGCCTCGATGCGCTGTCGGTTCGCCTCGAGCGCGTCAGCTGAGCGCCCCGTGGTGCTGCGCGAACCGCCGCCTTCGCGTTGCTTGCGCAGTACCCCGCTGAGCAGGCCGCCGTTGAGCGGGGACCACGGGATCAGCCCGATGCCGTAGTCCCGCGCGGCGGGCAGTACCTCCAGCTCGACCCACCGGGTGAGCAGGTTGTAGATGGACTGCTCGCTGACCAGCCCGGTGACGTGCTGCCGGCGAGCTGCCTCCTGCGCCTTGACCAGATGCCAGCCGGCGAAGTTCGACGAACCGACGTAGATGATCTTGCCCTGCTGCCGGAGCACCGACATGGCCTCCCAGATCTCCTCCCATGGGGTGGCCCGATCCACGTGGTGCATCTGGTAGAGATCGATGTAGTCGGTCTGCAGCCGGCGCAGTGACGCGTCGCAGGCCCGCCGGATGTTCAGCGCCGACAGCTTGGTTTCGTTGGGCCAGTCCCCCATCGAGGCGTAGAGCTTGGTCGCCAGCACCGTGCGCTCCCGGCGCCCGCCGCCGCCGGCGAGCCACCGGCCGATGATCTGCTCGGTGTATCCCTCGCCCTTGCGCCAGCCATAGACGTTCGCGGTGTCGAAGAAGTTAATACCCTGCTCGTGGGCCCGATCCATGATCGCGTGACTGTCGGCCTCCGAGGTTTCCGGGCCGAAGTTCATCGTCCCCAGGCACAGTCGGGACACCGACAAGCCGCTACGACCCAGCTGTGTGTACTCCATACCGACCAGCCTGGCACGGGTGGCTCGCCACCGCGCCCGGTGGCGAGCCACCCGTGAGTGCTGATGTGGGCTATCGCTCGCATTGCCACTCACGGGTTATCCACAATGGCGGGTTATCCACAATGGGCTTGACCTGTACCTGGGTCAAGGTTGCAGGGTGGACGCCATGAGCTGGTCGGTGTGAGCGCGCTGCCTGATGTCGGATCCGCCGCCACGGTTCGCTCGGAGCTGTTCGGCCCGAGCCGGCGCGCGACCACGATCGGCGTGCTCCTGCTGATCAGCATGGTGGCGTTCGAGGCGATGGGGGTGGGCACGGCCATGCCGGCCCTGGTGGCCGACCTCGGCGCGATGTCGCTGTACGCGTGGCCGTTCGTCACGTTCATGGCCGCCGGAGTGTTCGGGACCGTGCTCGGCGGGCGGTGGTGCGACCTGGCCGGCCCGAGGATCCCACTGGTGGCGGCCCCGGTGCTGTTCGGAGCAGGTCTGCTGGTGGCCGGCACCGCGGCCGGGATGCCGCAACTGCTGGTGGGGCGGGTTTTACAGGGATTGGGCGCCGGCTCCCTGACGGTGGCGGTGTACGTGCTCATCGCGGTGGTCTACCCCGAGCGGACCCGTCCGGCCATCTTCGGGCTGATGTCCTCGGCATGGGTGCTGCCCTCGCTGATCGGACCGCCGATCGCCGGGGTGGTGACCGAACGGCTGTCCTGGCACTGGGTGTTCCTCGGGCTGGTGCCGGTGGTGGTGCTCGCGGTCGGGCTTGTGGTACCCACGGTGCGCCTGCTCGGGCCGCCGGACCCCGCCCGGAGCCCAACCGCGCGACGACCCGGGCTGGTCCTGGCCGCCCTGGGCGCGGCAGTGGGGGTCTGCGCGCTGAGCTGGGCCGCCCAGCATCCCAGCGGGTCCGCTGCCGCGGTGGCCGGGGCGGCGCTGGTGGCGCTGCTGGTGTCGACACGCCGGTTGCTGCCCGATGGAGTGTTCCGGGCGCGGCGTGGCGTGGCGACCGTGGTAGCTGCCCGGGGGCTGCTCGCCGGAATGTTCTTCACCGCCAACTCCTACCTGCCCCTGATCCTGACCAGTACCCACCACTGGACGCTCGCCGCCGCCGGGATACCGCTGGCGGTCGGCTCGCTGGGGTGGTCGGCGGCCTCAGCGTGGCAAGGTCACCATCCGGACCTCCCCCGGCACCGGCTCCTGCGGATCGGGTTCATCCTGCTCACCGTGGGTGACACCGGGCTGTTGCTGGTCGCACCCACCTGGGGTACGCCGTGGCTGGCCCTGCCACTATGGGGCGTCGCGGGAATCGGGATGGGGCTGGGCTTCTCCTCGGTGGCGTTCCTGCTGCTGCAGCAATCCGGTGCCGGCGAGGTGGGATTCCACTCCTCCGCAGCACAGATGTCCGACCAGCTCACCACCGCGACCCTGATCGGCATGGGTGGAGCCCTGCTGGCACTGCTGGGCTCACCCGCACACGCGCTGCCCGTGCTGCTCGCGCTGCTGGCCGGTCTCGGCGTGCTCGGTGCGACCGTGGCCGGCCGAGCCGCCACCCGCCGATCGCTCCACTAGTGGTGTCCTGGTGCCCTATCAGCGAGGTCACATGCGTATCGAGAAGCGTTCATGATCGACGTGCAGGGATTCTGCGTGCGCGGCTGCCTTCTGCGCCGGGATCCGCGGGCCAAATAGGTCACGTTGGCGAAGCGGGCCCTGGTAACCAAGCTGTTATTTCTGTGATCGTGTGTTAGTGCAGGCTGCGGCAGCTACCACAGATCGGCTCAATACCGACCGGCAGCAACGAGAAGCTTCCGCATCGGCGGCACGTTTGCCAGCTCAGGCCAACCCGCCACCGGCGTGCCCGCCGCCGAGCCGCCAGCGCGACCCGCCACCTGCCCCAGCGCACCGCCCATCCCCTTCCTCACCGTCGTTTGTCCGATGCCGTCGTGTACTCACCCGGGTACCAGTGCCCTCATCCGGGCTTCGATTCCCCTGGCGTGGACTCGTTCGCGCGCCGCCCAGTACCGGGCCTCACCGTCGTGGCTGGGATCGATCTGGGCGACCTGCTCATACACCGCTACCGATTGCTGGTAATACGACAACCACACCGGCAATGACGCCGTCCGGCAGGGACGGACCCGCACCAACTCCTCATGCGCCGCCATCAACGTCACCGGCGGAATAGGACTCACAGTTTTCGTCACGGTCATCACCTCCTCACTCCTCACCGGCCGGGCACTGTGAGGCAATCTGAGTTTTGATCTCCTTCACGCGCTGCCGTTCCTGCTCGACCATGAACAGCGCCTCGTGATGGTGACCCCGATCAATCTCGGCGACTTCGGCGTACACCGCCGCTGACCGCTGGTGAAACGCCAACCACTCGCCCAGCGGCGCTGACCGAGCCGGCCGAAGGGCGGCCACCGCCTCATGAGCCTCCGCCAACGTCCGTGGCGGATCCGGCTCACCTGGTTGAATGGAGGACACCGGCGGCGGTGTCGAAGCGTCCTGACCGCTCATGCCGCTGCCCTGCCCGTCGAGTCGGACGGGCCAACCACAGTCCTGCGCGACGGCGGCTTGCCGCCAGCGACCACGGTGGCAGAGGCTCCACCGGGTGCCCTCATGCCCGTGGCCCGGATGACCCATGTGATCCACTTTGCTTGGCCCGAGACTTCCGCGCGCGGCGCCACGGTCATCCCCTCCAGCACCACCGGCCGAAACGGCACACCGACCACGGCTTCCGGCGGCACCGGCTGGTAGGCACACGCGAACTCGACCGTGACCGACTTCTCCCGATCCTTCTCCGCCGCCGGATCAGCGAACGTGCCCCGAAACAGGGGCAAGCCGGTCGCCTCATCGATCCGGGGCCGAACCGGCCGGTTACGGGACCGGTCCTCCGGCGACTGGTACTCGGTCACCGGCGTGATCTCGCCCACCAGGTACAGACCCTGCGGGTACCACTGATCGAAATCTGCCGGTAGCCGCATGTTCCTGGGCGCACCCATTGATCAACACTCCTTCTCATCTCATGCCCGCCACAGCGAGGCACCTGACTTAGCTATGTTAGCTATTAAATTATGGATCAAGGTATCTCGTGACGCCTCCAAACGAGTGATCTATGGCTCTGCTAGCTCACGCGGTACTATTGCTCCATGGAGCTGGACCAGCCCGACCCCCGACCGGCCTACCAGCGCGTGGCCGACGACCTGCGCCACGCCATCGCCGCCGGCACCTACCAGCCCGGTGACCAGCTCCCCACCCTCGCCGAGCTCACCACGCGGTACCGCATCGCGGTCATGACCGCACGGGACGCCATCCGGCAACTGGTCACCGAAGGACTGGTGGTGTCCCGCCAGGGCAAAGGCGCATACGTCCTGCGACAACCCAGCGCGAATGAATCCATCACCGTCTCCGAACTCCTCGACCTTCTTCACCAGGTCAGCCGATCCGTAGACGATCTGACCGATCGGATGACCGTGGTCGAGCAGACGCTGGCCGATCATCAGAGTTCAGCCGCTGCTCCACTGCGGCCAACCGGTGACTGAGACCCGACACCTTTTCTGCCAAGTCGCGAGCCGCTGCCAGGACAGTCCGCCACTCCTGCTCAGTGACCCGTGCAGTGCTCTCCACACGCGGTGACGTGCTCATCTCCGTTTGCCTCCGCTCCGCCCTGTATCTGGTCGGTCCTGGTCAGAGATCGCCGGTGCCCACCTCGCCGCACATCACCGGCAACGCGACCGCCTGTCCCGGGATCGATTCCTCGCACCGCTGGGCAAACCGCAGCGCCGCAGCCGCCAGCGCCCGCGCGAACCGCGCCGCCAACTCCGTGCTGCCCGGCTCCTCATCTACCTGAATGGACAGCGCGCTGCCCGTCCCAATGTCCGCCACGAGCTGCGGCCGTTGCCGCTCATCGCTCGCCACACGCGCCGTATCACCGAACCTCGGATGAACCACGACGAACAAGGACATGACTGCCTCCTCTCCTGTGTCTAACAGCGGGTAACCGCCCGCCACGCTCAGCTTGCGGGCTACCCTGGGCCTGAAGCCAGCAGATGCGGCATGCGCGCATCACATGCGCATATTCAGGAGGTGGCGAGGTCTGTGGAGATGTTCGGCGACACCCTGCGACGCCTCCGCACCCACGCCGGTCTCAAGCAGGGTGAACTGGCCAAACAGGCCAACTGGAGCCAAAGCCAGATCAGCCGCACCGAACAGAACTCATTCGTGCCCGATGAAAACACAGTGGAACGACTGGACCGAGCGCTCAATGCCGATGGCCAGCTCATCGCCGCCTATACCACCGCACAGACACCCGCCCCGGGATCACTTCACCCGGGGCGCGATCCGCTCGTGTTCAGCGACCTCATCCGCAAGATCCACCGTACCGACGTCGGCCGAGACACCATTGACCAGCTCAACGTCATTACCGAGCAGTTGTGCTGCGAATACGTCTCCCGACCCCCTGACGAACTCCGGGTGGACGCGCACCACCAGCTCGAATACGTCCAACAGTTGCTCCAAGGACCCACCAGGCTAAGTGAGCACCGCGAACTACTGGTCATCTCCGGATGGCTGGCACTGCTCATCGGCTGCCTGAACTACGACCTAGGCCTCGCCCGCCACGCCGAAACCGCCCGCACCTCAGCCTTCCAACTCGGCCGAGAAGCCGGCCACGGCGAGATCGTCGCCTGGTCATTCGAGATGAGCGCCTGGTTCGCCATCACCCAAGGCCGGCTACGGTCAATCCCCGACTACGTTGCCGCAGGCATCACCGCCGCGCCGCACGCCTCCGTCGCCATCCAACTCGCCGCCCAGGACGCCAAAGCACACGCCCGCATGGGCAACCGCAGCGAGGTACGGCGTGCACTCGACCAAGGCGCCCGGCTCCTCGGCGACCACGAGCACCCCTCGCGACCGGAAAACCACTTCGTCATCGACCCCACCAAGTGGGACTTCTACGCCATGGACTGCTACCGCATCGCCCGTGACGACACCCACGCCTCCGAAAACGCCCACGAAATCCTCCGGCTCTCCACCCGCCCAGACGGCACCGACCGCAGCCCCATGCGCGCCAGCGAAGCCAAACTCACCCTCTCCATCGCCTCCCTACGACACGGCGACATCGACGGCGCAACCGAATGGGCACGCAAGGCATTCAGCACCAACCGCAAATCAATCAACAGCCTATCCACCGTCGCCGACGAGCTATACCACCAAGCCCGCGCCCAGTACGACGACGACCCCGCAATCAGCGCACTCAACGACGTCATCGCATCCTTCTACGCCTCAATCTCGGACCGGTAGCACGCCGGACGAGTGCGCCCCGCAACGAGCGGTGGTTCGGGCACTGTTCGTCTGTTGCCGAATTTGCCTCTATGGGAAAATCGAGTAGGGGGCGGGGTTGCCCCGCCCCCTCTCACACCACCGGACATGCGGGCCCGCATCCGGCGGTTCGTCAAGCCGTTTGGTAGAGACGCTGCCAGGTC